>JAGQHJ010000020.1 GCA_020431915.1 Cyanobacteria bacterium HKST-UBA04 | reverse complement strand
AACAGCCCCCGACGTCACGGATCGCCGTACGGCCGATTCCATCATCTCGCTGTCTTCATCGTCGGGCTCGCCCAAGTAGCTGCCCATGCCCAAACTGGACAAGGTGTGCCCGGTAGCCGTCAACCTGAAATGCTCGGGCGGTAGCTTCTTTGTTTCAACGGCCCGCTGGGCATACCGTGCCGTACCCTCAGGGGTTGCATACCCTTTAATCACAAGCCAATAAATCTCCAGAAAAACCGGCAGCGCAGCCAGGGAACAAGACAAAGACAAAACCGGGTCTTTTGCCGGATGGTGCGCGACACCATCCTGTTGCCTCATCTTACACCATACATAGATGTGGCTCATAGCGCCTGCTGCCAGGCTGTGCTTAACTGGTGTGCATGGACAAACCACCCCAAGCCAAATCCTGGAAAGACTCGCAAACCGCCGTCAACCAGATCATCTATCCCCGGTATACCAACGAACTGAAACTGGCCCGGGCTGGCCCGGTATTAAAACTGGTGGATGTGGCCGCCAGCTTCAGTGCCCACAAACACGCGGGCCGGGGCACAGTAACGGCATGCCTGGACTACATGAATTTTGTCGACTCGGCACGGGTCTGGGATATTGTCACGGCCCACTGTCGCCTGACCCAAACGTGGCACACCTCGATGGAAATCGAGGTAACCGTCGACACGCAGAACGTGCGCAGCATGGACAAGCGCATGCTGGCCAAGGGATACCTGGTGTTTGTGGCCATGGACGACGACATGCGCCCGACAACCGTTCCCCCGCTGGCGCTGGAAACCGCCGAAGATAAACTGCTGGCCACCGATGCCGAGGTGCGCAAGCAGTCGCGCAAGCAGGAGGAATTGCTGGCCAGCCAGCGCGACGCCACCCGAATTTTGCCGACCTGTGCACCGGCCATCATCAGCCGGGTAATGACCGACAACGACAGCAACATCCATCAGAAGGTCTTTGGCGGCGCCATCCTCGAACTGATTCATGAAGCCGGCGTGGCCGCTGCCCAGGCCCATGTCAACGGGCCAGTCATTACCGTCCGGCAGGATCGCATGAGCTTCAAGGCTTCGGCGGCCATAGGAGACACCGTCACCGCCCTGGCCAACCTGACCCGCACCTGGACCACCTCGATGGAAGTCCAGGTCGACGTGGTCGCCACGTCACCCGGCAGCCCCGAGGAGCGGGTGATTGCCTCCAGCTTTCTGGTCCTCGTCGCCCAGGACGAACAGGCCCGCCCCAGAAAAATCCCCCCCTTTGTGCCCGTCACCGAACGCCAGCAACAACGGTACAAGGATGCCGACGTTCGTCGCCAGACCCGCCTGCTGGAACGGGCCATCAGCAAAAACCGTGAATCGGTGGTCTAAAACCCTTTGTCTGACACCGGTTGTCTAAAAAGAATTGACGCCTTAGAAAGCCACGCCGCCACCACCGCCACCGCCACCGGCGGACGCAGCAGCCACAGCACCCCCACCACCACTGCCGGCAGTTGCCGTTGCACCAGCACTGGTCAAGCCAGCCGAGCTACCGGTACCAAAATCAGCCACCGATAGGGACGCGTCAACCGACGTCATTCCGTCAGCCTGCAACAACGGAAAATACCGCTGAATCAAGGCATCCAATCCCATTGGCCCACCACCCGGTCGGCTTGTACCGACCGGCGTCACAGCCGGTGTCAGAGTAGGCTGTTGAACCCCTTGCAAGGCATCGTCAGTATTGTTCAGACTGGGAGGCACG
The DNA here is from genome assembly GCA_020431915.1 of Cyanobacteria bacterium HKST-UBA04. Classification (GTDB taxonomy): domain Bacteria; phylum Cyanobacteriota; class Vampirovibrionia; order Vampirovibrionales; family JAGQHJ01; genus JAGQHJ01. The sequence goes on along the minus strand of JAGQHJ010000020.1, from coordinate 34,050 downwards.
CCGTACTGGGCTGCAAACGCCTCATGGTCGGCGGCCTCCTGCGGGTCGACGATGGCGTACAATTGCCGGGCAAATTGCAAGGCCGCCTCTGTCTGTTGATAAGCCTGCAATGCACTCATGCGTCTAATAATCGTAAACGGGTTGTTCTCATTCTTTTTGCGTTCCTGGCCAATCAAGGCGTTGGCCTGGGCCACCACGTCATCGGCAAACAGCTTAAGCGGCGACTGCGGATTGACTACCCGCGACGACATGGCCTGGGCCACGGAGCGAAGTTGTACGACATCGTCCAGGCCAAGCTCGTGGTGGTCTGCATAAATTTGCTGAAGGGATTGCCCCTGGCCCAGCAAGGACAGGATTTTCTTGGCCCCGGTCAACCGTTCCTCGTCGTAGTCCCCTTCGCATTCGGGCATGGTCATCATCAACTCGTCGGCCGGCGACACCCTGTAATCGGTAAACTGTCCCACCAGCTTAAGCAAATAACCCGTCCCATCCGGTGCAAACGCGCCCTTCTGGCGACTGAAGCGATGCAGCGCCTTGGCCAGAATCGTCTGCTCGTTGGGTCGAAGATCCTGGAGGGCCTCTTCCAGACTTTTGCCTTCCTTGATGTCGTCCAGAATACTGTACTTGATCTCAAGCACTTGCAAACTCGACGAATCGGACAACAGCCGTTCCAAGGCCTGGACCGCCTGTTCTTTTTGCTGGGCCTTGACCCACTGCTGAGCCTGCCCATCCTGGCCCAGTGCCGCCTGAATCGCGCCCAGATTCGAGGCAATATTGATAGACCCAATGGCCGTGGACAAGTCAAACCCACCAAAATCACCCGTTCCGGCCAACGACACGTACCGGGATCCAAAGGCCAGAGAAAACGTCTGGTTACCATAGGCCGGGTTGGAGACCGTGACATACACCCCGTAGCTGGACATGTGCTCAAACTGGGAGTAGCTGTTGCCGTTGTTGAAAAACGTCTGGGTGGCATTCAGGTAGTCGCCCATCGACGTCACGGTATAGTTCATGCCGTTGAGCAGGCCACTCATATGCGTGTTGAACAACCAACCGGCCTGGTACGATAGCCGAAAACGGTAGCGGTTTTCCAACTGCTGTTGGGCCTGGTCTTGCGATTGCTGCAAGGCGGCTGCCCATGGCGACGACGGGTTACCCTCCGACGAGGGACCACCATTTGTGGCGTCCGCGACCGGCACCAGTGACGAGTAGGTTGACACGTCCGTCATTAGAAGACCTCCCTCAATTCCCTGGGGGCCATCAGCATTCGTGGACCGACACCGGTTATCCAGCCCTGCTTGGGCTCTAACCGACAACAATCAACCGTTTGAACCGCACCAAACACCATGGTGTTAGGTTGCCCCCCTTTCATACACGCTCCAAATAACGCCTGTTTCGTACCTGCGTCACCGGTTCAGTGCACGCTTGGCAACACCCCGTTTAACACAGGCCTTGGTCGATTCGAACCCCATGGCGGGTTGCCCGATAAACAAGCGGCCCCCTCAAGGACAGAGCAACCACGTCACGCAAGTCAGACGAAAACACTTCCCCCTTTGGTGACACAACAGTTATATAGAAACGTGTGTGCTCGATTTTTTGACAGCTTGAGGCCTGCGGCTGTTACAAAAACCCACAGATACAGCGCACCTTAAGATTGTGGTCGCTCTTTTGGTCTAAGCGTTGGAAAGCGCTACCGAAGATGATTGAACCACTTGAACGGGTTGAACCATATACTGCGGCAAGCCCAACTCCTCGAAGAGGAAGTTAAAAATCCAACGGCTGGTCGTGGCGCGCATGGACGCCTCGATTAAAGGCTTCTCTGCCACGCGGCCCAAACGGATGAGGGCCATGGCACATACCGAGCGCACCGTCATGTTGGTGGACAGCAGTCCCTTGATTAACTGGGGGACAGCCAACTCACCAATTTGCACCAGCAAATGCTCGATTTCCGAGGCAAAAGCCGTATCGGCATACGCCAGGGACTTAATCAAATAGCTGACCCCTTCCTTCGATAAGGTGACCGTGCTTTCATTCGAAGCACCTTGGGCCTGGGCCTGCTTACCCTCTATCAACCGAAGTCGGATGGAATCCAGACTCACCGTATTGGTCGGTGTCATGCGATGAACTCTCCAGATACAAAACTGACGTTGGGGGGGGGAGACGGTAAAAATGAAGTGATTGCCAAACGGGGCAGACAGGGAAACCGTGCTCTAAACTCGAAGCTGGTTTGAAAACAGTTTGAAGACGCGATCCCTTCAACGGCCTGTCTGCGTTTATACCGTTATAACGAAATTTAAAATTTGGTGCAATGGCATGGGTCGGGCTTCGTGCCGACCTGACACGAACATCCTTGACCCTTCTTTATATGGTCTTTGACCACGCCGTCCGCACGGCCCATGGCAGCGGATGCCAAAAGCCCCATAATCCTATACATTAAGCTGTTTATTGACAGCTTCTGGCCATGTAAAAACCACCCCCCTGTCTTTGCACCCACATATAAGATTTTTACACGTCCTTTATATCTTCTTAATTTAGAATGACTAAAGTCGTAATTCAAACGGTGTAGGCAACTCATCAGCCCGAATCCCAAGCGTTTCGCTTAACGAGGCCCCGTCAACCGCCAACTCCAGACACCCGTGACTGCCTCGAATCAGCCCAATCGGGGCTGGGCCCTCATTGGGTTTCTGCAAAGCAGAATAGCTGAGGCAGCACACCACGGGGATCGTTCGATCGTTTACCTGGGCCGTGGCCACGTCGGCTTCCGTCCAAGTCCCCGGCCACATGGTATTGGGCACATTGGTCAACAGGTTACCGTAACGATCGAGGGCGTCGATGGCCCCCTGAATCAACCGATCGTCTTCCCGAAGGACAGGGGCCATGGCGTGGCCCTGCCGTTTCAAGTCGGCAGCCGGCAAGCTTGGCCCCACAGCCGCCAGCATAGCCGGCAGGGTTTCTTCGGCTATGGCCCGGGCCAAATGGGCACCCACCGGGGCATACCGATCACGTCCGTGGAAGGTAGTGCTTTGCCCCGCCCCCTGCAAGGCGGGGTTTTGGATGACCCGAACCTCGACCGGTTCGTACCGGGCCAGCAGCCGGCCGGCCAAGCCATTATCGGGCACCACTACCACCTTCTGCCCGGCCTCGAAAACCAGCACCACCGAGCGTTGCGTGGCATCACCCACGTACGGATCGACCACGGCAATGATGACGGTCTGATCCGGCAGGGCGTCAAAGCACTGGTTCAGAACCCAGCCGGCATGGTTTACATCCTGCGGGTCAATATGGTGGGCCAGGTCGACTATGGTACAATTCGGGCAGAGTCGGAGTATGACCCCTTTAACAACCCCCACGTACCCATCGCGATCACCAAAGTCGGTTAGCAGGGCAACAAACGATGTTGGGGATTGAGAGGCGGCGGATGTCACCGAAAAACGCGTCCTTTTCTGTCTTGGCTACAGCACGGGCCACGCTGATATTGTGGGTGAAGCCGCCAAAACCGGTCAAGCATCCAGCAAACACTCAGCAAGCATCAAACAAGCATTGAGAAGATCTGATGACGGTTTATCTGTATTACGGCAACGACGATTTCGCCCTTGAACAGGCCGTGGTAACCCTGCGCCAAAAACTGGTCAACCCGGCCTTTGCCAGCCTGTGCCATAAAAAACTGGATCACCCACAGTTGCCCGAAGCCCTGGAAGCCATTGGCAGCATCCCGATGGCCTTTGGCCAGCATACCCTGGTTGAGCTAAACACCCCCACCTTTCTGCACGAGGCGGCCAAAACCGAGGCCGACGAAGCGGACATCGAGTCGCTCAAGGCACTGCTTGAAACCTGCCCCGACGACAAGTCCGTGTTGATGGTGGCCCGTAAGTTCGATGGCAAAATCAAAATCAACCGCTGGCTAACCAAGCAGCCGGGCATCGTGAGCCAAAAGTTCGAGGCCCTCCAGTTTTGGCAAACCGACCAAGCCGAGGCCTTCCTGCTTGAGGCCGCCCGCCACCTGGACGTAAACATAACCGCCCCTGCCGCCCATGCCCTGGTAACCCAGTTGGGCGTGGACAAGCGAACCCTGTACAACGAAGCGCTGAAGCTGGCCCTGCTCAGGGACACCTTCCCCACCATCACGCCAAAGGTCATTGAAGCACTGGGGTACCATAGCGATAACCTCTTTGCCATGGTCAACCACTGGCTACCGGGGCCCAACACCAGCCAACCGGCCTGGGCCAAGCAACAGGCCCAACTGCTCGACGACCTCAACACCATGCTCATGGCCCGACCCTATGTGCCGATGATCCTTGCCCCCATCCAAACCTACGTCAACAACATCTTCACCTCATGCCGCTTGGCCCAGGCCGGTTTAAGCCCGGACCAGATTGCCCAGCGCACCAAGCAGAAACCCTTTGCCGTTAAGAAGCATCTGCAACAGTTTGGCCGGGTTTCGCCCCAGCGGTGGCTGCATGTCAAACACACCCTGACGGATGTCGAATGGCTGCTGAAAAGCGGCAAGCTTGATGGCCACACTGCCCTGGAAGTCCTCTTTACCAGCTAATCACCCTCTCCCTCCCCTAACGCCTTGGAAAAAACCGATGACCCAATCCCTGTTGAATTTGTCGCCCCCCCCAACCGTCTCTGAACAGCCAAGCCAGGCTATGCAGCCAACCGGCCAACCGGTAGGACTCGATGAATTTGCCGACAGCCAGCCGTTTGCCACCCGGTTTTTTACCAACGCCCTGGATCAAACCTCGGGCAGCCACCTGGTCAGCACCTACCTGCTGCTGGGCCAGCCCCTCGACGAAATGGGCCGGTTTGCCATGCGGCTGGCCCAGCTTATCAACTGCCAGAACCGCCCCAACAGCACCACGGCCTGCGGCCAGTGCCAGCCATGTTCATGGATTGCCAAGAACCGGCATCCGGACGTCATTACCCTGACCAACACCAGCTACCTGTGGGAGTTCGACAAGGACAAGGGCCTTATTGAAAAAACCTCCACCACCAACCAGAATATCAGCGTCAAACAGGTGGCCGCCGTTCAGCAGGCCATCGGCAGCACCAGCCCGCAGTTTATACGGGTGGTTATTGTGGCCGGGGGCCAAGTGGTACACCAAACCGATTCTGAAACGGTCTCTAAAACAGATCCTGAAACAGCACCCGAAACGGAAGCCCCAAATACCGCCGCAACCACTCCCACGGCCACCCCGCGCTTTATTGCGCCGGCCTGCATTGCCCAACGAATGAAGGCCGATCAGCGCTTCGAGCTGGTTTCGCTGAACCACAAAATCCTGCGAGACGAGGCGGCCAACAAATTTCTTAAAACCCTTGAAGAGCCCCCGGCCAACGTCTTGTTTTTTCTGCTGTGTGACGACACGCAAAAGGTCATCGACACCATCCGCTCCAGGTGCCAGACGATTCCCTTCAGAACACCGGCCGACAACCAAACCCCAAGTTATCCGCCCCAGCTGGCCGCCTGCCTGCAAACCATGGTCCTTCCCGACCCCAACCAGTTGTGGCTGGATCAGACCGCCGCCATTCTTCACCAGCTTCAAGAAGCCGGGCTGGGCCTGGAGGAAGGCCTCGACTGGGCCATGCACTGGGCCTGGCAGGCCATCGTGGACTGTGCCGATGACCGGGCCATGGTCTGGCGCCTCGGTGATCGGCTCAGGAAGCTGGCCGATGTGCGATCGATGCTGCGTCAGCGCGTGCGCCCCGAAGCATGTCTGGACGAGCTGATTCTGTCTGCCTAAAAAACCGGAAACAAAAGCCTAGGCTTTTTGAGCCAACCGATAGGTTTGCTCGCCGTAGCGATCCAGTTCCGTCATGATGGCCCACATATGGGTGCGCAGCTGGTAGGGCAACCGGCCCCCGTTCTGCTGAACAAAAACCTTGACGTCGTCCTTCAGATCCAACGCATGCTGGCTTTGACCCAGCAAGTACACGGCCACGGGGTTGGCCCCATCGTCAGCCAGGGCGGCATCCAGGGTACCGTGAACCGCATTGTTCGAGCCAAAGGGCCTAATTGCTCCGTCGGCAAGGCGATGGCTGAATTCCAGCTCGCTGGTACTGAAGGGTAAAAAGGCGGTATTATCGCGCAAATCGGCCATGGTCAGCTCATCAAGGGTTTTGCCGGCCAACGCACCTTCGGTAATGGTGCCGGTGTCGTCAACCACCAGGCCGAATTGATCCTCGAGAATCGACCCGCGCAAAACGTCACGGGCTTCGGCGGCATCAAGGCCCTGAAGCTGATCGAGCAGGGACACGCCATCGAGAGCACCCACTGCACTGCGGTACTGGCCCGTCAGCGCACGCAACTGGTTATAAATGGCCGTGGGAACTTCCTGGCGAAAAACTTCCAGCGAAGACATCACAAACTGCTGTTCGGGATCGGCCGGCAGATGTGCCGACGAACCGCTGATCTGGTTGTTTTTCATCGCCGTAATAAAGGTGGAGATGATGCTGAACAATTCTTCTTCGCTTTGGTTCACCTCAGGCTCGCTCGGCTGGGGCGGCTCGGGCGCTTCGGGTTCCGGTACCGGTGGGGTAGCCGGGGTTGGGGTTAAACCACCAAAAGGCGATTGGTAGGGCATGTAGGGGGCCATGCCAAAACCACCACCGAAGTTGTTAACCAACTGGTTCATCGTGGCCGGCAACAGCCGCTGAAACTGGTTCCAAAGATGGGCGTTGAGGGCAACCATGCTGTTGACATGACCGTTCAACTCGGTGCCCGGATACAACCCCTGCAAGTGGGAGGGCACCGACAACCCGCCGGACATGCCGGTCGAGCCATAGGAGGTGTCGTAAGGGTTGGCGAACGGGGCCACCACATAACCGCCACCCAGGGCAATGTTAATTTGCACCGGGGCCTGCGTGGTATAAGACTGAGCCATCGGGAAACTACCGGCGCCATAAGCGGCCATCGGGTCAACGGATCCCGTACCAAAAGGAGCCGCCGCATAGGCTTCGGGGCTGCCCATAGGCACTGTCATAGCAGTTTGGTTACCGTAAGGGTTAAACAGCATTGATCCTGTATGTCCTCTTCCCTAATATGCTTAATTATATAAAAAACAGATATAATAAATATTTGCTTAAGTTCTCCTGTTTCGTTGCCCCGTTACAGAAAAACCGCCCCAAAAAAATCGTCAAAAAGCCCTTCCAGAGAGCTTAATGCTATTTGGTAACAAATTGTAAAAGTAACAATTCATTCTTAACATAAAATTAATAATTTACGGTTTTATGCGTATAGAAGCCACCCGTATGGCTTGTAAACAGGAATTTTTACCTAACAGGTTAATTTGTCCGAGCTGCCACAACCCTTGCAGTCGTATGGTAATCAACCCGCCCCGCGGGCCCGGCAGCCAGAAAGCGAGTTAGATCACCATGTTTCCTTCAAATGTACCGCATCCGCAACAGCCCAATGCCTTGAGCATGGCCCAGGCCGGCTCGATGCATTTTGGGGCACGCGAGCAAAAGAAGGTGAAGGACGACAAAGATAAAATGGCGGCCTATACCAGTTTGCTCAAGGCAAAAGCCGATGCGGACAAGTTTGTTCAGCGCACCAACGAAATGGACGGCAACGGCAGCGCCATGCAGTAGGCCGCAACACCGTTTACAACACCAAAAATCCGTCCCAACAACGGTAACCCACCACGCCCACATCCTATGGGTAGGTGGGTTTTGTGTTTCAGCTCACCGATTCAGGTAAAACTCTTTGCAACAAGCGCATTAACAATTCGTCAAAAACTATCAAAAACCGGCTTAATACTGTTTATATATTTATAGAGAGAATTTTGTGTTCGTTTTTTTGGTTCACCCCCTTTTTTGAACCGCTTCGGCCATGTCCCGCCCCTGTGGGCTTCGTGGCTACTGCATTCTGATCACAAACGAGGAGACCCCCACTCGCCCCCATGTTTGCTGGAAATGACTCTGGCTTCGCCCACGCATCACTGTTTACTCATGCCGGTGCACTTCGTCCACCGGCAGACCCTCAACCCGTGCCGCTGAGCCACCAGATACTGGGCCCCAGCACCCCGTTTGGCACGAGCCAGGATTACATCACCCCGACCTTTGTCGCCACCAACCCGGTGGCTGCTGTCGTGGCACCACCACAAGCCACCGTTGTAACCATACCCAGCTTTACCAGCGTTTTTGACAACCAGACCGTGTACGCGCAACCCCAGCCAACCCTCTCGCAACAAGACCTTGCCTTTTGGCTGAATAACAATTCGGTCATTGCCGCCCCGGCACAAGCACAGGTACAGGTACAGGCCCCGGCTGCCGTCTCCCCGCAACTGCCCGACGATGCCTACACCCAGTTTTTCCAGGTTTTGTACAACCTGAGCCAGCAGTATCAGCAACCAACCTACCAACAACCCGTCTACCAGCAGCCCGTCTACCAGCAACCGGTGTATCAGCAACCCGTCTACCAGCAGCCCCAGCAGGTTGATTACATTACGGCCATGCTGTTGCGCGACTACCAAATAAGCCAGTTGTACGGCCTAGGTGGCCTTAGCCAATATGGTGGTTATGGTGGTTATGGTGGTTATGGTGGTTATGGCGGGTATGGCCTGCCTGTTGGCGGCGGCTATACCCCCTATTTGGGCAACGCTTTCTCGATGCCCTACGGCGGCGTCGGTGATCTGCAAGCCTACCTGAACTACAATAACCAACTGCTCAACGGCGGTGGTATCGGCGGCTTTAGCGGTGTCGGTGACTATGGCAGTATCGGTGCTTCGCTGGGCCTTAATGCACAGACCTCCGTCTTTGGTTTCCCGACCTACTTCAGCAATATTCTGCAGTACCTATAGGCCAGACCCAGCCAAACCCGTCATCCAGAAAAAAAACGGCCGGTTTTGATACAATCAGGGGCATCGCTCTCCTGTGTGTGTTTTATCAAGACGGCCCTACCCCCTTATGCCTGCCCCCGCCTCTTCCACATCCGCCACCACCGCCCCCTTCCGCATCAACGAGTTTTTGTTTACCAAGCGGCAAGGCAAGCCCCATAGCCCAGGGCACATCCGCCAGTTTATCGAAGCGTTGATGGCTGACGAGATTCCCGACTACCAGGTTTCGGCCTGGTTAATGGCTGTTTGCTGCCAAGGATTATCCGAAGCCGAAACCGTCGAGCTGACCGCCGCGATGATCGACAGTGGCCAGCGCCTCCACTTTGACGAAGCCCTGAAGCCCATTGTCGACAAGCACAGCACCGGTGGCGTTGGGGACAAAACCACCCTGGTATTAATGCCCATGCTGGCCGCATGCGGGCTGCACATTGCCAAACTGTCCGGCCGGGGACTGGGATTTACCGGTGGCACGGCCGACAAGCTCGAAGCCATCCCCGGCTTCAACGTCAACCTGGATCTGGACACGCTCAAGTCACTCGTGGCCCAATCCGGTCTGGCTCTGGGCACGCAAACCGCCGAGCTGGCCCCGGCCGATGCCCGGCTGTATGCCCTGCGTGACGTCACGGCCACCGTCAACAGCATCGAATTGATTACCGCCTCGATTGTCTCCAAGAAAATCGCCGCTGGCGCCGACGTCATCGTGTTGGATATCAAATGCGGGTCGGGAGCGTTTATGGAAACCGAAGCCGATGCCCGCCGCCTTGCCGCCTCGTGCCAAAGCGTCGGCAACGCTCTGGGCCGGTCCATGTCATGCCTGGTTTCATCGATGGCCCAACCGCTGGGGCAATCGGTGGGGCACACCCTGGAGATCATCGAGGCCATTGAAACCCTTAAGAACAATGGCCCACAAGATTTAAAAACCCTGTGCGTGGCATTGGGCGCCGAGGCCCTGCACCAGGCCCGCCCCCAAACCAGCCACGAGGCAGCCAGGGCACAAATGCAGGCGGTTCTGGAAAACGGCCAGGCGCTCGACGCCTTTGCCGCTATGGTGACGGCCCAGGGTGGCAACCCCGCCATTATGGACAACTACAACCTAATGCCCCACCCCAAGCAAACCATCGACATTACCGCACGCCAATCAGGCACCATCAGCCGATGCGATGCACGCGGCATTGCCCAGGCCGCCAAATACCTGGGGGCCGGCCGCCAGCACAAGACGGACACCCTGGACCTGGCCGTGGGGGTAGTGTGCCACCGCAAGATTGCCGACCATGTCCAGGCCGGCGAAACACTGGCCACACTTTGGGCCAACGACAAGGGCATTGAGGAAGCCAGGCAAGCTGTTGAAGCCGCCTACACCCTTGACGAAAGCAACCAGCCCCTTGCCGAACCCACCCTGCTGTTGTAACCCCAAAACCTGTATCCCCGCCAGCCTTCCTCCGGCCTGAATCCTGCCTAAACCTGGGGGGCTTAATCGGCGTCGGAGGCAGCCTGCTGGGCTTGACGCTCGTTTTCCATGGCCTCCACCAGGTACGCGATATGGTCCTTCACGTCGCTGGCTTCCTGCGGGTCGTCCTTGACCAGTATCAGGTACTGGTTAAAGATGCGGATGGCATCTTCAAAGCGATCCATTTTCTCAAAGGTATAGGCTAGGTTGTTCGTGGCAATGTCGTAGCTAGGGTCTATCTCCAGGGCTTTCTGGTAGTGCTCCACCGCCTTGTCGTATTCGTGGCAGCAGTAATTAGCCAAGCCCAACTGGTTGTATACCTGGGCATTGCGCTCGTCAATCTGCAGGGCCCGGTGGCAGCACGTTTTCGTGTCGGGCCAACTGCCCAACCGCCCGTAGGTGGTGGCCAGCTCCAGGTTCAAATCCACGTCGGTGGCATCTATCTCCTCGGGCCGGGGCAGGTATTCGCGGGCCTTGTCCAGCTTCTTCATTCTGATGTACAGGTTGCTCAGGAAGATACGCACCATCATCAGATTACGATCCAGGCTGAGCACCTTTTCGTAGGTTGCAATGGCCTGCTCGGGATCCTGAAGGTCCTCGTAAACAAACCCGAGTACCGACAAGGCATCCACGTCGCCCTGCTGCTGATCGCTGTAGGCATTGGCATTAACCAGGTGCTGCAAGGCTTTTTCCGGTTCGCCCCGGTCATAGTAAAACCGACCCATCATGTACTGGGCTTCGGGGTCTTCTGGCACCGCTTCAATGCAGTATCGGTAGGTATCCTCGGCCTCTTTCCACTCTTCCATGCCCTCATAGCACTGGGCCTTGTTGTAGTACAGGGCCACAGACCCATCCCCGCTCAACTCCTCGTAGGTGTTGAACAGTTCCAAAGCCTTGGCAAACTGGTGGGCATGAAAGGCGTCAACCGCCTTGTCAAAGTAGTGCTCAGGGCCTCGGCCCATTAGTTTGCTAAACAGATTGTTAAATAACGCGTTCATCGGGTTACAGCACCGGGGTTGCTTCAACCAGCGCCCGCCATCGCCCATTAGCAACAGCAAGCCACACGACCCCCCAGCTTGAGGGTCTCTTACCTCCAGTATAGTAATAGCGCCTCAGGTTTGAGATCCGGCAGATGCAGTATTTCCCAACCAGGTCTGTACATTGCCGTAGAGCTCGATCGCCGAAAAATCCATGGCAAATACCGCCTTGTTGGCCAGGGTTCGGCCAAAGTCCTGCTTCGAAAACACGATGCCCCCGGAGGCTTCAATTTCGTCTTTCAGGCTGGACCACGTCATGAACGGCGCCTTCATGGTAATTTGCGCCGAAGGCGATTGCAGCTCAACGGTTTTCGTTAGCTCTATCCGGCTATTTTCTTTGTAAAATCGGCCTTTTGGGGCAATAAAATTAAGCAGCACCCCCCCCTCTTCGTTATAAATGGTGCCGGTCACCATTTCCATCGCCGCCTGGGTGTTTTCGCTGTTGTACTGGATGGATTTAACCTTGATAATCCATTTCGGCTTGCCATTTCGGGTTTCCGTCAAGGAAATCAGGTCCCCGCTGGTCTGCTCAGCCACATCGGTCAGGGTATGGGTCTCTTCGAGCAGCTCGGGGTGGGCGTTAAGCCGAATAATGGAATACCCGATAGAGGCCAGCACGAAGCCGGCCAAAAACAGCAGAAAGGTGGCAAAACCCAGTTGCTGTACGTTCAGGTTCTTTATCCAGGTGGTGAGGTGCTTGAGAGGGTTCACAAGAGGGCCCTATACGCTATTTGGGGACACTAAGGCCCATCAACTGCTTTTGCTGGAGCCCCTTGGCCCCATATATCAAGGCTTTTTGGATGTCGCCCTGAATGGTGTACGCCCTGGCCAGCATCAGCAAGGCCCCCGGGTTCTGCTTGTCATTGACCGACAAGGATTCCTGCCAAATGGCAATCGCCGAATTCACGTCCTTGTCGTGCTCAAGCACAATATGACCCAGGTAGTTCCGGGCCCAAACATCATCGGGCTTCAGGCTAACCACCTCGCGCATATATGTCTTGGCCTTGGCGTAATACTCGGAAGAAGGCCCATGCTCAAACAGCTTGGCATCTTCCGGTTCCTTGTCTATCCAGTAGCCCTTGAAATAGTTGGCAAAAGCCAGCCGATAAATGGCCACATCGTGATTGGGGTGGTTTTTCAGCAGCCCTTCGTATTGTTCGATGGTTCGATCCATCAGGCCAAAATCCCGGCTTTGCTTAAGCAGCGACCGGATTTGCCGCATTTCGTTATAGGCCTCCTCAAGGTAGGGGCTTCGGCTCAGGGCCACGGCATACAGGAAATGGGCCTCGGCGTTGTTGGGGTGTTCCTTTAACTGCTCATGGGCCAGGGTGATATTGTCGGTCATGTTCAGCACGTCTTCCTGGATTTGACCGGAAAAGACCCCGTTTTCATCCACCAGAACGGTTTTAGCCCCGTCGGAGGAGGGGGTCACATTGGCAGAACTACCCGAATCAGGCGTTTCGGCCCTAACGCAGACCGAAGGTGCGGCCACAAAGGTACCCACGGCCAAGCACAGGGCAACCGTAACGGGAAGCACCTGACGAAAAACCTGACAAAGCGGCTGACAACGAACCTGACAACGAACCATGGCACTTAAAACTCCTACTTGTCGAGAACCCCCGTTGTACACCCGTTGTATACCAACAAGGCGCCAACAGTGGCTGGGTCAATACGGGCTATTGTAACCAAGACGCCCTGGCCACACCAGAGCTGCCCACACAAAACCCCCGGCACCACCAAACCGGCCGGCAAGGGGTGCCTGAGACGTATGGGATAAGGTTGCCTTTCCCATGACGTCGGCCGCCTCAAAAAGATTCCGCCCCGGCCTAGAGGCCATGGGCAGGGGGCCATGGGCCTAACCGGCAAAACGTTGGAACGCTTGCGTTTTGTGGTGGATGTGTTAGACTGCTAGGCACTTAATACTCTCCACGGCCTCAATGGGCCGCTCCTCTTAGGACTTGCGTCTTTAAAATGTCTACCGCTTCGTTCAACAACCAGCCGATGATGATGATGCCGATGTGCCGCATGATGTGCGGCATGCCTGTCGCATCCTGGCCTGTTTGTTAACCCAAGCGCAACACTGTTCCTAAAAAACACGGGCCACAAGGACAATTCCCAGTGGCCCGTGTTTTTTATTAACCCAATCCCACCAAGATACGACCCAAAACCCTAGCAATTAGACGATGCTATTGCCCCTCATCACCACCTATACCACCCCATCCGCCCCCCAGGGGTCGATGATGATGATGATGATGATGCCCTCGATGAACAAGGGGGCCCGCTTCGTCTAACCATTAGCCAATACAAGCTTAATGCCGATAGAACAGCGGGTACCCCTCCGGTCCAACCAGACCAACACCCGCTGTTCTTGTTTTTTATCGATATTTTTCCTATCAAACCCGGATTTTACGCCCATTATGTCACTCTCGCCCTTACAACCTTTGCATAAACGCCCTGTAGCAACGCTACAGGCAGCTTCGGTTGAAGCGCAGCCAAAACCCAGTAACGCACGGCCGGTTAACCCGAATGCCGTGCGTTTTTCGTCTGGCGGCTGGGTGGGAGCCTTTCTGCGCTCGCCGGCAGCCACCTATGTGGCCACCGCCGAAGCCAACCAGTCCGTAGCCAAATTTACCCAGGACACCCTGTCGGTCTGGTGTCCCAAGATTATCATTGCCCGAAGCTGGGCCGAGCGAACCGAGCTGACCTTCCTCGAATTCATCGAGTCGGCCCTGTTCTACTTTGCCCCGGCCGTTTTCGGGCAGTACCTCTTCAAGGAAGCCATGAAGCAGGTCTCCCCCCTGGCCAAGAAGCCTGGCCTGGCCAAATACCTGGCCAGCCCCTTGAAAGCCATTCCAAAGGGCAGCCAAAAAGCCCTGCTTCCGGTCAAAGCCGGCATTTTGCTGGCTTCGGGCGGGGTTATTGCCGCCGAGTACAGCCTAAGCTTCGTCAAAAACCTGCTGACCGAAAACCTCTTCAACAAAAGCGATTTCAGCTCCGTCGTCGCCCTGTCCAACAAATCCATGAAAGAAGGGGAGGTTCCCCCGCCCACCAAAAGGCCCACCGCCGTATCAAACAAAGCGTCGGCCTGGCAGCCACCCTTATCGGTAGCGGCTTGGCACTGGCCGCGTTCGGGCACCGGGCCAAATGGCTCGAAAAACCCTTGGAAAAATTTGTCCGGAATTTCGATTTCAGCTTTAACGGCGTCACCAAAACCCTGAAGAACGGAAAAAAGGTGCAGGATGCCGTATTCGGCCTAAGCCGGACACAAATGAGAATGACCATCCTGGCCGGGGTACTCGGCTACCTCGACGCGTCACGCGACCACCTGGAAACCCTCGAAATCCTGAGCCGGGTTGCTGCCGTGGTGGCCCCCTACCTGGCCTTCGGGGCCGACGCCATTAGCGGCGCCATGGCCAAGCACTGGTACAAGCCTTTAATCAACCACCAGCACCAGGTGGACCATACCATCGAGGAACGCTTCCTCCACAAGGTCTTCGGCAAAAACTTCATTGGCAACCAATGGCTGACGGCTTCCCAACAAATCAAGAGCTTCCAGGACCTTGAACCCCTCAAAGCCACCAGCCCGGAGCTGTACAACAGCCTGCGCAACATGAAGCTCAAACACTTTTTCCTGTCCCTGGGCATCGGCGTGGTCGGGGTCGGCATCGTTGTCACCAAGCTTAACCAGCTCTGGACCAAAGAACGGTTTCGCCAAGGCAAGGAGCAGGAACAACTGCGCTACCAGTTGGATAAGCTCGTAAATTCCGGCAAAGACGGGACTGCCCCCAACGATGATCCTGCCACCAAACGCGTTGCCCGCTTCGACGAGTCGGCCTACAACCCCGACAAATGGGTCTACGTACCACCACCGCCCGTCGCCTATCTGCCACGTCCCTACCTCTGGTCATCGGTTCCGGCCCAACAGCTGCAACTTGGCACCCAACCCCTACCAGCCCGCCCCCAGCTTCCTGCCCTGTAAACCGACGGGCACAGCCGCCCAAAGCCCGCCAGAGGTATTATTATTGTCAAAGATAAGTTTGGGTGTTAAAGTGATACACACTGATTTCAAGGATAGAGTTTCATAAAGTACGGCCGTCAAGCCATTTCAGCCTTGTGCCTATTGGCCGGGGCCTGTTTTGTCGGTTTTGCCGGTTGTCTGCGTCCCTTATGATGTGACCTTTTTCCCCCTCTCCCGCTCTTTGCCTCGCTCTGTCCTTGCAAATACCCGGTGCTGTTACTAGTCGTTTCTTCGCAAAGTGGTGTCGTTCTTTATGCCTAAACTTGTGTCGTTCCAGGGTCCCGGCCAAACCGCACCCAAGGCCGCACCCAAGACTGCTACGATTGCCACCCAATCCGGCCTTGCAGAAACGACCTTTGGTTTTGGCAACCGGGCTCAACCCTTCCCGGATGTCTCCATCCGTGCCAAGGCGCTGGCCGACCACCAAGACACTTCGGCACGGTTACCAGCAAAATCCCTGGGCGCACGCCTGGGCTGGACACAAAGCCCCCAAGGCATGCCGGGCACAGCTTCGGCCTCTTCTTCGGCAACCGCCACGCTATGGCAACTGCTTCAAGGCAATGCCACCCCCATGTTCAACTGGCTTCGGCAAACCGGCGAATCGTTGACCGAACGGTTTTGGCCCCAAACCGTGGCCCTGCCGGCCCAGGTTTCCAAGACGCTGCAGTTTCAAACCCCCGAACAGAAGCGCTGGGCCGACAACATCGAGCAATATGCCGAAAGCCCGTTTGAGCGGGCACTGTTTAGCCTGAAGAGACACGACAAGGCCTTCCACATCAGCCAGGCCTGGGCCAAGGCCATTGCCAGCACCCAAAGCATTACCCGCGAATCAGCCCTGAGCCTGCTGGGTGCCTACCTGACCTACACCGGCCAGGAATCGCTTCAACAGCTCTCGCCCCATACCCAGATGAAGTTGATGCTGTTTTCCACTCATCTCAACGAGGGCCTCGTGGGCCGGGCCATGCTGTACGAAGCCCTGGCTTCGGTTCCGCTCGATGCCCTGCTGGAGTTCCAGTCGGCCCTGCACCAGGATTTCAGCAAGCTGCCTTCCGTGGCCCAGGCCGTGGTCTTGAAAGCCTACCTGCGCAAACTCCGGCAAGCCGAAAAACAGAACCGCGCCAAGGAACAGGACATCAAAGCCTTCCGCCAATTGGTCAAACACATGGTCGTGCAGTTCTATACCAGTCCACACGACAGCCTCGGCGAGCCCCTTAAACAGCAGGAAAAAATCCGTCTGGGCTTCCTGAAATTCCAGCCCATCCAGCAGGATTTCGCCAAATCGCTGGACAACATCGACCGGCAGTACCGCATCCGGTTACGCAAGCTCAAGAACCGGAAAAAACTGAAGGTGGCCGAAGCCGAGGAAGTAAAATACCGCCGCATCGACATGATTTACGACACCCTGGAGCGGGATTTAACCGAAGGCCTTGAAAAGCTTGAGTTAAGCCTGGAAGTGGACACGACCCAACTCGAAGCCGTTTAATCCAACGGTTTGTGTTAGGTTATTAGCAGCTTTTGTCAGTCTATAAAGGTGCTTGGTTTATGTCCGTCCCGGTTCGTGTACGCATTGCCCCCAGTCCCACAGGCAACCTGCATGTAGGAACAGCTCGTACCGCGCTGTTTAACTACCTGTACGCCAAAGGGCATCAGGGACAGTTTATTCTGCGCATCGAGGATACCGACCGCCAGCGTTCCGAAGAGCAGTACGTGGACGACATCTTCAAGGGCCTCAAGAGCCTGGGTCTGCACTGGGATGAAGGCCCCGACTGCGGTGGGCAATACGGCCCCTACCGCCAATCGGAACGTTTCGATCTATACCCCCAGTATGCCCAGCAGCTTATCGACAAGGGCTTGGCTTACCCGTGCTACCTGACCCAGGACGAACTGGAAGCCGAAAAGGAGCAAGCCAAGGCTCAAAAGCGGCCCTACGTGTATTCGGGTAAATGCCGTGACCCAAGAGTTCGCGAGGAATTGGCCAAAGACGCCAGCCGAAAACCGTCCCTGCGGTTTCGCCTGCCCGACAACCCTGGCACCCTGACCTTCCATGACGAAGTTCGGGGCGAGCTGAGTTTTGATTTAGCGCTACTGGGCGATTTCGTCATCATGAAAAACGACGGGACCCCCACCTACAACTTTGCCGTGGTCGTCGACGACATGACCATGGGCATTACCCATGTCATCCGCGGCGAGGATCACATCTCCAACACCCCCCGACAACTACTGCTCTACGAAGCCCTGGGGGCTTCTCCGCCGGTGTTTGCACACGTGGGCATGATCCTGGCCCCGGATCGCAGCAAGCTGTCCAAGCGCCATGGGGCCACGGCAGTAGCTGAATTCGTCGATCAGGGCTACCTGCCCGAAGCCTTCTGCAACTTTCTGAGCCTGATGGGGTGGTCGCCCCCCGACGGACAGGAAGTGGGCAGTCTTGAGCAGTTTGCCGCCCAGTTCGGCTTCGATCGGCTCGCCCAAAGCCCGGCCGTGTTCGACATTGACAAGCTCAAGTGGCTCAATGGCCAGTACATCCGCCAGCTCCCCCTCGAAGATCTTTGGGTACGCTGCCAACCCTACCTGAGCGCGTACGACGTGTCACGCTACGACCAGGGTCGCCTCTTGATGATGCTCGAAGCCGTGCGCGAACCCCTGACGGTTCTGAGTGACATTACAGAAGACGTGGCCTACTTTTTCGAGGATCACCCCAAGCTGTCCGAGCAAAGCCAACAGGTGTTTACCGAGGCCGATACCAAACGGGTACTCGAAGCCTTCCAGTCCGATTTTCTCGCCTCGGCCCGCTTTGACACGCCTGAGGCCTTGGCCGAGGATTTGAAAACCCTGACCCACACCCTAACAAGCGAGGCGGGGCTGAAAACAAAAACCGTGATGTGGGCCATCCGCTCTGCCCTGACCGGACGGGTACGGGGTGCCGACTTGTCCATTACCCTCTACATACTGGGTAAAGACGCCATTGCATCGCGCGTCGACTACGCCCTGAGTCATCACCTGGCCCAGGCGCTTCCCAAGCCTTAAAAACAAGCCCCGTGCCTTTACCCGCAGGCCTTACAGCAATTTTAAAATTCATGTCGAAGTGGGCATGCCTGCTGTCGGCATTGGCCCCACTAATTGATAGACGGCGCTATATAGTCTGTATTTACTGCCCCTCTGGCCTTTTTCAAAAAAGTTGCTATCGTAGTATTACAATCATCCATGGCACCCAATACACGGGTGCACCATGGTTGGTTCTCTCGGATCGCCCGCGATGTGGAATGAGGTACACGCCCCAGTGCCCTGACAATCACGGATTGTGCCTGAGGCCCATAGACCACAGGGTGTATTCGAAGACTAACCCCGGGATGAATAGTTACTGGGAGTATTTTTCAGCACAATATCTCTATTGAATCACCCGTTGTTTTACCGTTCTTTTTCGTAAATGAGATTGTTTTGGCTGCTGTTTCCACAGTAAACCGGTATCGCGGATCGTCCGAGCCCATGCTTGCACCGATCCTTGAGGTTTTAGGGTAAACCGCTTGCCGCTCGCACATCCCGCCGCCCGCCTCGCCCCCTAGTGTGCGTTACCCGGCACAAGCCAACCCGCTTCTCAAGTGCTTGTCAAGTATCGTGCCCTAAAAAAGACCCAGCAAAAACGTGCGCGCGAAAAAAGAATCAGAGAGTTAGGAGCCTGAACCCACCCATGTCTAGCCCGATTAGCCCCGCCACCCCCAATCCGTTCTTTAACCCTGGCCCACCCGTTGGCACGATGTCCATTACCAAATCCAACATCAGCTGGATTACCCCACCGCCCAACGTCGTTCCAACTGCCATCATCCCCGACACCCGCATTACCCAGCCTGCGGCAGGTACCTTTGTCACCCCGCCGGATCAGATTCACCTACAGGCCGCCGCCCTGGCCACCTATTACAACAAGCTGTTCAACCGCTACCAGTACCGCAGCAAGCGGGCCGTTTTAACCCGCTACGGCCGCATCGCCCTGGAAACCCTCAACACCCTGCGGCCCAGCGTACAGCAAGCCTTAAGCAAGCATTGCCTCAAGCATGCCGACTACGGCTCCATCAGTGGCCGCACACTGCTCGGGCTCATCAAGGCCGGGGCCATGCAGCGGCCCAACTGTGTGCTAACCAACCACTTCATGGCCCAGATGCTTGGCGCGTGGGATGAAACCCAACCCCTGGTGCCGTTTAACAAGGCCATCGAAATCGGCGGAAAAGGTGGGCCCACAACCATTGCCGTGGCCATTGAACCAACAGCCGATCCCGATGCCGCCGTGATGGCCCCCGTCATCGAGACCGCCATCAACCCGGATCAGGAACAGGAGCAAAAACAGCAGCCACAACAAGACGAAGCCCCCCCGAGCGAAGACACCGAACCGGTTGATGCCGTTGACGTGCCCCCCCTGGATCAGGCCGCGATTGACAAGGCGGCCTTCGAGGCACTCGATTCGCTTGATACGGCCTTAAACGAACTGGAACGGCTGGGCCTGATCCGCATCGAATCGGCCGATCATACCCGGCTGCTGCATCCGTACAGCCCAAAGGCCACGGGCCACGAATCGATGTTTGGTACCCTCTTGCGCCAGTGGCGCCAAAAGCTGCAGGCCCCTGCCGAAACCGATCCCGAAAAACTCAAGGCCCAACAGCAGGCCCACGCAGACGCCCTGAACAAGGTACGCAACCACATCTTTATCCTGAACACCATCTTCTTCATCGAGGACGACCTGGGCCCGATTAGCGGCTGGGACGTGCTGGGCCTGATCGTGGAAGGCACCAACCGGATGCTGGGTGATATGCCTGTGGCCAGTATCACGGGCTTCTTCAAGGACACCAACGACAAGGCCGTGTGCAATGCCATTGAAGACCTGGTGAACAAACTCGGAATTGTCGCCTACACCGACGACACCAAGCGCTACGTAAAACCCATGGCCTTTGCCGAAGCCGCCCTGCGGCTCAAGCGCTAGGCGCACGCAAAGTTTCTGCGCTTGTATCGTCCAAACCCACATATAAAAAGTAACCGAGCAAAGGCATCGCCTGGCCTCGGTTACCTATACGCGCAAAAGCCCACACGCATATAAAACTAGGGAAAATACACGTAAAACAGTATAATCCACTCAATACTGTGGTTATACCATAGCTTCTGAACGGGCGACAGGGTTTGTTAAGCAGTCATTACAGGGGTCGGGCTGGCCGGCTCGACCAATTGCCGCAAGGTTTTTCGAACCGTGGCCGCCGTGATTTGACGAACATCGGGCGGAATCACTTCACCAAGCCGTTTGGCGACGGCTGCCGATTTGGGCCGGACCGGCGAATACGGCATAACCGGTTCAAAACGGTGCAGCCAGCTCCAAAACCCGGTTTGCAGCCCCTTGTGCAGGGCGTCTCTGGACACCGGTGTCTGGGTGTCAAACCGTGCCCCCTCGCCGGTAAATTCGGGGAAGCGGTAAGTCAGCCGGATGGGGCTGTCGGCCGTCAGCCCCTTGCCCTGGTTGGCGGCCTCCAGGGTAAACACCAAGGTATCGCTGCCGGGTGTGGCCATCAGGGCGTGACCCTCGCCCTGACCAACCACACCCTCTAGCAGCGATTGCGCCTTGCTTAGGCGCTTATCCAGCCCCTCTATATGTGTGGGCTTGTACGCAAACAACTGTGCAGCAAACCGTACTGCGGCAGCCGGGACTGAAGAATTCAAATCACAAGGCAGCCGGTAACCCACCTGCCCAACACTCAGGTTCATATGCATCGACCTCGCGGATCAATACCGTCGTTTGCTTTTAAAGTCGTCCTAAAATAGTTCCACGCTGGGACCTAATCCCCTCCATCAGTGGGAAGGGTGATGATTAAATACCTTGTTTCTTAACCCGGTTCCAACGGCCTCCTTTTCTTTGTCTCAACGATTACCAAGCTCATTTAACCAACAACGGGGGTAGGCAGAATGCAACAGCACACACCGCGCAACAGGCAACGGTACCGATGCCGGGCCCAGGCCGCACTAAAAATCAGCACGCCGGTCCCTCAAGAGAGACACCCATTTGGTTTTACTCAACGTGACCCCAGGCATACTCCTCCCGCTTAGTCACATCCACGAACAGAAAAAACCTAAATAGAGACTGAGAATGGTACTGAATGGTTAATGGGCGTTCTAAACCTACGCTACCTACGCTCTTATACCGGACTTAATCGGACTTAACCGGATTTATACAGGATCCCCTTGACGGACAACCCCGGTAAAACTTTGAAACGGTTATCCTTGGGACGTCCTTGAGACCATGGTATACCGTATTTTAAGGCGTTTGACAATAGAAACAACCAGAACCTTAATATTTTGATATTTCTCAATGATCCAGGGGCCGCTGTCATCCTTTCTATATCACGCCATGGCCCCCGACAGAACCGTCATAACCGGAAAGCCACAACCATACAGGTTGTTTGACAGCTCATCCAAACCGAAACAACCTGGTTCTTGGGCACTAGGCCGCCATGGCCCTTAAGCCCCTTGGCTTTTTTGAGGGAAGCGGTCATCATAAGGCAGCGATCCGATCCGGCATCCTTTTTGTATTGCCCCACAACCATAGGCTACGGCTGATAGAGCCCTATGCTTCGATTCTCACGCTACTTCCTGATCCTGTTCTTCCTGATTACCGTCATCCCCGTGGCGGCTATTTTGTTGTGGGACCAGGTCAACCTGCACTCGGCCCACCAGGCCCGCCAACAACTGGCCCTGAGCGTAGGGGCCCAAAGTCTGGGCAACCGGCAGGAACGGCTTCTGGAGCAGGAAACCGAACGAACGCTGCAAGCGGTTTACCTGATGTCGGTTGACACCCCCTTGAGCCGGGTCAAAACCTCGCTGCATGCCACCGGGGCATGGTGGTTCAAGGCCCATACCTTTGTCGGCGACGACCCACTGCCGGACAAGCTCAAGAACCTGGTGGACTATTTCCCCACCCATCAACAAGCGGACCAGCAAGGCGGCGTTTCCTATTTCGAGGCCCTCGATGCCCCCCACGACCAGGTCTCGCTGGCCACCATGCTCCCGCTGCCCAACGGCCCCTACGACGGCCTGCTGGTGGTACACCCCGTACCCCTGCATAAATTAACCCCCATTGGCCCTTACCAGACCAGTATTTTCAGCGGCACCCAAACCGACGATACCCACCAAATCGCCAGCCTCTCGCCGCCGCATCAACACGACCGCCGGGGCCGGGGCCGGCAAGACCGACAAAAACAACGCCTGAAACGCTTCGAGCAACAACGCCGAAAAATGCTGGCCCATGGCCCGAGCCTGAACCCGGCGAACCCAGCGAACCATGCGGATCAGGCGGATCAGGCGTTGTCGCCGGAAACACCCATGCCCAACAGCAACACGCTTGCCGAAGCAACTACGAACCCCTCACCCGAATCATCACCGCCGCTGCCACTGCCGCTGTCGCTCAATGGCCCCAGCACCCAGGTCGTCATTACGGACCACACCAACCAGCCGGTAGCCACCGTTGTGCTGCACCTGGCCAAGCTTGAAAACGAGGACTTGTCGCTCAATCCCTGGCAGGCCGGTGGCATGAAAAAATGGCTAAGCTTGGTGATTCTGGTTACCACGGTGCTGGGTAGCCTACTGGCGGGCCACTACCTGAAACGCAATTTTGTCGATCCCGTTCTGCGCCTTTCGATGGCCAGCCAGGCCGTCGGCCATGGCAACCTGAAAACCCGCGTGGAAACCGACGACGTAAAACAGGCCGACATGGCCCGCACCCTGGCCGCGTTTAATACCATGGTCGAAGGCCTTCAGGAAAAAGAAGCCTTGCGGCGAAACTTTATTGCCAACCTGACCCACGATTTCAGAACACCGCTCATTGCCCAACACCGCTCGCTGGATCTACTGGCCGAGGAATTCAAGGCCCTGTCCATGCCGGAGCAAGAAAAGCTGGCAGCCAGCATGCGCCGCAACAACGAGCACCTGCTGGGCATGGTGAACCAGTTGCTGGACGTGTACAAGCTGGAAGCCGGCCAGCTTCAGTTAAGCCCGCACCCCATCGATCTGTCGGCTCTGGTTGGCGAATGCCTGGAGCAGGTAACCTCGATGGCCAGCCAACGGCAAATTACCCTGGAAACCGATCTGGCCGACCCCATGCCCGCCTTCCATGCCGATGAAAAAGGCCTGAAACGGGTCCTGTTGAACCTGCTGGCCAACGCCCTGGAAAACATTCCGGCCCAAAGCACCGTGACCCTAAGCGCCGACACCGACGGGTCGGTGGTACATATCCGCGTCCACGACAACGGACCGGGTATCCCACCAGCCGAGCAGGCCCTGCTGTTTGATCGTTATTCGGCCGGCATGGGCGACACGCGAAAAATAGGGTCCGGCCTGGGGCTGTACAGTTGCCGATTGTATGTTGAAGCCCACGGCGGTACCATTAGCGTAGACAGCCAGCCGGGGCAATACACCTGTTTTACGGTAACCCTGCCCTTAAGCCCACAGGCAACCGCGCCCCAAAAGCCCCAAGACAGGACCCCTACGACCCAATGAGCCAGACCACCCCAATTCGACTACTGATTGCCGAAGACCATGAACTCAGCCGCCAGGGCTTGATATATGGCCTGAACAAACACGACCGGTTGACGGTGGTGGGCGAAGCCGAACATGGGCAGGAAGCCGTCGCCATGGCCGAAGACCTGAAACCCGACGTCATCCTGATGGACATCGTCATGCCGGTGCTCAACGGCATTGGGGCCACGGCACAAATCAAGGCAGAGCGACCCGACACGCGCATCATCATGCTTACGTCCCACGGCGAAGAGGACAAGGTCTTCGAAGCGTTTAGTGCCGGAGCCGACGGCTACTGCCTGAAGGATATCAAGCTCGATCGCCTGGTGGGCGTCATCGAACTGGTTAACGACGGCGGGCTGTGGATTGACCCGGATATTGCCCAGTATATTGTCGGGGCGCTACCCAAACTAATGGCGCTCAAGCAACAGCAATCGGCCGGCGATGACCTACCGACCGCCCTGACCGAACGGGAACTGGAAATCTTGAAGCTGATGGCCGAAGGGCTAAACAACAAGGACATTGCCGATCGCCTGAGCATTTCCTTATACACCGTTAAAAACCATGTCAGCAACGTCATTGGCAAGTTGGCCGTGGACGACCGGACCCAGGCGGCCGTTTATGCCCACAAGCACGGACTGATTTAACGCCGCCCATGCCCACACACCTCGACTGGGTTTTAAGTCTCATTACCCTCACGGTGCTGGAAATCGTGCTGGGTATCGACAACATCATCTTTATCAGCATTCTGGTGGGCCGGGTTGCAAAGCCCTTGCAAAAACGGGTTCGGTTAATCGGCCTGGGCCTGGCATTTTTTGGCCGAATCTCGCTGTTGTTCTCCCTCGGGCTGTTGCTTAAACTACAAACCCCGCTGCTGCAGGTGGCCGAAGTACCCTTGTCCGGCAAGGACATTACCCTGCTGCTCGGTGGGCTGTTTCTGCTGTACAAGGCCACCAAGGAGATCCACGTCGAGACGGAATGCGCCGGCAATCCAGACTGCAACCGGCTTCAGTCCTACACGGAGCATCTTGGCATGATTGTGTTGCAAATCGTGCTCATCGATATTGTGTTCTCGCTCGATTCGGTTATTACCGCCGTGGGGCTGGCCCAGCAACTGTGGGTCATGGTCACGGCCGTACTGATTTCCATCGTGGTGATGATGGTGGCCCTTGAGCATATCAGCACCCTGATCGATCGCCACCCGTCCATCAAGATCCTGGCCCTGAGCTTCCTGATGCTGATTGGGGCCATGCTCGTCGCCGACGCCTTCCACGTCCATGTGCCCCGGCCCTACATTTATTTTGCCCTGGCATTTTCTGCCGGTGTGGAATGGCTCAACATCAAAACCCAAAAACGCCCCGCCGACCAATCGATTACAGGCACTGATACATAATCAGTCCGTCAACATCCCCAAAATCGGGGTGCGCAAACCCGCCGGGAATGGTGCCGATAACCTCGAAGCCCAGCGATTTCCAAAGGCGAACGGCAGCCGTGTTGGTGCTGACCACCATGTTGAACTGCATGGCCCGATAGCCCAGGCGCCGGGCCTCGACCAGCGCGAACTGCCCCATTTGTCGCCCAACCCCCAAGCCACGGCTGCTGGCATCCACCATGAACGCCGCATTGCACACATGGCTGCCGGGACCGGCCTGGTTGGGCTTGATGATGAACGACCCGACCACCCGCCCGTCAAACCGGGCCACATAGGTTTGGCAATGGGGGGCAAACCACATGGCCTGCCCCTCGGCCTTGCTAAGAGCAGGGTCCAGGGCATAGGTACGACCGTCTTTAACGATGGCCTGAAAAAACGGCCAAATGGCGTCGAAGAGGGCCGGGTCATCGACGACCTCGATACGTAACACCGACGTGCCAGTGGAAAGGGTGTCGCTCATTTCAACCGTCTCACCCCCAGTTTCAAGGCGTGGCCACCAGGCATGGCCTCGTCAAGCTCTTCGTAAATCACGGCCTGCCCCTCCACACGCAGACTGCTGGGAATGTTCATCACCGACTGCGAGGCCGGGTCCACCCACACCTCAAGCACTTGGCCAACGGCAATTTTTTCAAGGGCCAGCCGGGTCTGCACAAAATTAAGGGGGCATTTGGTTTGCCGTACATCCAGGGTCGCTACGGGCTTGTTTTCCATCGGCTCAGGCATCGGCAGGCTCCTACCCGGCTAGCGGCGTGCAGAAACATGACCCCTCGGCCATACGCGGGCATGGGGAAGGGTCGAATGCTTCCCATGGGGTTTTAAAACAATCCCGCGACTGGATATAGACGTACATGCGATCGAAAAACGCCTTGGGCGCCATGGCCTGCGACTCGGCCAACACTTCCAGGCAGTACTGGTCTGATACCTGGTCCAGCGCCAGGTTCATGATGGCAATGCGGTCACAGAACGGCCGATCGGTGGCATCGCATTGATACGTAAAAAACGGCGGGGTGGTCATCGTGTTCGGGCACTACCATGGAGGAAGGGGGAGGGTTAAGGCCGGCAATCCACTGAAACAAGGAGCCTGAGCACCTGATTAACCGGTATACATCAAGCCGGGGTTTGTCATACCATTACCATACACGAAACATACCCCTTGTCAGCCCAACCCCCTGCCCCCAACCCTTATACCTGACCCCATGCCTGAACACACGCCCCCCCCTGCCACCATGACCTCCGCCTTGCATCGCCCGCCGGAAATTACTTTTTTTGTGGCCCGTCTGGGGCCGGCAACCGACGCCAAAGCCCAGGCGACCACTGCCCAACAGTTGTTGCCGTACCTGAACCGCTTTTCCGAGTATCCCTGCACCCTCTACACCACCAACAGCCTGCAGGCCTACATGGACCAGTGCACCGACTTACAGCTTGATACGCTGCACACGTGCACGCCCCTGTCCTTTGTTCAGGACACCCTGCCCACAACCATGGATTTGGATGGAGACGAAGCGTCGCCGAAGCGCCTGATTATTATTGCCCTGAACCAGACCACCGACCCCGACACGGATAACCACCCGCCACGGCAAGATGCCCTAACGTCGCCCGCCATGGCCCAGGCCGCCCAAGCCGAGGTCAATGCCATGCTGGCCTATATGGCTTCTTGCCCGGCGCTGACCCGACAAGTTCTGGTCGTAACCCATCCGGCCCAGCTTAACGTACTGGAACCCGACCTGGTGATCGACGCCGGACGCTACGAGCAACTGTGCACCCAGTTGTTCGAAAGCCTGCATGCCGACGACTTGTTACTACTGCGACGAACCACCCCGCCGCCCGAATGCCAACCGGAGGGCCACCCAAGCAACCTGTACACCACCAACCCCGGCTGGCAGGATGCACTGACGTTTCATACCCAGGCCACCCCGAACGCGTTTACAACGGGGCACTGGCAAAACGCATTAAGCGCCACCTACTGCTGGCTTCAGTTGGCACAGGCACAAGCCCTCAGCCCCTTCCAGCTCGTGCTGGTGCAACAAGGCGTACCCGTCCAGGTTATCTGCACCGATGCCAACTTTGAACAAGCCTTTACGGCCATGCTGACCACCTGCAGTCCCTTGATTATGGGCGGAACGCTGATGGTTTCGCAGCCGGTCAACGAATCGATGCTGGCCTACCTGAAACAATGCGGCCTGGCCCAAGTGGTTTGCCCGGTTTGGACGGCGGAACTGCTGACCGATGGGAACCTGCCGTTTTTGCCCACCACCTTCGACGTGGATCGGTTGAAGGTGGGGACCATGATGTTGCAGCCAACACCGGGCATGGGGGTGCGTCCCGTGACGGTAGCCGACGACTGTCGCCAAGCGGACTGGCTGGTAGGAAAACCCACCCACCCGCAACTGATGGACATCGAGCTGGGGTTAATTATCAGCGATCTGCTGATGCCGGCCTCGGCCATCCTGGTTGAACACCAGCACGTTATGGCTATTAGCCAAGGTCAGGGACTGCCCAGCCTGGCCATTGAGTCGGCCCTGAACGCGGTGGCCGGACAAACCACCCAAGCCGTGGCGGTCGTCAACGGCGAAGGCCTGGATCGGCTTGGCATCAATGCCCTGGTCCAGGGCCGGATAAAGGGGCTGCTTAGCCTGAGCCCGTTGGCCCTGGCACAACGCGACGTTCTGTCGTTTGGCCACGTGGACTTTTTTATGGGAACGTATTTACCCAAAGTGGCCTTATCCGCCGAAACCGAGCCGATGGGCGCCTCTAGTTGAGACCTTTTGTTGAGAACATTGAGAACATTGAGAACGTTTGAGACCGCTTGAAACCCAAGGAGCCTTGTGACGTGACTGATCGCATTCCACCCGCCACACCCGCCATGTTTCCCACGTCCGTTTGCCGTACTGCCAGATTACATGCCAGACCGAGACGCCGTTTCATTGCAATCGGGCTGTTAATGGGGCTTTTGGTTGGGCAAATAGTCGTTCAAGGATGTTCGCAAGATGCCGTCTACAAGCCGGCCGCTTTGGAGTTGCTCAAATCCGCCCAATCGCTGGCCAGTGAAGACAAGCTTGATGAAGCACTGTGCCGCCTGGAGTCGGCTGCCTCGCTAACCCCCGACTCCTTTGAAATTACCTATAACATGGGCATCCTGTACCGAAAAAGACAGCAGTACATGGCCGCCCTCCAGGCCTTTGAGAAGGCCTTGGCTACGAATCCATCAGAGCCGGCCGACCTGTATTACACCAAGGCCATTACCCACCACGAACTGGCCGATACCCTCAACAAATGGTCCCACGAACTGGCTGAAGCCACCCAGACAGAAGCACCAGCCCAACGCCAGGATAGCCTCGACGACTTTAGGACCGACATGGCCAAAAACCTGACGGACATGGCCCTGCCCGAAGCGTGGGGCAAACTGGATGCCAATGCCCTGAAGGGCGAGGCCGTCAAGCAATATCAGGCCGCCATCAAGGCCTACCAAGATTTTCTGAGCAGCGCCTCGGAGTTGGACAAGGCACGTGACGATGCCCATCAACAAGTCCTGACACTGGAAGAAACCGTCAAGACATTGAGCCAAACCGATCTCACCCAAGACAACCCGTCCTAGCCCCTGCCACTCGTCCTTAATGATTTCTTAAGGACGAGTAGATCAATTTGCCTGAAATATTGTTTTTATTATTATACATACTCTTGTCTGGCACCAGGGCACCGTACCGGGTTATTACGGCCATGGGGCTATGGGAATACAGGCACACACGGGTATGTTACAGGTTAATTTGCGACACACCCTACAGCAAGCACCCCCACAACCCGTGCTCTCTAAGCGGCCGACACCGAAAAAAACGCTGGTTAGGCCAACGGGTAACGACACCGATCAGGGGGTGTGATGCAGCACCCGGTTGACCGGTGTCTGCAATGCCCCCCACCCCTATTGTAGAGGAAGCCAACAGACCGCCATGGCCAAACAGGGAAACTCCGCCCCCGAATCCCGTCCTCTGTCGACGAGCCCCCCAAGCCAAGGGGCCCCAAACCCGAACGGCCAAAATCCTCTACCCAAAGCCCGTCAGGAATCTGATCACGGCACTCGTCACAGCGCTAGTCACGGGACAGGCGATCCGTTTGCCCATCAACGGCATCCTCACACGGGGTTTGATGACACTCGTTTAAAACCAACTCCCAGTAAGCCACCCCAGGTTAACCAACAAGCCGGGGCCATGGTGTTTGACACAGCATCGCTTCACTCGGCCCTGCATGACGTGGTTGTCGATACCCGGCTGGATTTGGATCAGCTTCCGCAGGCCGTCGTAGACGATCTGATCGAGGATTTGTCCGACGAACTGGAGCCACCCCGGTTGTATGCCGACTTTCTCGATCAGCCCTACATCGACGAACAAAGCGATCCCCACGAAGCCTTGATAGAACTGCTGCGGGAGCGAATTACCGAATACGTGGAAGACACCCTTCGCCAGTCCCACCACGATGCCGTGGCAGCCGACATTTACGAAGCCCTCTTCAGTGACGCCGATCCCTATTGCCTGGCCCCTCATGATCAACCGATCCACTCGGCCCACCCAGCCCATGACGAAGACATCTGGCATGGGTGGTTTGACGACCCGATGGACCACACCAATACCCTCTACGGCGACGACTGGCAGGATTGGGACAACATGGACAACAGGGAGAACTGGTAACGGTATAGTCCCACCCTGTGGCCGGCCTGATGTTCTGCATCCTTCCTGCACATCTTTGCCACAACATGCGCCCCCATCCATCTTGAGTCAATTTTTTTTACGCTATCTCAGCCTTCAAAACCGGTTACTGCACACCCCCCGCCTTAAGCCAGAATAACGTGCAGAACCGGTTTTTCGGCTGGCCTTTTTCGCCCAACCCTCAATAACGGCATGTCTCGGGTACTATAGAAAAAAGCCCCCCTGCTGTCGCCAAAGCATAAGCACCCAGTCCAATGATACGCCGTTTCCGACCACCCCAAACCCTGATACATCCCTTTGTGTTTGCACTGGGCCTGAGCGGGCTAACGTTTTTATTGGCCCTGCTGGTTGTCCGGCCAGCCCACCAGTCCATGGCCATGCATGGGTTAACCTTGCTGGGCTATTGGCAGCAAGGTTTCTGGGGACTCTTGTCCTTTTCGATGCAAATGGTGGTAATGCTGGTGATGGGGCAACTGCTGGCCAACACCCCCCTGTGCCGAAAGCTAATTGAATACATTGGCCGGTTTTGCACCACCACCCCCCTTGCAGCAGCCGTGGTCTCCCTGAGCGCCATGATCATGGGGCTGTTCAACTGGAGTCTGGGCTTAATTTTCGGGGCGTTGCTGGCCCACCACGTGGTGTTTGTTACCCGTGCCTCTACCGCCCATGCCTCCCCCGTAGGCAAAGACGGTGGCAGCAGCAAAGGCCCAGCCCAGCCCATGGGGTATGCCTTAATTGCCTCGGCTGGTTACAGCGCCATGGTGATCTGGCATGCCGGCCTGTCCGGCTCGGCCCCATTACTGGTAAGCGAGCCCGGCCATTTTTTGGCCGCCACCATGGGGGTGGTGCCTGTTTCACAAACCCTGTTTTCCCCGATGAACCTGGCCATTGTGGCGACCTGCCTGATTGCAGTACCTCTGTCAATGGCCGGTGTGGGCATGGCCCAACAACGCTGGTGGCCTGACAGCCAGGTTCCCAATCCATCGCAGCCGCCCCCCATAAAAGCCCTTGAAAAACCAACCCTGCCAGAAGAAGCGTTGCCACCCCATCAGGGCTGGTACCGCTTCGAGCAGGTTCTGCTCAAAAGCAGTGGCCTGATCATCATGGGGTTATGGCTTTGGACCGTCGTCCAGGCGTACCACTTACCCGATCCGACTACCTCAACCCCCATTACGCTTAACAGCATCAACTTCCTTCTTTACGGGCTGGTTCTATGGTCCTATGGCCGGTTAACCCCGCTGCTCGAAGGGGCCCGGCAAGCCATGGCACACACCGTGGATATCGTGCTTCAATTTCCGCTGTATGCCGGGTTAATGGGAATCTTTACCTCGTCAGGGCTACTGGTTTGGTTTTCGGCCGGTATCGTGGGATTAATCGAACAGTTGCCGGCTTCCGCCAATACACTAATGCCAATTGGTACCCTGCTCAGTGCAGGTGTGGTTAACATGTTTGTGCCCAGTGGCGGCGGGCAGTGGGCGGTACAAGGCCCCTTACTGGCGGAGCTGGCCCTAAAGCTGCATGTGCCCATGGGCAAAATGGTCATGGCGTTTGCCTATGGCGACCAGCTAACCAACATGGTGCAACCATTTTGGGCACTGCCCTTGTTAGCCATTACAGGGCTTCGGCCAACACAGCTGTTGCCCTACACGACCGTCATCATGATCGTCTCGGCCCTGGTGTTCACCCTGGGCCTGCTGTTGTCTTAAATTCAAAACACCTTCTGATCGGGCTCGGTTCGAAGCGGTTTTCAACGGTTTTCGACGATAAGCGGTTGATTAGAGACCAAAATTCTGCTGGTTATACCGGTAGGAGGAATCATCAAACGCCTTGGCGGCACCGGTAAAAGCATACTGTGGTATATCGGGCAGGGGCTGCTTGCCCACCACCACCACGGCGTTGTTGATACCGGTATTACGGCCGCTAAAGTCGATGTTTTCCATCAACTCCCTAAACTCGTTGTAATCGCGCCGCTGCATTTTGCCACCGTCGGGGTTCATGGTAATCAGGTCAAGACCACCATCCTGACGGATTTCAATACCTTTCAGTACGGCATAGTGCCCGGCCGAATCACCGGGATCGCGTTGCGGACCACCGTCCTGATCGGCATAGGGACTACCTGCATCATGCCACTTATCGTAGGCAATCATCACTTGGTTACCGGCAGCCAGTTGCTGAGCCATGAAATTGAGGTTGGTGTTGTTGTACACCTTGGCAAAAGCCTGACCGGAACGGTTGACGCCGTCGGCAATCCATTGCAGGGATAGCCCCATGTCGGTATCACCACGGAAATACTTATCCAGACCGGCATACGTCGCCTCGATACCGAGGTTGTTAAACATGTAGCTCAGACACGCAATTCCGCAAGCCATGCCCGAGGTTTGGGCAACAGGAGCCGAATTACCTTGGCTGTAAACGTTGTTCGTAATACCGGGGCTACTGGCCAACGGAAACGGACTGGCGGAAAAACCGGGTACCGATTGAGCCGCAAACGGATTGCTAAACCCTGGAGCCGAAACCGGACTGGCGGAAGGAACCGCATAGCTGGAAAAAGCGGATGGCGTATAATAGGCCGCATAGGGATTCGATGCGTAGGAGGGCGTGGCATACCCCGCATACGGATACGGCGTCATTGAACCAAACTGGGCCGGGCTATAAGGCGTATAAGATGAATAAGGGGTACTCTGATAGGTCGGGTAGGTCGGATAACGACCGTAATACGCGGACGTATAAGGCTGCATAACTCTCAAAATCGCTTCTGGTTGCGGGGGCTTACATCGTCTCTAGGTCTCTTTAAAATAAAAAAACAAACTATAAGGTGTTTTGGAACGGCTTGTCACCGATTTTTGACAAAACTGAAACAGTTTGACACATACACGGGCCGCACAAACCTCTCCGCCTGCCCCAGCCACCCAGCCACAGGCAGGCCTTTTTGGCTGTTATTATTAAAAAGTGTAACATTACACTACTTCTTTTGAAGTAGCCACCCCCCTTTGCCAATAACTAATTTATCTAAGTCGAAACCTGAACCGAAGCCAATACAACGTTTAGCACCACGGTTTTCGATTGGATACTTCGATGCTTTATCTGTCACGTACAAACAACGATTAACGCTCTTGCCAATCTAAAGCATTGGTTCATTAAGCTGTTTCCTTTCCTCAATTTCTGCTCGAGAACCGTTCAGTGCACGGGGTCAAGCAGGCTGCTTCCGCTTGACTGTGGTCCGCAGCCCATGCAAATACCCTGGCGCTGTTCGGTTGGGCAAAGCAGGAATAGAACCGGCCGTACGAACACACGGGTATCCAATCTTAGCCACGGACAGCCTCGGCGTTGTGTAGACAAACCGGTAAGGGAATCGATGCGGAAAAATCCTTAGGTTAGTAACACGTTCATAACACGGATGAACAGAGAGTTTATGGAGATAGAATCCTATGCCTTTAGTCGTTAATACCAACCTCGATTCGATCAACGCCCAACGCAATTTGTCGATGGTCAACGTCAACCTGTCAAAAAGCTTCCGCCAGTTATCCAGCGGCAAGCGCATCAACAGTGCCGGTGACGACGCAGCAGGTCTGGCCCTCGCCAACCAATTTACCACTGATATTAGAGGCATGGGCCAGGCGGTTAAAAACGCCCAGGACGGCAGTGCCATGCTCAACATTGCAGACGGGGGCGCCCAAAGCATTGTTAAAAACCTGCAGCGTATGCGCGAACTGACCAAGCAGGCCGCCAACGACACCTACGGCAGCGAAGAACGAACCCAAATCAAGAACGAGCTTGACCAGCTCAAATCCGAGATTACACGGGTTGCCAATGCCGCCAACTTCAACGGCATCAAGCTGCTTAACGGCTCGGCACCATCCAACGTTCGTATCCAAATTGGGTCGGGCAATGACACAACTGCCACCAGCACCGACGTACTGGACATCGCTTCGGCGCTAAGCAACCTAACCGCTTCCACCGGCGGGTTGGTACTGGGCTCAACCGACGTGAGCACCAACACGTTAGCCAAGGGCTTGGCTATCTTTTTTAATTCTGCATTGACCACCG
>JAGQHJ010000019.1 GCA_020431915.1 Cyanobacteria bacterium HKST-UBA04 | reverse complement strand
CACTTCCGATGCAGGCTTTATAACAGGGGGCCGAACCGCCTGCAGCCCCAGCCAGAAAAAAGCGTTGCCGGTTCGCGTCCGGTCAGGTTCGATGCAGGCTTTATAACAGGGGGCCGAACCGCCTGCAGCCCCAGCCAGAAAAAAGCGTTGCCGATTCGCGCCCGGTCAGGTTCGATGCCCGTACCGATAACGTGATCGCGGGTCAGGCGTAAAAGCGAACCCAGCCTTGCTGATGCTCGGCCAGAATAAAGGCCAGAAGCGGATCCACCCGATCGGCCTTGTTGGGCATGGCCGGGATGCCCGACTGATCGTAGCGCGTGGCCGTGGGCGTGTCGGTGTTGGTAAACAGCACCATCAGGCCGTTGAAATACGGCCCCTGGGGGTGGGGCACCTGCGAGCTGAAGTGGTTGGCCGGGTCGGTCTGCAACCACAAATCGGCCGGGCCGTGCTGTACCACGCCCGTGCCGGGGGCTGTGGCCGCATTCAGCACGGGGTCGCCGGTTAACCCGAAGAGTTTGGCCAGCAGGTCGTCCTGCTTGTGGGGCAGTACCCGGCCCTGGGTATCAAAATGGTCGGGGAAATTGTCCAGCGGCACGATATGGGTCATCCCAAAGGCGGGTGGTTGGGGTCGTTTCGGCGGCTGGGCGTCATGGCCACCGATGGACCGCGTTATGGGCTGCCTTATGGGCCGGTACCGTGCCGGTAAAACGCGCATGGGCCACAGATCTCCTCATCGCGTACCGAATGCAGTAGTAATATACGGCAGTATATCACAGGCGTTGGTTAGGGCTCGGGACCGGGCCACGAGACGGGGCCTCGGGACCGGGCCGGTGGCCTCGTTTTAAGGGGTTAGTTGAGCGGTTCGTGCCGGATGTAGGTCACTTGCCCGTCGGCCAGTGCTTGTTTCAAAAACGCTTCGAGGGGCTGCCGGTCGCTGTGAAACCGCATGGCTTCAACGGGGCTGGGGGCTTGCCGAGGACCTGGGCTGGAAGCGGTTTGAGCCGAGGGGTAGTGGGTGTTGGTTAGCACGTACAAGAATCGATCGGTCTGGCGCGCGTCGGGGTGTTGCTGGCTGGTGGTGTAGTAGCCGAAAGAGTCCATGAAGCTGACCACGTCAAACCCGCTCGCGCCAGACGGTTTGTCGTTGTCGGCTTCGAAGGCCCGATCGCCGGTGAGCTGGGTCAGGGTTTGCATGTAGGCCGGAGCCTGGTCGACGAGCAGTTCCCCACGTCGAGTGAAAAAACGCGCCACCCGCGAAAACGGGATGACGTAGGTTTGACCAAAGGCAGGCGAAGCAGCGGTATAGGGTTGACCAAAGGCAGGCGATGGGGGCGTTGTTGGTAAAACACGCATGGGGCGATCAGAACTCCGTACAGGGTGGGGGCGGGGGCGGGGTAGCGGAATAAACCCGGCGGCCGGCAGGGAATTGCGTGTGCCAAGGGCCCTGTTTTGCTGGCGGGTATTCTAAAACGCGCGGCTGTCAGTCATGTGGGGGGGCCTTTCGGGGGCTGTCCTGTAGGGCGCTGCCTTGGCGCGTTTGGCGGGCGGCAAAGGTGGCTTCGACCTGTTCGAGGACCTCGAATTTTTTGGTTAGCCACCGGGGGGCCACCAGGGCCTTGCGGTGGCCGTTGCCCGTAATGCGATGAATGGCGATGGCCGGATCGAGATGCTCGAGGAAGTCGGTCACCAGTGCCACGTAGTCGGCCTGGGCCAGGGGCTGCCACTGCCCCCGCTCGTACAGCCGCGCCAGGGGGGTATGCTCCATGGCACACAGGCAGTGGATTTTTACCCCTTCCGGTTTCAGATCGCTCAGGGCACGGGCCGTGGCCATCATGTCGGCGTGGGTTTCGCCGGGCATGCCCAGAATGACATGCACGCATTGGTCAATGCCTCGGGCGCGCGTCAGTTCGAAGGCATGGCGGAAATCGGCATAGGTTTCGCAGCGGTTGACCAGCGCCAGGCTTTTGTCATGGATGGTTTGCATGCCGTACTCCACGCACAAATACCCATCGGGGCGCTTGTAGGTGGCAATCAGATCCAGCTTGGCCTCGTCCACGCAATCGGGCCGGGTGGAAATGGCCAGACCGATAACGTCGTCGTGGGCCGATAAGGCTTCGTCGTACAGGCGTTTGAGCCGGTCGGGCGGGGCGTAGGTGTTGGTAAACGACTGGAAGTAGGGCACAAACTTGTCGGCCCCGAAGCGGGCCCGCATGCGGTCGATGTTTTTTTGGATTTGCTCCGTCAGCGAATCGCGGCGATTTTGGGCCCGTGAGCTTGAGCCGGTGGTGTCGCAAAAGGTGCACCCCCCGACGCCCTTGCTGCCGTCGCGGTTGGGGCAGGTAAAGCCGGCATCGAGGGTCACCTTGTAGACCTTGCAGCCGAATTTTTCCCGCAATACCTGGCTGTAGGGTAAATAAGGCTTTTCCTGGCCCGATAAAGGCTTGTTTTCAGGCTGTTTGGGCTTGGATTTTGGCGGAGACGTGGCCATGGCGGGGCGATAAACTCCTTGGGGGTTGATGGCGACTAGCCGCGGAAGCAGGAGCAGGGGTGGGAGCGGCGGCGGCTTCTATTCTAGACCAAGCACAGTCATTGAGACGAATCAGGGGGCTTTAGGGGTGGGATGGGCGGTTTTTTTTCAGGGTGTGTGGGGGTTTGGGCGTTTTTTTGGCCGTGTAACAGCCCCTTCATCTAAGCAGAGGGTTTGGCTCAAGCCTGTCCAAGAGGCTGCCGATACGTTCAAGACGGCATAAAAGGCATGGTTTCCTTGTAAGCCGCTTCTTCGCTGATGTTCCGCAACAGCACTAGGTGTAGTACTACTGATGATAGTGGTTTTCCCGTCTTTTTGTCCAAAATGTCCCCTTAAACTGAGACTGCATTGATGATTCGCCCCCTGGCTATTCTGGCGAACGTCATGGGTTCGCTGTCCTATTTTCTGGGTCTGTCGGCCTTTGTGTACTGGCTGGCCCAGTGGTATAGCGTTGTGTTCGAGCAGACCCTGTCCTACCAGTTCAAGGGGATTTTTGAGCTGTTTCTCGGGCCGTTTCTCTTCTTTGTCCGGCAGCAATTCGGCATTCATTACCAGGAGATGGCCGGCCACCAGCTGGATATGTCGTTGTGCCTGCTGGTGATGGTGTTCTTCATTATGTTTATGGTGTGCTTGTCCATTGGGTCGGTGCTTAACAGCGTGGACGAGGTGATGTCGAAAACCTACCGCAAGCTTGAGCACGAGTTTTACGTCTGGCAGGTGACCAAGGAAGAGAAGGTGGCCATCAAGCGCGACGTGGTGGCTCAGGAACGCAAGGTGGCCGAACAGGCGTCATTGCTGATACTGCGCCTGGAGCACATGGAAGACGAAGCCTTCCTCGAAGTCTTGGCCAAGGAGCAGTTTGCCGCATTTTCCCACGAGCACATGCTGGTCAACGACGCCCACGAAAAGCTGATCCAGTTTTCCTCCACCTTCCACGCCCTGCGGTTCTGCCACCAGTTTCAGGTGGCCTTTGAGCAACTGCTGCGCGAGCACAACTACTTTCTGGACGAGGCGCCGTATTTCCGGGCGGCGGTGCAAACCCTGCCCGGCATGGAGCTGGCCGATCGTGAAATTTTGTACCTGCGCGACCTGCTTAAGTGCGTGGGACCCAACCAGGCCTACGTGGGCATAGAGGCCAAACAGCAGCTGGAAACCGGAAAAGACCAGCAAACCAGCACCATGCTTGAGCAGTTTATGTATGCCGGCACCTTCTACAAGCTGGGGCATCGTGAGTTTGCCGAAGCCTACCGCTATTATTTTGACCCGCAGGACATGCGCCGCGTGAATTAGCCCTGCCATTGAGCCTTCTCCTACTGTAAACCGTTGCCGACTTGCCTTATAATGAGGCATTGGTCCAAGAAGGTTTTATAAGGGGTATGGTCACCATGGTGTTTAAACCAGCTTTTAAACGTGTTAATCATCGCGATGTTTTGGGGAATGCCCTGGGCTGGGTGCCGCCGGTGCTGCTGATGCTGGCAACCCTTGTGGTGCTGGGGCTGTGTGCTTCCACGCCCTTGCTTGTGCTTACCCCGGCTTCGCACGCGGCTTCGGAATCGGGTGCCGGCGGAAGTCGGCTGCTGATGCTTGAGGCAGACTGGTGTGCGTATTGTCGTGAGCTG
Source organism: Cyanobacteria bacterium HKST-UBA04 (assembly GCA_020431915.1). Lineage (GTDB taxonomy): Bacteria > Cyanobacteriota > Vampirovibrionia > Vampirovibrionales > JAGQHJ01 > JAGQHJ01. Next base: position 32,110 of record JAGQHJ010000019.1, on the reverse strand, counting down.
AACCCGGCCATTACGTCTTTGGTATCGGGCTATCAGGCCAAGGGGCTTGCTTTTGAGGCCCTCAATGTGGACCAGCCCGCCGACCAGGCCAAGGCGGCCACCTATGGCATCAGCATTAAGGCCGGCCAGCTGCCGGTGGTGTACCTGATGCACAACAGCAGCGTGACGCTGTTGTATGACGGCAAAAATTACACCTGGGGCCAGGCTGGTGCGGTGACCTCGGATATTCGCAAGCAGTTGGACGCCAAGCTTTAGGCGTTTTCTTCCTCGCTGCCACTGTTGTTGCTGTCTTCTTCGGCTGCCGGCTCGTAGTCGACGGGCTTGATGAAGGAGATGACACGGTTTTCGCTCATGCGGGTGCGGGTGCCAATCAGGGCCCGGCGAATGTCGGTGTCGATGTCGCCCCGGTCAATCAGGCGATCGACGGCCTTGATGTTGACCTTGAAGGTTTTATGCTGCAGGCCGCAGTCTTCAAGCAGTTTCCGAAGCTCGGCTTCGTTGTAGTCGTACTGCCGACGATAGCTGGTTACCAGCATCTCGCCGTTGGTGGCCGTTACCGGCTTGCCGCCTTCGGTAAAGTGCAGCTTGAACAGCTCGCGCAGATCGGTTATTTCGGCCTGCAGCAGTTGCATGGTGCGCTGCAGCCGTTGGTAACGCTCGACAAGGTAGCTGATGTTCTTGAGCTGCGAGAGTTGCCACGACAGTTTCTGCTCGTAATGCTCGCGCAGCAGCGGGAAGACCCGACCCAGGTTGGCGGCATCTTCTAGGGCTCGGTGCTTGATGGGCTGCTCGAAACCGAAGCGGTCGAGCAGGCTGGTTAACCCGTGGCTTTGTTCTTCGGGGAAGGTAACGCGGTACATCTCGAAGGTGTCGACGCGGTGGTTCTTCAGGCGTTCGTCGTACAAGCGCTTGCTGGCTTCGTTGAGAAAGCTGTAGTCGAAAATGGCGTTGTGGGCCACAAAGGGCAAATCGCCCATGAACTCGAGAAACTTCGGCAACACGTCTTCGATGGACGGGGCGTCTGCGACCATTTCGTCGCTAATGCCGTGGACCTTGAAGCTGCTGTGGCGAATGGGGACGTCGGGCTTGACGAGGGTGGAAAACTCCTCGACGATCTGGCCGCCTTCGAGGCGGACGGCGCCGATTTCAATAATGCGTTCACAGCGGTGGTCCAGGCCGGTGGTTTCCAGGTCCAGGACGATGATGGGATCGCTGCGAAAGGCGTTTGAGCTGCCGTTGGCCTCGGCATCGGTGGCGGGTGTGCAAGACGTCGTGGTGGGGGAAGAGGAAGAGGAAGAAGAAGACATAGGGGGGTCGGGGTCCTTGGCAGTCATCGTGCTGAGGCAGGCAAATGCACGGATGCGGATACAAAACGGGCTTGAGCAAGCTTTAGCCCTGGGCCGGCCGAAAGCCGGACTTCCATTGTACTCAAAACAGCGTACTTTTTGCTATCCTCTGCGTGCTGTAGCGGCTATCCTCTGCGTGCTGTCGTGGCGGTTCCCTGCGTATTGTCACGAGGGTAGGGTGGGCACAAAATAGAACGGTCGTTAAACCACGGCTGTGGCTGGCGTCCGGCCGGTGTGTAAACAAACCGGCGTTTGGGGGGCAATGCCTTTGCATTGGCGGTGTTTACTCAGGTATGATGACCATGCCCAAAAAATGCCCCCTGACCCTGATGCTGTGTGGCTTTGTGCAGGTTGTTGCCCGGTTTGGCCCGGTGTTGCCCCGGTGTTGACCCGGAAATGGTCCTATCTCGTCCCGTTTGACCTTCCACCTATCACCTGCTACCTGTCAAAGGGCTGTTGTGGTTAATTGCACTCGTTTCTTATGGTTAAGCCTGTTCAATTCAATGCCTTGAGGGCCGTCAGACCCGCCCCGCCTACCCCGACTGTTCTGCAGTACCGATCTTCGGGTCGGATGCCTATGGCATCGATTGGCTGGCGGCCTGATTCGGTGCAGTTTGGTAACAACAGCGACGAGCCGTCCCCTTCGGGCATGGCTGGTTCGGCGCCTCCGGTACCCGTGACACCCTTGACAGCGGGGCCGCCGGCGGGTATGACCCCGGCGGCGTGGCGCCTGCAGCAGATGCGGCAGGCACAACAGCCGGCCTCTTCGCTCAGAACGCCTTCTCCAACGCCAGCGTTACGGCTTCGGCGCCAAGAGTTGCCCCCACTGGCCGATGAACTGGAAGCGCTGCTGACCCCCTTGGCCCAGCTCCATACCCGGCCGGTTGATGACTGGCCCTCGACGCTGGCCGAGACGGCCCATCGGGCCATGAACCTGTTTGACAACTGGCTTCGGGCGATTGAAGACAAATACGCCCCGGTGCCGGATGACGTGTCGGATGATGCCGGGGTGCAACGCGCGCGGGTCAGCACTTTTCGCGGCGATGTGCGCCATGCCGTGCAGGCCAACGTATTAAACCGCCTGGAGCTGGCCGGCATTAAGGTGCCCCGGCTAATGCAGCCCAAGAATGGCGAATTGCCCATGCCCGAAGCCGAGGCGCGCCAGGAACTGGCCCGGCAGGTGAAGAGCAACGTGAATCGCCTGATATTGCTGGCCCGGCAGTTTGCCTTTTTAGAACGCAAGGGCCTGTTGAAACCGGAAGGCATGGTCAATGATCAGGGTCGGCCCTTCAGTGCCGTGTCGATATTTACCCATGCCGTGCTGAATGCCAAGCGCGAAGCCGGGGAGAAGGCCATTACCTTTCACGACGCCGCCAACGGGTTTGTGGACGACTGGCAGTTAGGGGGCCGCCTGCCCCTGCGCCCGGACCAGCTGTACGGCCTGATATCCAACCTGGTGAGCAACGCCATTAAATACACCCCCAATGAGGGAGCGGTAACGGTGTATATGGGGCCGCCCATTGATAACGCCAACTGGGCCATGTTTAACGGCCCCAAGCAGTGGCCTGGCAGCAAACATGGTTCGGAAGCGGCCAAGCGGGCCAATACCTTGGTTATTCAGGTGGCCGATACGGGCGACGGGTTTGATATGGCCGAGCTGCCCCGGTTGCTTGAGGAAGGGGGCCGGTCACAGCAGCACGAGCATATTCCCGGCACCGGCTACGGCCTGGGACGGGTCAAGGAACTGGTGGAAAGCGTCGGTGGCACCCTTGAGATTGTAAACAACCGCGATCGCCACCGCCCTGGGCCGTTTGCCCTGAGCCGCATGTTTAGGGCCGGGCGGGTACCGCTGTTAATGAGCCCCGTTGTGCAAGGGGGCCGGGGTTGGGGCAGTTGGCGGTTGGGGGGCTCGGTGCCCGGCAGCTGCATTACCTGCCGTATTCCCATCCCTGCGGCGGCCGACGATGCCCAGACGGATGCGGATACCGACGCTGGGGCAGGGGGAATCCCCCGTAGCCTGCCTTCTCTTGGGAGCGCGGCAGCCCTTTGATTCTGGCCGTGAGGCAGAGCCGGGGCTTTGGGAAATGCTTAAGAAAAGCTTAAGAAAATATATCCTTCGCCTATCTTAAAAAATGTAACAATCCCGCTCTACGACATACAGGCATAGCAATAAATATATCCTGTTTGTTTTTATTACTATAGAGAGAAGCGAAACCTCCCATACACACACACTAACCTAAGAGAAGAAAAGAGAGAACTTGACCGGCACGTTCATCGTTGCCGGTTTTATTTTTTGTTTGCTTTACGAAAGGCCTTTTTTGTCAGAGGGTTTGACCGATTCAAGGGCTTTATGGGTCTTTTCGGCTTGATACAAACGGTCGTTTGCTTTTTGGTAGGGGGCCAAGCCCCCTACCAAAGACCCTACAGGGTCATGTCTCCAAAAAGCCAGCGGGTCGGTCAAACCTTCTGTTGTGTATCGCAAGAAAGTTTGATCCAAACGGCCCTCTTAACGGAATGGGTGCAGGCTTAGCCTGCCATGTCGGCGGGCAGGTCACGTTTGCGGTAGGCTTCGCGCCCTTGCTCGTGAATATTGTTGCCCTGGCTGTCAATGGCCACGATGGCCGGGAAGTTCTCTACCTGCAGCCGGTACACGGCTTCGGGGCCCAGTTCGGGGTAGGCCACCACGTCGCACTGCTTGATACTGTCGGCAATCACGACAGCCGCCCCGCCAATGCCCACCATGTACACGGCGCCGTTGGCCTTCATTGCGTCGATGACCTCGGCGCTGCGGTAGCCCTTGCCAATCATGGCCTTCAGCCCATGGTTAAGGAAGAAGGGGGCGTACTTGTCCATGCGCGCGGCCGTGGTGGGACCGGCCGGGCCGATGACTTCGTCGGCCATCGCCGGTACGGGGCCCACATAGTAAATAATCTGGTTGTCCATGGGGAAGGGAAACGCGCCGGTTGCTTCGTAGGCTTCCATCATGCGCTTGTGGGCTGCATCGCGGGCCGTGTAGATGGTGCCGCTAATGTGTACACGATCGCCTGCCCGAAGCTGGGCAAACTGCTCGGCGGATACCGGTGTTTGCAGCTTGACGACGTGGGCGTTGACGGCCTCGCTGGCTTCGTCGAAACGGGCCTCGGTGCCAATGTGCTGGCCCAGGTGGGTTACGGTGCCGTCGGCCTCGATGACGGCCTCGGCATGGCGGGCGGCATGGCACTGCACGTTCAGGGCCACGGGCAATGCCCCGATGTGGGTGGCAAAGGTGCGGATGTTCACGCCAATGCACATCTGCACGCCCCCCAGACCCTGCGTACCGATGCCGGTTTCATTCACCATCTGTATCAGTTCCAGGGCCAGGCCGGCATAGGGGTCGCCGCCATCGGCTTTTTGACGCAGCGCGTCGGCATCCAGCACCGGGTCGAACAGGGCGCGTTTGGCCATCAGGGCCGCTTTCTCGAAGGTGCCGCCAATGCCGATGCCCAGCAGCAGGGGCGGGCATGGGTTGGCGCCGGCGCGGAAAATGGCGTCGAGGATAAACTGCTTGATGCCGTCGACCCCCTGTGACGGCTTGAGCATGGTCAGCGCGCTCATGCTTTCCGAGCCCGTGCCCTTCGGCTCGACCATAATTTTAAGGTGGTCGCCGTCGACCAGTTCCGTGTGGATAATGGCCGGGGTGTTGTCGCCGGTGTTGGTGCGATCAAACACGGGATCCTTGACCATGGACTTGCGCAGGTAATGCTCGGTGTAGCCCTTGGCCACCCCCTGGTTAATGGCCTGGGCCAGATCTCCCTGGTAGGGGCACTGGCGGCCCAGCTCGACAAACACCACCGGAAAGCCGGTGTCCTGGCACATTGGGCGTTGCTTCTGGCGGGCCTTGACGGCGTTCTCCAGAATTTGCCGGGTGGCTTCCCGGGCGTTCTCGCCTACCTCCAGCTGGTAAATGCTGTTAAGGCGCTCAAAAATATCCTGGGGCAACTGGTGGGTGGCGGTGTAAAACAAATCGGCCACCACGTCGGTAATGAGGGTGTCGGTAATGGGGCAAACGGCAGATGGAACCATGGCGGGGGTCGCTCTCGGGCCTGTGTCAACGGCAACCCTTTCATTATGTCATAAGGGTGGGCTCGGTGCCCCAGGCGGGTTTAACCCGCGACTTTGATAACGGCCCGGCTTGGTGATGTAATAACGGTATGAGATCCGCGACGACCCCAACCGATGCGGCGGTCAATCCCGACCGGTTGCTCGGCACCTTTATTGATCTGCTTCGCCTCGACAGCCCCAGTGGCCAGGAAGGCCCGGTACGCGAGTACCTGCTGGACTGGTTTGCCCGGCACCAGATTACGGCCCAGGCCGACGCCCATGGCAACGTGATTGCCACGTTGCCCGCTCGCCATAGCACGGCCCCGCCGGTGGTGGTAACGGGCCATATGGATGTGGTACCTCCTTGCTCGGGGGTTGAGCCGATGGTAACCGGCCAAAACGGGGATCGGGTGATTCGCAGCAACGGGCAAACGGTGTTGGGTGCCGACGACAAATCGGCCCTGGCCGGCCTCCTTGAAGCCATTAGGGTAAGCGACGAGCAACAAACGGCGCGGCCCGAGGTGAAGCTGCTGATTACCGTCGGCGAGGAAGTGGGGTTGCAGGGGGCCTATGCCATGGATCCGTCGCACTATGCCGACTGCGTGTTTGGCGTGGCGTTTGATCACACCGGCGAGCAGGGCTTGATTGTTCACGAAGCCCCCACGCTTGTGGAGTTCGCGTTGACGGTGACCGGCAAAAGCGTGCATGCGGGCATTTGCCCCGAGCATGGGGTTAACGCCATTACCCACCTGCTGGCTGTGGTAAACGACGTGCCCACGGGCCGGGTGGACCTGGACGGGATGAGCGGCACCTTTAACTGGGGCTGGGTGGAAGGCGGCAAGGGCACCAACGTGGTACCGGACCAGGCTGTGGCCCGTGGCGAATTTCGCAGCCTGCACCCTCAGATGATTGATCGCTTCAAGGCACGCCTTGAAGCGGCGATGGCCCGGCACGTGGTGGCGCCGGCCTCGGCCGCCCTGACCTTTGACACGCAGTTTGAGCACTATCGAACCGACCCCGACCACCCGTACGTGCAGGCGGTGGCCGACACGTTTTTGGCACTGGGGTGCACGCCCAATATTCGGGCCAGCCATGGGGGCAGCGACCTTAACGTGTTTGCCAACCGCGGCCTGCCGGGGGTGGTGTTAAGTGCCGGGTACCACGACCCGCATGCCCTCAGCGAGCATGTGTACCTGAAGGACATGGTGACCATGGTCGCCGTGTTGCTGGGGTTCTGGCAGGCATGGGCAGGGTTGACCGAATTGACCGGGCTGGCGGGAGCGTCGCGATGACCGAAAACATGGCGCTTCAGCCGGAAACCACCCTGGCCAGCCGCGTCTGCCATGAAGGCGTTTTTTTGACGGTGCGCCATGATACCGTCCGGCTGGCCAATGGCCTGGAACGGGGCCGTGATGTGGTGGAGCACCCCGGCGGCGTGATGGTGGTGCCTCGCCTCGACGACGGGCGCCTGCTGCTGATTCGCCAATATCGCTATGCCTTGGGCGACTTTCTGCTGGAGTTTCCGGCCGGAAAAATAGAGCCAGGCGAAGCCCCCCTGCAAACCATTCAGCGCGAGCTGGAAGAGGAGACCGGTTACGCGGCCGACCATTGGCAGCCGCTGACCAAAATGGCCACGGCCCCCGGTTTCTGCAACGAGTGGATCCACGTGTTTTATGCCCACGGGCTGCGCCAGCTGGCCGAGGCCGGTGGTCTGGAAGACGAGGCCATTGAGCTGGTGCCGATGCACCCCGAAGCCATCCAGGCGGCCATTGTCGAGGGTCGGCTGACGGATGCCAAAACCATTTGCGGCTTTGCCTTGGTGGCGGGTATGCAAGGAGCGATCGTCTGATGGAAGTTTCTCAGTCCCAACCTCAAGCCTTGCCGCAAGGCCTGCCGATTGAAGGCGCGTCGTGGGACGCAGTAGCCCAGTATGCCGACCTGCAACAGGCTCGCCAGGCCGCCTGGGCGGCCTACTCCAATTACCGCGTGGGGGTGGTGGCCGTGGGGCAAAGCGGCCGACGCTACTACGGGGCCAACGTGGAGGTGAGCCCCCATATGGGGGTGTGTGCCGAGTTTAGTGCCCTGGCCATGGCCCGGCGCCATGGGGAAACCCGACTGAGCCAGGTGGTGCTGACCGACCCGCCCTGCGGGCGCTGTCGACAGTTTATGCTGGAAGCCGGCCGGCCCGATCTGACGGTGCGTTGGCTGGTGCCCACCACCGATGCCAGTACCGATGATCATGCACCGATCTTTGAGGAGGCGCGTCTGGATCAGTTGATGCCCCATCCGTTTACCTGGGCCCATGCCGATCGGCATTGCCTGAATTGGCCCGATGCCCCGACGCAATCGGATCTGGATCAACTGCACGCTGCCGACCCGGCCTTGGCTGCATTAACAGGGCTGGTTCGGTTGGTGGCTGAAAAAAGCTATGCCCCCTATACCGGGCAGCACAGTGGTGTGGTGCTGGTCTTAAGCAACCAGCAGCCGGTCAGGGCGGGGCATACCCTGGGGACGTCGAAAACGGGTCGTCAGGGCTATGGACTGGGTGGGGTTATTGAATCGAGCGTGACGACGATGGCCATGCCGGCCCTGCTGGCCGCCGTGTTTGATGCCCTGAGCCAGGGCTTTGTGTTGGACGATGTGACGGCGGTTCTGCTGACCAAGGATAAAAGCGGCCTGAATGTGGATCAGACTCGGTTGCTGATGACCCAACTGGGCATTACGGCGCCGTTGTCGGTGGTTTGAAGCGGGTTCTAAAAAGAAATAGAGACGCGCGTTGTTTTCTTTGGGCGGAAGCGGTTAAGCGTAGTAGTTGTAGGTGGGACGGGGGTAGGCGGGGCGGGACGGTTGGCGGTGATTGGCGCTGAATGCGGTTTGGTCATTCTGCTGGGGCAAGGGGCTCATGCTCGACTGGTTGGAAAACTTGGGGAGCGGTCCGGCGGCGAAGCGGCCTCGTGAAGCGGCCCAAAGGGCGAGTGGGGCAAGGACGGCCATCAGGTTGCCCATATTGCCGGCGGCAGGGGCCTTGTACTGGGCGGGCAGATCCTTGGCCGGCTTAATGGTCGGTTCTCCGACCTGTTGTTTGCCGAGCCCATGGCCCTTTCGCGACTGGGCCAGCTCGTCGCCAGGAGAGGTCAGGGCGGGCTTGTCCATGGTCCAGTTAAATCTCAGGGCATGGGTGGTGGGGTCGTACAGGGTTTGCACCCCTTCAAGCGGGCTGTTGACTTTGACAGCCAACCCGTCGGCCAGGGTGGGGGCGGTTCTTCTTAAGAACCCATGAGCACGCTCCAGAAACGGGGTGGTATAGTCCGGGTTCCAGCTGTCTCTTTGGTAGCGATCAATTAAGCCGCTGAGCCGTTCTACGTCGGCATCGCCACGACCGGCCATGTGGACGGCCTGTTTGGATTCGTTGCCCGGTGTGAGCCAATCCACAGCATACTTGCCGCCGCCATCGGGCGTAAATGTCATCGAAACGCGGGTTTTACCGTCTTGCACATCGTTGGTGTTATCCACGGCCGTAATGGCTACCCGCCCGAAGCGGGGTGCAGTTGCGGTCGGTTGTGAGAGTGCTGAAATCATTTCAAATCTCTACGAAACTCTCTGAACGCTTTTTACGGAACTTTTTTCACGAAACTTTTTACGAAACTTTGTTCACGCAAGTGGTAATTGTTTACCGACTGAAAAAATAAACGCTATATACCGATAACCTTCACTGTGTCTACTCTAACAAAGCAATGTGGTATGAATGTGGCAACGAAAAGGGCACCCGCCATGAGTTTACATTTTGTAACAGTCGGGAACCTCCGTTTAAACAGCCTTGGAACCAGGTTTTTTGCCAAATCCATAAAAGGCTTGACCCCGGTTCAAACTTGCCGCACAATAGAGCCATTCGAAAATACATTCGAATTTGTTCCCTAAGGCATTCGGCCCCTTTACCGCACGGTTACCGCCCGTTTTTTCGCGGACAGGATTTACACAATAAAGAAGACAGAGAGAGACCCGAACCCCATGGCCACCAAAACCACCGACCCTCAATCCGACACCTTGCCGGCAAGCGCCAGCGAGCGCCAAAAGGTATTGTCTTTTACCCTCGATAAAATCCAGAAAGACTATGGCAAAGGGGCCATCATGAAACTGGGTGAAAAGGCCCACATCCGTGCCGATGTCATTCCCACCGGCGCGCTGTCGCTGGACTTGGCCCTGGGGGTTGGCGGCCTGCCCAGGGGTCGTGTGGTCGAAATTTATGGCCCGGAGTCGAGTGGCAAAACCACCCTGACCCTGAGCGTGATTGCCGAGGCTCAAAGAAATGGCGGCTTGGCTGCGTTTATTGATGCCGAACATGCCCTTGACCCCGAATATGCCGCCAAAATTGGGGTAAACATTGACGAGCTGCTGGTCAGCCAGCCCGATACCGGTGAACAGGCCCTTGATATTACCGAACAACTGGTACGGTCCGGGGCCGTGGATATTATCGTCGTGGATTCCGTGGCGGCCCTGGTGCCCAAGGCCGAGATTGAGGGCGACATGGGCGATGCCCACATGGGCCTGCAGGCCCGGCTGATGAGCCAGGCCTTGCGTAAATTGACGGCGGTTATCGGCAAGACCCGCACGACCCTGGTCTTTATTAACCAGCTGCGCCAGAAAATTGGTGTGGTGTACGGTAACCCGGAAACCACCACCGGTGGCAACGCCCTGAAATTTTATTCCAGCGTGCGGCTCGATATTCGCCGGATTGAAACCCTGAAGAAAGACGGCGCCGAGTACGGCAACCGCGTCAAGGTGCGCGTGGTCAAGAACAAGATTGCCCCGCCCTTCAAGCTGGCCGAGTTTGATATTCTTTTTGGCGAGGGGATTTCGTCGGAAGGCTGTTTGCTGGATGTGGCCGCTCAGCTTGGCGTCGTCCAGAAAACCGGGACATGGTACAGCTTTGCCGACGAAAAACTGGGGCAGGGCCGCGACAAGGCGCGCGAATTCTTGAAGGAAAACCCCGCCTTGCTGGCTGAAATTGATGCCCATGTCCGGGCCCAGCTCAACCCGGCTTCGGCGCCGTTGCCCAAGGTGGCCGAAACCACCGAGGCGGAAGAAGCCGAGGAAACGACCACGGCTGGTAAAAACGGCAAGGGTAAATAGTTTTTTTCTTTCGGCTTGCTAGAGCCGGATGCCTGTTTAGACTGTGTATTGCGGGCCGTTCCCCTGGCGTGGGACGGCCCGTTTTTTTTTGCTGGCCGAGGACACCTCCGTGCTGTGTTCGCGCCACAGTGTCTTAAGCCTAGCGTTATGGCCTGGGGTTATGGCCTAGAGTTATGGCAGGGCTTGGGTTATGCTGCTGTGTGGTAAAGCCGTCAACCGTTTGGAGGTCGTTGTCCCTTGAGCCCACCGAGAAAATCGAACCAGCCGGATCAGCCGGACCAATCGGGTCTGTTGGATCCTGCCGTCGAGCCGCTGGTGGATATTCTTTTTCTGGGTGATATCGTGGGCCGATCTGGCCGGCGGGGCGTGGCCCATTACCTGGCCCACCATCGTGCCGAACGTCGTGCCGAACGTCGTGCCGAACGTCGGGCGGCACATGGCAGTGCCCGGCCCGAGCTGGTGATTGCCAACGTGGAGAATGCTTCGCATGGGTTTGGGTTAACCGAGAAAGGCTACCACGAGCTGTGCAAGGCCGGTGTGGACGTGATGACCGGGGGCAATCACATTTGGGATCGCAAGGAAATTGTGGACTGGATCGACCAGAAGCCCAACATTGTGCGGCCGGCCAACTTTGCCGAGGGCAGTCCGGGCCGGGGCTGGTTGCTTGTACCGGTGGATCTGGGCGGTGGCCGGACGGTGCAGGTTGGGGTGATTAACCTGATTGGCCAGGTGTTTATGGGGCAGTATAATTCGCCCTGGGAAGCGATGGTGGATGCCATCGAGGCGGTTCGGGCCGAGACGGATCTGGTGTTTGTCGACTTCCACGCCGAGGCAACGGCCGAAAAAATGGCCATGGGGCACTACGCATGCCGGTTGGGGGCAAGCGCCTTTACCGGCACCCACACCCATGTGCAGACGGCCGACCAGCAGGTTCTGATGGAACGGATGGGCTACATTACCGACAGCGGTTTTTGCGGGCCGTTTAACAGTGTGATTGGCTTTGTGCCCGATACCTCGATTAACCGCATGAAGGGGACTACCCCCACCCGTATTGAGGTCAGCGAGGAACCGCTGGTGCAGATTAACGGGTGCCGGTTTACCCTGGCCGTCAACGATGGCCGGTGTGTGGGGATCGAGCGCGTCCAGGCCCGGCTGGATATCAGCCTGCCCGATGACGAAATTACGGTGGAATCCCTGGCGGATAGCCCGAAAACACTTTGCCCGGTGGCGGTTTAGCGGGTTTTTTCGAGGTTTTTTCCTGTCGAATTCAATTTGGGGGGGCTTCCTGCCGATAAATACGGTAGCCAGCAAGCTAAAGCCCCGTCTCTTGTGTGATTTTACCGATTTTTGTGCGTAACAACCCTGTTACACAAGGCGGCGAATGCCCCACTGTTGAGCTGGCAGAAACACGACAGACAGGGTATACTATCAATAGGTAAAGTAATTGTTCCCCCAGGCGATATAGGGGGTAATCGACCGGCTAAACCGCAGGAGAACACGCCACTGTTACTAAACACCCCAACCCCCGGTTTGGAACCAGCACAACGTATTCGTATCGTGGGCTGGTTGCAGGAACGGTTGCCCGTTGAAGCGCTGAACGATGCGCTGGGTACGGAAAAACGGGTGGTGGAGCTGGCTCAGCAGTTTCGGTTCTCAGGCGATACCATTGTCAAGGTGGCCACGGCGGCGTTGCTGCACAACTGTGCCACCTGTTTTAGCGTGGATGAACTGCGCCTGCATCCCGATGCCGAAGACCCGCACATGAGCGACTTTGACCGGATGTCGGCCCTCTCCCTGCGATCGTTTGCGGCGGCTTCCATTGCCCGCCGCGAGTTTCGCGTGGGGGACAACGAAACCCTTAACGCCATTCGCTATCACGCCACGGGCCGGGCCGGTATGGGCACCGTTGAAAAGCTGGTGTGCGTGGCTCACAAAATGCAGCAAAACCGCAAAAACCCCTTGTTCCTCGACAAGGTCATGCGCTTTATTCATTACGGCGATCCCGATACGCTGGATGGCGCCCTGATGTATTTATTTGATTCCCAAATCAGTTATGATTTAGGGGTCAACGAACTGATCCACCCCCGATCCGTTGAGGCCCGCAACGAACTGCTGTTGTCCCTCAAGGCCCGGCTGGCAGAGGGCCAGCGGCGGCCAAACCGGGTGGGCCAATGGTCTTCCGTTTAACCGTTAATGCTTGTTGTTTGTATCAGCCAAGACAAGGAGAACACATTTGACTCAAACCCACGACGATGCGACCCAACCCCTTAGTGATTCGTACAATGCCTTTCTGCTGGCGTCGACGGCTGCCCGTCTCGCCGATGATAAAAAAGCCAACAACATCGTCCTGCTTGAAATAAAACCGGTTTCCACCCTGGCCGATTTTTTCGTCATTGTTTCCGTCAACAGCCGCACCCAGATGATAAGCCTGGCTGACACCTTGAGTCAAAGCCTGAAAGAACAGTTTGGTCCTGCCTACGGCATGGACCGCGATAAGTCCGGCCACTGGACGGTGATAGACTATGCCGACGTGGTGATTCATGTACTGAACAACGATGATCGGGAATACTACCAGCTGGAGCGGTTCTGGAACCATGCCCGCCAGGTGCCCCGCGATGAATGGGCCTCGGTGGCGCTACAGCGAAAAGCCTCTTAGTCGTTGTCTTTGTTAGAGAAAAAGTCTTCGTAGCCACCCATCATCTGCTGCATCATCATGGTTTGCATCACCGAAGGATCCACTTTCGGCATGCCGGCCGTCTGTCCCGGCTCTTGAGTGTTACCCCCCTGCTGCATCTGCTGGAGCAGGGGCAACATCATCATGTTCATGCCACCCCCGTTTTTTGAGCCGCCGCCCAACGCGCTCATCATCATCATGGTCTGCAACGTCTGGCTGTCCATGCCCGAAGCCGGTTGGGCCGCCGTCGTTTTGGCCGGGCCGGCGGTGGTGGTTTGCTGGGCCGATCCGCTCAGCTTGGGGGGAACGTCGAGCTGGTTGCCCTCGGGCAGATAGCCCAGGCCGGTCTTGGCCAACTCGGCGGCCTCGGAGTTGGGGGCCAGCGTTAACACCCGGTTGTAGGCCTGCCGGGCCGTCTCGATGCGGCCCATTTGGGCGGCGGAAATGGCGTAGTAGTAATGGCAATCCACGCATTCGGGCTGGGTTTTCACGATCCGGGCAAAGCGCTTAAACGCGTCCTGGTAGGCCCCGTCGCGGTAGGCCGCCACCGCCTGATCAAAATCGGGCGAGGTGGCGGCATCGGCGTCGGGGTCGTCGTTAGGGGGCAATTCGGTTTGGGCTGATTTTTGTGAGAAAAGGCTGTGCTTAAAGGCTTGTCCGGCAGCCTTGCCGGGTATGGCCGGCTGGGTTGCCTGGGTTGGCTGGGTTGGCTGGGTTGACTGGGTTGGCTGGGTCGAACGCAGCTTGGGCTGCTCTGTGTCGGGCACGCCGGCGGCAATTTGGAGGGACGAGGTTGATGCGGCAGCCGATACCGACGCTGGTGCCGGTGCCGAGGTGGGGACAGCGGTGGCCCGGTACCGGGCTCCGTATTTGCCGATCGTTTTCGATGAAACGCTTTGCGCCAGGCTTTGAGGGGCGCTTTGTGCCAGGCTTTGAGAGGTGCTTCGCGGCATCATCCACGCCAGGCTGGTCGACGCAAAGACGGGTTGGGCTGTCTGTTGTCGGGTCAGCAGCTTCTGCAAATGGGGGAATTCCTGGCGGGTGGTGGCTTTTTCAGGGAAAGAGGTCGGGCTGTTGCTGCCATTCGGGCCTCGGTTCGAGAGGTTTTCGCCCAGTGGGGCCCCTTGGGGCTCGTAGGGGTCTGAAGGGCCGGATACAGCCCCTGCAATGGGTGAAAAGCTATTTAAAAGCAGGCACAGCGAGAGGCCAGCCGGTACAAGAAGGCTGAGGGGCTTCAGGTTGATGACCTTGAGAAAGGAGAGGAGGGGTCGGTTGTGGTTCAACAACATCGCTTCGATAACTTCCGGTTTGGCCTGTTTGGGCAACATCCTGCCGTCTCTTAAGGCGCCCCTTGCTAGCAGGGGACAGGCGCTTGGCGTAACACTGGAGGTATGGGCTTGGTGGGGCTTTGGGTATGTGCTGTCTCGTGCTGCGGCTGGCTGGGCCGCAATGCCCTGTTACCAGTATGAGCCGTTTTGCCCAAATTGCAGCGACCAAACAGAGGAATTTTGGCAGCCGTTCTCTCTGAATGCCCTCAACCCGTTCTCTGGATAGGCGAAAAACCGGTAGGGGCGAACCCGTACCGGTTTTAAAACGTGGTTGTGCGGTTGGAAGCTGGGCCTAGATGGCGAAGCTGGGTTGACGACGCTGGCTGATAAACCCGAAGTCGAGCACGTCCTTGACCTGCTGCATGGCGGCTCTGGCTTCTTGAGACCCGTCGTAAAGACGGTCGTACAAGGGGGCTGGCAGGCCGTTGTCACCGGTAAAGCCCCACAGGGGGTTGGTGGTGGGCGACGGCGTCATATGCTGGCTGGGCAGATCCTGGATGAACAACCGGTACTGGCTGGTTACGGTTTCGGTGGTTTCATCGGCTTGGGGAGCGTTGGGGGTCGTGTTGAGCGTCGTCATAGGGAGGATGATCCTTTTGGTTTGGTTCAAAACGCGCTTGGTCGGGGTGGCAAATGAGCCTGATGGCAAGGCGTTTGTGATGCGTAAACGGTATAAGCTTTTCTTTGGCGGCGGCACGTGTGCGTGCGTGCGCGGGGAATAATCGGGGGTTGCTGGTGTCTCTGGTGTCTCTGGAATTACGGGGCTTCGGGTCGAAGCGGGCGGGAGAACGATATCCAAAACCCATTAAGGATATATATTATATATAAAACATGGTTGGTTTGGAAATTGCCTGGCGATCCCTCTATATAAAGAAACCGTTACATTTACCCCCTTTGGCGTCATCTTTGCGGCTTCAGGGGCCTTCATTTAGGCGGAACCTTCTGCATTGTGTCTTAAAATCCATCTGACCCGAACCGCTTTAACCCAGCTGTAATCCCGGTGTGTTCTTCCGTGTTTCTTACGCGCTCATTGGTTTTTTCTCCATAGTCTGCCAAACTCCGTTGAGACAGAACCACTTCACCGAACTGCCTCGTACCCCGGCTGACCTGCACACGCTTTTTGGGTGGCATGTGTGGCCGTGTACGGGGCGGTTTTGGTGCGTTTTGAGTGGCTTGTGGCTAGGGGTTCTCTGGATGGCCTTCGTTGTTCTCGCCGCTGGGGCCGGGGCCAAAGGTCAGGCGGGGTTCGTCGGTTTCGCCATGATGCAGGTACAAGGCTACGCTGAGGCGCCGGGCAATTTCCTGCAGGAAGACCCGGGTATCGGACAGGCTGTTGACGGCCTGATCCACCGTGAAAAACAGGTGCTTGTCTGGGTCATGCGGGACGAAGGCCCGGAAGTGGTTAAACCCTTGCCGGTGCCAGGGGAGGATGTCAATGCAGATGTCCTTGGCCCGTGGGTCGGAGAATAGCTGCCAGAGAACGAAATGCGGGATTTGGGGGTGCAATCGCTCGTCGCCCACCAGCTCGGTCGGGGGCGAGGCCAGGTCGGCCACAATTAAGCTGGCTGCCGACCGGGTGGTTTTTTCGTCAGCGGGGGCGGTTAGCAGGCCTTCAACCCAACGAATCAGGTTTTGACGGGCTTGGGCCCATATCGGAGCTGCTTCTGGCTTGCTGGCTTCGCCTTTGTTGCTGGCAACCGGCTCAAAGGGCAGGAAGTTGAACGTTAGCCCGAAGGCCGGTTGGTGTTTTTTTTGCTGCCAGGCAAAGGGGCGGGTTGATAAGGCTGACTGCGTTGTAGTGAAGGCAGATACCGGCATCATAGGCGGTTGCAAGCCTTTCTGTCAGGGGTATTAGGAGTATTGAGGGTGTCTCGCCCCTCCATCATAGGGCAGGGACACGGGCTTGGATAGTGACATGGGCCTATTTTTTACTAATAATGTAATATTATTGACCCTTTGGAGCGTTTTTTCCTGATGCGGCTTTCTGCGTGCATGCCTGTCCAATGGGGGCCTCGGCCCCGGTTTTCGTCCATTACAACCGTTTCGTTGGGCCGGCCGATTGGGGCTTTCGATGGTCGCGACGAGGAGCCCGACCGCTATGCCTACTTGCTCGACAAGGTAAAACGGATGATGGCCGATCTGGCTTCGTCCAAGACAGGGGCGTGTGCCGTTGAAACCTCGTTTGACGATGTGCCCAGACGCCGGATTACCCTGTTTAGTATGATTGATGAGCTGTACGTGCTGGTGAGCGGCCAGGCCAAAGAGGCCCAGATGAAGGTGTTTTGCCTGGACCGCGATGATGCGCAGGTCGTGCCCCATTTTCGCGAGGAGGTGCTGACCCATTTGGGAAACCGCTACCTGGGGTACAGCAATGACGACAGCCGGCCCGTAACCGCCGTAACCCTGACGCGGCTGGTAGATGAAACTCTGGAGACGCTGGGGACGGCTGGCCGGGTGGGCACGACATAAACGCAGCGCATAAATAGAGGGTGTGAATAGAGGGTGTGAATACGGGGCGAGCGGCGGTTTGTCGGCAATTGTCGGCCGTGTCTGGTCTTTATTAGACCAGTTGGTTTAAACTGAAGGCTTACTTGGTGGTCAGCTTGGTGGTTTGGTGGCCCTGACCCGGTGCCTGATGAGACCCGTGGTATTGGCCACCGCCGAACAACTGCTGAACAACCCCTATCGTTTAAGGAGTGATGTATGTCCGACACCCCCCCGACCCTGGAACCCCAATCACCTGTGTCCATCAGCCAGGATGTGGCAATTGCCCCGTCCGAGCCAGGGGTGACGACCTTTGAACGCGACATCATCAGTCCCCATCATCCGACCAGCGGCTTGGCCTTTAGCCAGCTGCTGAATCTCAGCATTGGGTTTTTCGGTATCCAGTTTGCCTGGATGATCCAGATTATGCGCACCACCCCTTTCCTTGAAAGCCTGGGGTCCAATGCGGCGATTTCGGGGGTGATTTGGTGGGCGGGGCCCATTACCGGTATTTTGGTGCAGCCCATTGTCGGCTCCCTGAGCGACCGGACCCGGTCACGTCTGGGCCGTCGCCGGCCTTTTTTGATTGCCGGGATGATTAGCACGGCCCTGTGGCTGGTGGCCATGCCCAACTCGCCCACGCTGCTGGTGGCGGCCATGATGCTGTGGCTGCTTGATGCCAGCATTAACATTACCCAGGGCCCCTATCGGGCGCTGGTGCCCGACGTGGTGCCCAAGCACCAGCATGCCACCACCTTTGCCTTCATGAGCTTTTTTATCGGCCTGGGTTCTATTGCCGCCAGCTATGTCGGCTCGCTCGATGTGTCGTTGAACACGTTGTTTTACATTGGGGCCGTGGCCATGTTGGCCTTTATGACCTGGACGATGCTGACGACAAAGGAACCGAAACTACCGCCGGTGGCCCCGGTTGGGCAGGATTCTGGGCAAATTGGTGTGCAGAAACGTGGCCTGGAAGGCATTGTAAGCCAGACCTTGGCCAGCATTGCCCAAATGCCCATTGATGCCAAAAAACTGTGTTTGGTCCACAGTCTGACGTGGTTTGGTTGGCAGTGTATGTTTATTTTCTTCTCGGTGTTTGTGGCCCACCAGATTTTTGGCGCCACCGATCCTCAGGCGCCGTTGTACCAGGCCGGGCTGCAGTATGCTGCCACGTGCTTCCTGATTTGGAACGTGGTCAACGTGGTCGCGTCGCTGGCCATTCCGTACCTGTTGAAGGTGGTTAGCCGAAAAGCCATACACACCGTGGGCCTGCTGTTTATGGGGGCCGGCCTGGTGTCCATGCACTTTTTAAGTGTTGGGACCCACGTGGCCATGGCCATGGGCCTGCTGGGCCTGGGGTGGGCCACCACCTTGTCCATTCCGTTTGCCATGATGGCCTCGCACATCAAGCCAGGACAGGAAGGGGTGATGATGGGCACCTTCAACATTTTTATTGCCGCGCCGCAAATCGTGGCGTCGGCATTGGCTGGCTACCTGGTGTTTCAAACCGGCCTCGATTCGTCGGCCCTGATATTGGGCGGTGGGGCTGTACTGATTGCCGCCTTGCTTTTACAATGGGTCAATGACCGCCCTTCAAGCGCCGTGCCTGGCCACGTGGGGCACTAGCACAAGCCTGGTTTGCACCGACAAACAGGCGGTTTGTTTAGGAGCCAACGCTGCACCGATATGGGTAATGTGGTTACCATTAATCTTCGCGAATTTGAGATGTCGCTGCCGCAGCCGCCGGAGCCGGTAGGCAGTTACGTGAGCGTGGTGCAGGTGGACAACCTGGTTTACACCTCCGGGATGCTGCCGATTAAGGACGGGGAGCTGACCACCAAGGGCAAGGTTGGGGTGGACTGCTCCATTGAGGACGCCCAGGAGGCGGCCCGGCTGTGCACCCTGAATGCCATGGCGGCTATCAAGAAGCATATTGGCGGGCTGGCTCACATCGAGCGTATCGTCAAGGTGACCGGCTACGTGAATGCACCGCCCGAATTTACCCAGCACCCCACCGTAATCAACGGGGCGTCGGACTTACTGGCCAAGGCGTTTGGGGCCAATGGCAAGCATGTTCGTGCGGCGGTCGGGGTGGCTTCATTGCCCCTGAACGCGGCCGTGGAAATTGACTTTGTGGTGCAGGTCGAAGTGGACGAGGAAGAAGACGAGCATCTGGAAATCGTCTAGATCCGCCACAGCTTTGCTTGTGCGCGAATGACCCAGGAGGGCCCTAGTTCAGGCTGACATCCCAGGGGTTGGGCAGCACGGGCACGAACACCACGTGGATTAAATCCATGTCCTCGTCGTCTGGATCTCCCTGATTGAGGGCATACGTCGAGCCGGACGTCATGTAGGCATTGGGATTGGTCGGATAGGGACGGTAGTCGGACGGCTCGTGCGAATGCGGGGATTGGGACATAGACGGGGACTCCTCTAATCAGTAACGGGGTGGGGGAAGCTTGGGGCCAATAGGCCTAAGGATAGAAGGGGTGAATGGGGGGCAAGCCAATACAACAGCCTGGGCCTAAAAGGGGGGGGGCTCTGTCGTGGGGCCGGTTCTGCGCCGGGATGCTTTTGAGAAGCACGTCTAAGGCGAATAAGGTAAGGCGAATAAGGTAAGGCGAACGGCGTAAGGCGAACGAGGTTACTTATATAAAAACGGCCGATCATATTTTGTTTATAGTGTTTTAAGTAATATAAAATTTGAACAGGGCAGTGGATCAGGCCATGGCGGCAGACAAAAATCCCGTGACAAGCTTGGGGGTGCTTGTCACGGGGCTTACAGGTGTTGGTTTGGTTTCGTTGCTTTGAATGGTTCGCTAAGGGGGGGTGGTTTACACGGGTTCGCTAATCGCCAAAGGCGGCATGGGAGGAGGGGGTAGGGGAGGGTGTGGGAGAAAAAGCTTCACAGGGTGTTGCCATGGGAGGCGAGGCTGGTGCGGTCAGTGCAATCAGTGCGGTTGGTGTGACCGGGGGCTCTCCTTGCGCACACGATAGGCACACGATTTGTGTACGCAGGGAACGGGTTAATTGGGGTTAATTGGGGTTAATCAGAGTTAATCAGGGGGTGGCGTGGGGTGTTTGCGCGGCGTCTAGTTCAATTCATACTGCTGGATGGGCGGCGCGCAGACGGGGACCATCACGAAGGGGGGTACCGGTTCGTCGGTTGGGCCGCTGATGACCACGCGTTGTACCATCGGGGGCGGGGCGGGGAAGGTAAAATGCAGTTCGGTGGTTTTGGGGGGCTGGGCCGCCATAGGGTCGGTTGCCTGGGGGCGAAGGTGCTGGCTGTACTGGTTGATCACCTGGCAGAGGTATTGGGTGGCTTCGCTGACGATGGCCATCACGTCCTGCTGACTGATGCCGGCTTGGTGCGGGCTGTTGTCGCCGGCCGGGTGCATGAAGAACGGGGTGGGTTGGTTGGCAGAGTGGTGGTAGGGGTGGTGGTTCATAGCGAAAAGTAAGCTCCTTGGATTAATCGTCATGGGGGGGTGCTTGCGCGGGCAAGGGGGCGCCTGCACCAGAGACGGCGGACCTGTAAGCAAACGGCGTTGTCGAGCAGCCGCTGTGCCTGATAGGAAACGGGGATTATGCGCTTAATGGTTCAACGGGGATCTGGTGGTTCGGGGGTCATCAAAAACGAATGAAAGGGGATAAAAGACGGGGCGTTTTTGAGGGTTGGTTTGGGGGACTTGTTCTACTGTTATGAAACCACAGATTTGAATGATTGTGTATATATTTTTAAGTAATATATAGTTAAAACAACCTTAAGGCCGCTTGTAGAGCGGCTTTTGCTGGATTTGAAGGACGGCCCCGGTTGAGACTTTTTGGGGCCGAACAGCGAGGCGAGGGGTTTGGGGCAAGATGTTGGGTTGGGGTTGCAGGGTTGGGGGTGTGGCTGGTCTTTTGGTTGGGTTTGGCTATAATAAAAGTTCGTCAATTTTTGGCGCGCCCTGAAAAACAGGCCCCTGATGGTGGGGGATTAGCTCAGCTGGTAGAGCACCTGCTTTGCACGCAGGGGGTCAGGAGTTCGAATCTCCTATCCTCCACCATCACGGGTATGGCATATGTTTAAACCTGGCCCCGTGCCAGCGCCGTCTGGCACAACACATGGCGCGGGTCAGGCGTTCGAATGGCCTATCGGCCACCATCATGGGTATGAATAACCAGCGGCTGACACGCTATGTGCCAGCGCCGTCTGGCACAACCACTTAGTTGCGTCAGGCGTTCTCGGGTGGCTTCTCATCTACTTATAGCGGCAACCCTCACGGCTATGACGCGTTCCCCTCTCTTCTAAAAAGGTGTTGGGACCGGTGCCCCGTTGGTGGGGGCATCCGGTCCCGGAATGTCTTCTGTCGACGTGAAATTTTAGCGGTTGTACATGGCGGCAGCCAGGCCCATACCGGCCGAGGCGGCGGCCACACCACCGCAGTAGGGGCAGGCGCCCATTGCGCCGGCCATGGCGGCTCCACCGGCAGCTGCCATATACGGGTGCTGCTGGACAAACTGGCCCGCTTGCTGGAAGCCACGGCTAATGCCGTTCCAAGCCTGCTGAACCGGTCTGAAGAACGGTTGCACAAAGTTATAGGCCTGCTGCATAAACGGTACGCGGTAGGCGGGTTGGGTGGCATAGCCGGCATGGACACTGGCCGGGTTATACGGGGCCACCGTGTTGCTTAGGCCCTGATAGGCATGGCCGGCAGCGGGCATGGTGAAGTAGCCGCTTGAGTGAGGCGAAAATGCCTGCGACGGGCCTGCCGAATAACCGGACGTGAAGGAGTAAAACCCATTGGGATTGGAGATCGAAATTGTCATAACACACCACCTATGTTGGGAAGCTACTTTATAAAAGCGCTGGCAAACGAATTGGCAAACGAGTTGGCAAATGAACGGACGGCGAAAATACGCAGTCGACCTTGAATAAAACCAGCCTGACGAGAAGAAGAACGAACATTGAGTAAAGTATTATTATAAAAACAGCCAATTGGGTTTTTGTGCTAGTTTGGTTCAAACGCGTTTAAAAAGCCTCTGAAAAACCTTTGAAAAACTTTTGAAAAGCCAGGTTCAATTGGGTGCCATGGGTCGGGCTTATTTGTGGGCTTGTTTGTGGGCTTGTTTAGGAGCGGGTTTTGGTGAATAATGCCGCCATGGCAGCCAGGAATGCCCTGCCGCTGTTGCATGAGGGCTGTGAAGCGTCGAGGAGATCGGACATCGATGCAGGTGGTTGGTTTAAAAAGGTTTCAATCGGTTTCAGCCTATGGCAAGAAGCAGGTGCCGTTGTTTTCGGGGTGTCACTTGTTTGTGGGCGATGTCGCGTCGACTTCGCGCCAGCTTAGGGCGCTTAACCGAAGCAAGCCTTTGGTGCTTCATTGCCAGGCCGATTCGGTCGATTTGGCCGGTTTGGTCAGCCCGGCCGAGCCCCACATGGTGGCGGCCATCGATGGGCCGGATGTGCTTGCGTTTGTCTTGCAAACCTACGGGGTGAAGCTGCACCCGGATTTGGTTAATAAGCACTTGCCTAAAGGGACGACGGGCGGGTTGCCGCCAGACGAAATACAAAAATTAAGGGACTTCCGCCGGGCGGTTGAGGCCAATATGCAACGGTACGGTAACGCCCTGTTTGCCTATGTGGGCGCGGGCGACTAGCGGAGGCTTAAAACCATCGGCTTGTCCAGGCCGGCATGCTCGTGGCCCAGCATGTGCTGAACCGCTTGTTTGTGCAGCAGGGTGGTGTTGGCTGGATAGTGCAGGGCTGGCCGTTGTTGCTGGCGATTTTGCCGGATGTCGCGGTAGAGGCGATCCCAGTCGGCAAACAAGGCGTCTTCTTCGGCACGGGGAATCCATGGGGGGGTGAACTGTACGACCAGGGTGTGCCAGCCGGAGCGAACCCCTGCTGTCAGGGCCGATTGCATGCGGCTTTGGTGGCCGTTTCGGCTGAAAAAGCTGCCGATGGCCTGTCGCAAGAAGGCCAGGCCGGACCGGCTGCGTTTGGCATGGGGGCTAAAGCAGTAAAACTTGAGATAAAAGCGGCACTTAGCCCAAAACAGTTGCCAGCGCGAGAGGTGGGGGGCGTAGGAACTGACGGGGATCAGATCCGAATTGGCAAACAGGTGGTTAAAATAGGTGCGGTCCATCCGGATTTGG
The DNA here is from genome assembly GCA_020431915.1 of Cyanobacteria bacterium HKST-UBA04. Taxonomy (GTDB): domain Bacteria; phylum Cyanobacteriota; class Vampirovibrionia; order Vampirovibrionales; family JAGQHJ01; genus JAGQHJ01. The sequence goes on along the minus strand of JAGQHJ010000019.1, from coordinate 8,924 downwards.
CCGCTGTCGTACAGGCTGCCAAACAGCTGGGTGCCGGGCATGGCCATGTAGTAGGCAATGGCAACATCCTCTGCACCAATCCGAGCAACGTCCTCAAGGAAGGCCATGGTTTCGTCGAGGTGTTGGGGGGTGTCGTGCGGAAAGCCGATGACCATGAACAGGGCCACGTTCAAGTCTTGTGCCAGGGCGGCCTGGATACTGTCGAACAGGGCCTGGGTGTGCATGCGCTTTTTAACCAGCTTCCGGGTGGTCTCCGACCCGGACTCCGGGGCATAGGCCATGCTGACCATGCCCGTATCTTTCAGGGCCTGGGCCACGGTTTCGTCGATGGCTTCGGCGCGGGTGCCCGTGGGCAGCAGCCAGGTAATGTCGAGGTTTCGATCCTGCAAGGCCTTGCAAAACCGGAGGATCCAGTCGCGATCCAAAATGGCGGTCAGATCCTGGAAGGGGAAGTTTCGGGCCCCGTACTGCTTAACGTACGTCTCGATTTCGTCGACGACGGCCTCTGGCGTACGCGGAACCCACTTGGGCGTCCACATGTTGGGGGACGAGCAGTAGGTGCATTGGTAGGGGCAGCCCCGGGTGGCCAGAATGGGGATGGTAAGCCGGTCGGTTACCATGCCACCCACAAAGCGGTGGCGATGGTAGGCATGCAGGTCAAAATGGTGCCAGGCCGGGCGGGCCACGGCATCGATGTTGGTTTGCCGGGGCCGTCTCGGGTTAACGTGGATGGCCTCGCCCTGACGGTAGGCAATACCCAGAATGCCTTCAAGACTGGTGTGGCGGCTTAGGGTCTCGACCAGTTCAATAACGGTTTCCTCCCCTTCTCCGGCCACCACCACGCTGGCCTGCGACGTGGCCAGGCAAAACTCGGGCAGGGCCGTCACGTGCTCGCCTCCCAGGATAATGGGGGTGGCAGGAAACCGGCGGCGGATGGCCTCGATGAGCTTGACGGCCATTGGCCATTCATGGGTAAAGATGACGCTGATGCCGATGCAGGTGCAGGCCGGATCGATACGATCGACAATGGCTTCAAAGCTGAGTCCGACCAGGTAGCCGGTGTAATAGCGGGTATGGTGTGTGGGGGCCAACCCCACGGCATCAATAACCGAAACCTGGTGTCCCTGACCTTCAAGCGCCCCGGCAATATAAGCCAGCCCCAGCGGCAGTGTGACTGACGTTGAAGATAACCGGAACTTTTCAGCAGCCGGTGGGCGAATCAGGCAGACGTGTGCGGTAGGGTTACCTGTCTGGCTGCCTGTATGTTTACCTCGACCTTGCATAAGAGGCATTCTAGCGCAAAAGCAAGCCAGTCGAGACCCCGTTGTTAAGGTTCGCGCCGCGATTCCCTAGAGCATGCGAGACCTTTTGTGCTTAAGGGGTCGGTGGTGCTGGTGGCGTTGGCGGTGCTGGTGGTGCCGGGCCGTTGCCTTCGGGTGCAGGCTGCTCGGCGGCCGGGTGTCGTATAAACAGCAGGTCCGGTGTGACAGCGGCATTCGGGTTGGCCTGCAATTGGGCCAGCTTTTTGGGGTCGTCTACGTAGACGGTGCGTTCGGTGCCGTCGGCGTTGCGCTGCGTGATTTGGGCAAAGTTGCTGTAAAACTGGATACTGCCACCGTTGGCCAGGCTGGCCGTACGGCCCGGTTGCGCGACGTTGCCACCTGCGCCTGGAAACAAGGTGGGCAGCGAGTCTTCTGGGCCTAAGTTGGCCGTGACGTAGGCGTCGTTGTCGTTGGTGACGCGGCGCAACGAATCAAAGTTGACCAGGAACGTGTCGGCACTGTTGTTGTTGCGAAAGTCGAGGGTGTAGAGGTTGCCGTTGTTGTCAACGGTTTGACCGAAAAAGGCCTGTGGCTGAGTGTTGCGCGAACGTACCGGTGCGCTGCCGTCGGATCGAAAAGGCGAAGCAAGCCCAATGTCAAAGCGATCGGCCCGTCTGGCGGCTTCGGGGCTTAACGCAGTGGCATGTTCGGCCCGGTTGTTGGCCAGGGCGTTGTCGCCGGCCCACCAGTAAAAGCCTTGTGGGGTGACGTAGTCGTTTGGCAGATCGAAGTCGCCAAAGCCGCGAATTCGGATTTGTCCCGGCGCGTTTTGGCTGGCAGGGCCCCGCTGTGAAGGGTGCGACACATGGTTGTGGAACGTGTACCGTGTGTTATAGGTTGGTGCAACAGGATCTGGCATGGCTGTGTGTTAACCCCCTGAAATCTCTGATGTCATCTGTGGCGCGTCGAGAAAGACGTTGGACGGTATCTCTCTGGCGTGTGTGTGAGAGAGTGCGTGTGTGTGTATGTATGTATCCCCGGTATGTTGAGCAGGCTGCTTTCGAGCCGTTTTGGTGCATGCTCCCGTCTTGGTGCAGTACTTCTCCTGTGGACGGATAGACGTCGGTCTTACTGTATTAAGGAATCCTTAAGGTGTTTTTTGATACCCTGCCCTCTAAAGCGAGGAACACTGTTTCAAAAATTGTTTATTGAAAAAAATAAACGCCTGCTCCGAAAGGGCAGGCGATTGGTTTGGGCATAGGCGTATTGGGTAAAAAAGCGATAGGCCTTATTTAATGGCAATGGCTCGTTTTTGCGATTGTTTGGCCTTGGGCAGCACAACGGTTAGCAGGCCGTTGTGGTAGCGGGCCGTTACGGCTTCGGCGTTCAGTTCGGTCGGAAACGTGAGCTGGCGTCGGAAGTCGGACTTGCTGATTTCCTGGCGGAGCAACCGTCGGCCTTCTGCTTCGTCCTCGGTTTGTGATTCGTGCTGGCTGGACGACTGGCCGCTGAGCACCAGGCAATTCTGTTCGACTTCGATCTGAATGTCTTCCTTGTGCCAGCCGGGTATGGCCAGGCGAACCTCGAAGCCGTCATCCGTCTCTTCGATGTCGAGTGGTGGCACCGTCGATGGCGAGGCCGTGCCAAGCAAGGGGTGGTGGGCACCGGCAAACGGAAAGGCAAACTGTTCCAGCTCGTCGAACAGGGACGGCAGGCGACGACGTTGGGTATGACGTTGGGTACGGCGTGAGGTAGGGGGGGTGAGTAACGTGGTCATTATCGAGGGTCTCCTTTTTTCTCTCGGTTTTTTGGCTGGCCCACGGCAGGGGCAATGCCTCGGCATTCGGGTATCAAACCACCGGGGTTTGTGCAAGGTAAGCAGGCCGCAGGCAGGCAGGTGGGGGGGGGGGATTCAACACATCACATAAAACGAAGCGAATCCATACGGTTGAAAGCGTGGCTGGAAAGGACGAATTGAAAACGAAATTACAAAGGGCGGCAACGCGGTGTTGGGCGCCAGCCTTCTCTTGGCAGCCGTTGTTGGGCAGCCGTTGTTGGGCTGCTGTCGGGCTGCTGTTGGGGGCTTTGCATCTAACACTCAATTGCAACACCATTGCAACACCATGATTATAGCGAGCTTTTTGTTTTTCCCCGGTTTTGGCAATCATCTTTTAACGACCCTGAACAAAGCATTAAGCCCCCTGATCAGGGGCGTCTGAATACGGGGCCACCCGGTGGAACATATACGGGTGGGGACGGTTTGGGGCATACTGCTAGAATGAAGCTGAACGACATGGCGGGTATTGGTAATACGTGGCAGGCGTGGGTCGGCCAGGGGTGGTGCCGATTGAAGGCGACCAGCCGTTTCGGGCTGGTGCTTAATGGCTTGGTGGTGCTGGTGGGCGCGTTGTTGCTGCGCAAGGCATGGTGCTTTCCGCCGATGGAGTTTGACGCGGTCTGGTTTCACCTGCCCTTTGCCAGCCGACTGGGTGGGGTGATTCCGGCCCAGGATTTTCAATGGTTGCCCTACCTCAATGCCCATTATTACGGGTATCCGTTGTTGGCCAATATTTTGCAGGGGCTGCTGTGGCGACTGACGGATCATGTGCAGGCGGCCGCACTGGTTAACCTGGGGATGCTGGTGGTGTACGTGGCCGTTCTTCGCAAGTGGTTTGGTGTGCCGGTGGCCTTGGCGACCTTTGCCTTGCTGTCGGTGCCGATGGTGCTCATCCATGCCACCTCGTGCTACATTAGCCTGTTTGCCCACCTCAGTGCGGCCATGGTATGGCTGGCCCTGTGGCGTTATGGCCAGGCCACCGATAGAACCGAGCAGAACCGGTGGCTTGGGTTAATCATCGTATCGGCTGCCGTGGCCCTGAACAGCAAGTTTGTAGTGTTGCCCTACGTGACGGTGGCTCTGTTGATGGCCGTGGCCTGCTGGTTGCGATACCGATTTGTCGAGGTGTGCCAGCCGCAACAGTCCAAGGGGGCATGCCTGCGTGCGTTTGTTCGGCACAGTGCCCGGGGGATATTAATTGGTGTGCTGCTGGTGCCGGTATTGTATTTTCCGTGCCTCAAAAACCTGGTCTCTACCCTGGGCACCCCCTATGCCGGCAACCCGCTGTTTCCGCTCGACATCCATGTGCTGGGCCTGCACCTGGCCGGGGTGGATGCCTCTGTGAACACCCTGCCCAATCCGTCCGTTCGGGGACTGTCCAAGCTGGCACAGTGGGCCGTGTCGGTGTTTGAACTGCGGCAGCCTGTTCCCTTCGATTGGTCGGTTAACGGCTGCTACCGGCCCTTTGGCTGCCCCAAAACAGGCGGCTTCTTTGGGGTCTACATGGGGGTTCACCTACTGTTGCTTGCCGTGCAGATTGTTCTGCAGGTGGCGATGCTGCCGGGCGGTGACCGACGACACCGGTGGCGGAACTGGTGGCGTGGTTGCAGCGGGTGGACCGTGCTGCTGTTTGGCACGATGACCCTGCTGTTTATCGCCCTGCCGCGCAACCATATGATGCGTTACAACATGGTGTGGGCCATCACGCTCGTTAGCCTCAACGTTCTGTTGTTAACCGGGTGGGTTCGAGCCCGCCATGCCGGGCTGTCCGGCGACCGGTTGCTTCGGTTGCTGGTGCTGCCCATGCTCGGCTGGTTTATGTTGGTGAACTACCTGACGGAATATCGTTATTTGGCGCCCAGCCGCACGTCGTTTTTTTACGATGCCGAAACCTACAACCGCGTGTTGTACCGATTCCCCCTGCACCAGCTAAAGACGGCCGTGGCCCGCAACCATGTGCCGGGGCAGTTGGTTTGCATCCCGCCGGTTCATGCCGCTATACTGTACACCGCCTATTTCAACCCGGATATTCGTCCCCATTACCGCTTGCAGGTGGGGTGCCCCTTACTCGACAAACCGGCACCCGACAAACCGGCGCCCGGCAAGTTGCTTCGTTCGATCGATACGCCGCTTGTGGTGTATCCTTCTCAGGTGTATTCTTCCTCACAACCACGTGGTGGCCCATCGCATCCATGAAGCTCGTGATTTTAATTCCCTGCTGGAACGAGGCAGAACACCTTGCCGAAACCCTGGCCCACCTGCCGCGCCAGGTGGACGGGTTTGATACGGTGGCTTGGTTGCTGGTTGACGACGGATCGACGGATGCCTCCGTGGCACGGGCCCAGGCGGCAGGCGTGGATTACATTGAGGCCCTGCCCAAGCACGTAGGCCTGGCCAAGGCGTTTGCTGCCGGGCTTCGGGCCTGCCTGCAGCATGGGGCCGACGTCATTGTGACTGTGGATGCAGACAACCAGCATGACCCGGCCTTTATACCCGACCTGGTTCGTCCCATTGTGGCCGGGCAAGCCGATGTGGTGGTGGGCGAACGCCAGCGAACCGGCCGGACCACGTCTTTGGCCTACGGGGTGTGCCATTGGCTGGGCAGCTTTGTGGTGCGTTGCCTGAGCGGATTAAACGTGTACGACGTGCCCAGCGGCTTTCGGGCGTACAGCAAGGAAGCGGCCAGCCAATTCCAGATTCGGTCGCGCTATACGTATACGGCCGAAACTTTGCTTCAGGCCGGTTGGCTTGGGTTGTCCACCGTTACCGTACCGGTTTCGGCCCGGCCCTCGGGTCGGCCTTCCCGGCTGATTCGCAGCCTGCCGGAATACGTTTTCCGGGCAGCCGTCGATATTGCCGGGGCCGTGTGCCGCCAGTGCAAAAACCGGGTGTGGGGTGCCGGCGCGCGTTAGGTTAATTCCATGTCAAAGAACGGGCTGATGAACTGGTGGCCCGGCACAATGGTGTTGATCATCCGCGAGGACTCGGACGGGAGCATGTTCATCACCATCGGTTTGGTCAGCAGCAGGTGTGTGCCGGGGTCGTTGGTGGCCACGGTGATGCCTTCCGGCGTGTTGGCCACGACCATGCCCGGCTGGTACTGGAACCGGGGCCGAGGGTTTTTCTCCAGCACCAGGGTGACGGGTTCCTCTGCCTCGGCTTGGACGAGGTGGCCGTTTTCAAACCCAAGCAAAACGTTGTTGAGGGTGGTCAACAGGTTGACGTAGCGGGCCATGGCCCGGATGCGTCGCTCGATGACCTGCGGCTCCAGGTGCCACTGGATCCAGCCCCAGTGGGGTTTTTGCTGGGGCACGTAACTGGCTTCGCCACCCTGGCTCCGTGCCACAATGCGGCCTGCTTTCAGGTCGGCCAGGAAAGGCCCGATGGCTTGGCCGACTTTGGCCACGCTGTGCTCGAAATAGGACGTGCGGGTTTCGTTCGGTGCCAGGCCAAACGATTCCTGGAAGAGAATGTCGCCGGTGTCCACCCCTTCGTCCATCAGGTGGAAGGTGTAGCCGCCCTGGGTGTCGCCGTTGAAGATGGCGGCCAGGTAAGGCCGTGCCCCTCGGTACTTGGGCAGCAGCGACCCATGGCAGTTGATGAACGTGGCCGGCCAGTGGCCATGGCCATAGTCGATGGCATGGGCCAGGGTGGTGGCCTTGATGATTTCGGGCCAGATGCAGACAAACACGACGTGGGGCTTGAGGGTGTCGAGTACCGCTCGGAAGGCGGGGCCGTTGACACTGGTGACGTCCAGGCGCTCAATACCGTAGGTTTCGGCCTTGGCCTGGATGGCGGCCTCGTCGCTGCTTCGGGCCAGGAAGGCCCCTTTTTTGGTTTGGCTGACGGGGAAATACCCCACGGGTTCGACAACCTGCGGTTGGCCGGTCATGCCGTCCATCAGGGCCAGGGCCATGGCTTCGGAACTAAGCAGAAGCAGGCGAATGGGCTCGTCGGGCCGGCACTGAGGCAGGCTGAACGGGTATGAATCACAAGGGGCACTGATGGAATGACTGGAAGGATTGGAGGGATCCATAGGGGCTGTGTTCCTCAACAAGGGCTGTGTGTTGAGGTATCGACCGCCGATCGGGCCATGTTGAATGGCCCGGCCATGGCACGGCCCCGGTTCGTTTAAATGGTGTAGGTGGTGGCCGTGTGGGGGCCTTGGCGGGTAAACGGGCCGCCTTTTCTGCAACCGACCGCCGGGTGAGGTGATTGGCCAGCAGAATGATGCCCGACAACGTGGCGGTATTAAGCAGGAAGCTGAGCAGGTAGAACCCTGCGGCACGCTTGCCTGCAATTGCTTTTAAGGCCATGGGGGCTGTTTGCAGCGCTTGGTTTACGGACAGGGTTTGCTTGAGCCCCTTTGGTGCCCCGAACAAGCTGGTCAGCAGTTTCATCCAAATCAGGTCGCCAAACATGAAGCTGACAAAACCGATGGGGCGAATCAACAGATTTTCGCGAAGTTCCCTAGGACTCCTTGAGGCCGCGACTTCTGCCACGTCGCTGCACAGGGTAATGGCGGCTAACGAGAGGTTGGCTAGCCATGGGACCCCCCACTTGAACTGGTAATCGAACCGAGGGCTCCACGCCCTGGCCAGTTTGAACAGACCACCCCCGGCCGAGGTCGGGTGAGTTAGGGCGTGGCGCAGTAAAAGCCCAATACCCAGTGGCACGGCTCCTCCTAGAATACTGGTCAGGGCCATTTTGAATTGTTCGCTGACATGTGGTCCCTGGGCCTCGGCGGCATACAGGCGGTCGAGTTGCTGTTGCCCCACAATACCCCGCTCCCCGCTAAACTGTTTATTGCCACTGAGAGCACGCCCAAACAGGTTTTTTAACCAGCCGACGTTGCTGAGCAACACCCCCATCAGCATCAGGTCGGTAATTAGGAAACCGGTTTTGGCCCGGATGAGCCGTTTCCTGAAGGCCTCGTTTAGCCGAGGCATAAGCCGCTTGGGTAGGGGGCTTTTAAGTGTTTGGCGGTACAGTGTCACGGTACCTTCCTTCAGTGCCCGGACTGAAAGCAGGTTTTTATACGGCAGTTGCAGCAGTCGCTTGTCGGGGAGCGACTGGCCAAATAACCGGTATACAAGGGCTGCATGTAGTGGGGCCAGCAGAAAGGTACCCACCAGGATCAAAGCCTGGCGGAACAGGCGCTCCTTGCGTTCATCGTTGTTTTTGGCCAGGGCAATGATGGGGACATCCATGCCGGCCACGTCCAGTACAGCCTTGTTAAGAATGGCCAGACGCTGGAAGGTATTGACCTGCTGTACCCAGGCGGGAATACGGAGTGGGTTGACCATGGAGAAACGGGCGGGGGCGTTGTGTGGTACCTGTGTGTGAGGCTAAAACCAATAAAACCATCGCCTTCCCACGGATTGCTTGTAAAATAGCGCCCCGTGCCGAGTGTGCAGGGGCGCTATGGAGAAAGAAATGGAAAAGGCGGTTAGGTGGGCTGGCGTATCGCGTGCCTAGGGCTGGCCTAGGTGTCCCTTGGGAAATTGCGCCTTGCGCCGCTCGTAATCGGTCATGCTGGTGGCCTTGGGTCTGGCGGTGCTTGGCTTGCTGCCGCTTTCATCCACCAGGGCCGACGAGCTGCTTTGCTCGCCTGGAATATGGATGTCCTGCTCTGCCGGGATAGCGGTCGTCGGCGTGGAACGTTTTTTCTTGAAAATGCTCCGGCCCCCACGATGGTAAGGCACGTTGGTGGTGGCGGCCGGGTTTTCCAGGGTGTTGCCGGGATCCGCCTGGGCAGCGGGCATCAGGCCCACGGCCAGCGTCACGCAAAGTAAGGCACCAAAAACAATGGAGAAGAACAAGGT
>JAGQHJ010000001.1 GCA_020431915.1 Cyanobacteria bacterium HKST-UBA04 | reverse complement strand
CCATGGCGGTTCCGGTCAGCAAAAGGCCGGTCAACAGGGTCGCCAGGGGGGTGTGTCGTGTTTTGGGGAAGAATAAGCTCATGAGGGGAGGAGGGGGGTTACACGCTTTCCAGTATCGCCGGACACAAGGCCGCCAAGGCGGCATGGACTTGCTGGCGGGTTTCTTCGAGGGTGCCGCTGTTGTCAATCACCGTGTCGGCCATGGCTGCTTTTTGGGACTGCGGCCATTGGGCGGCCAGCTTGTTCTCCACCGTCTGCCTGGTGCAGTGGTCTCGGGCCATCAGACGTTCAACAAGGACGGCTTCGTCGGTGACGACTGCCCATACCGTATCATAGCGGGTCTTTGTGTCGGTTTCAAAAAGCGCGTCGGATTCAAACAACAGGGGCACCAGCACGGCGCGTAACTGGTTGGCCATGGGTAGTGCCAGGGTGTCGGCCGCAAAGAAGGCGTCCACCTGCTCGCGTACGCGTGGGTGGACTAGCCGGTTAATGGTTTGGCGGTGGTCGGGGTGGTCAAACACCAGCGGTCTAAGGCGGGTTTTGTCGAGCTGGCCTTTTTCGTTGAGCAGGGTGGCGTAGACGTGTGGGCCAAAGGCGGCCTTGAAATCCGCTTTCAGTGCATCGCTGTTTTCGTACAGCTGTTGTACCACCGTGTCGGTGTCGATGACGGGCACTCCCAGTTCGGTCAGGAGTTTGCCGACCGTGGATTTGCCCGATCCGATGGTGCCGGTGATACCCAGACGAATCATAGCCGTGTGCGGGTCCTTCTTGCTTGGCTGCTGTAGGGGTGGGTCATGATAAAAGGGGAATCTTCCCTCATCATAGCGTTCAAGGTAGGTTAGAGCTAGTTAAGCGCATCAGGGCTCCCCTAGGCTCACTGGTTCAGCATGGGTTGTGCATAGCGCCAACACGATGCCGAACCACTGTTTAACCGATAGCCCGTGTTTGTTACGTCAGAAGCAAGGATACCGTCGTCGCCCGTGTCTATCCCCGGTCACATGATCCCGTTGTCCAACCAGTATCCGGCTGCCATCGTGCGGCCCAATGGCCAGGTTGTGCGACACAATCCGTTGTACTCCGATCAGCTGGCCGACGTCGACGTGCTCGAGATTTTTCAGGCCCTGCATTTTTCGGGGCATCGGTCGCAGGTGCATGTCACGCCACAGGGGACGCTGCTTAAGGCCCGCCTGATTACGCTAAACGAAAAGGCCGGTCCCTACGACTCGGATGCCTTGCTGCTGGAGTGGACGCCGATGGGCGAGGCGGAGATGCGCCTGGCGTTTTTCCAGATTATCTCCAAGGCCGTCAACGCCTCGCTGATTCTCGACGAGATTTTTGACACGCTGGCCGAGGAAATCCAGCGTTTTATCCCCTACGCGTCGGGTACCATTGTCATTCTGGACGATACGCAGAACATTACCAAGGTGGTGGTTAAGCTTGATGAAACAGGCCAGGCCCATATACAGGGCGACGTGCAGGAGTTTGTAGGCTACGATTCGTTGATGAGCGATTTGCTGCACCAGCCCCAGTCGCTTATTTTGCACCGTCAGCCGGAACTGGAAGTAAAGCCCAGCCTGATTGCCGATGCCGCACAGGAAACGAACCTGGTGGTTCCCCTGATTGCCAAGGGGTACGTCATCGGGTTTATCAATCTGGCTGGCGGCGATTTTAGCCCGGAGTCGATTAACCTGCTTGAAGACATTTCCGAGCAGCTGGCCGTGGCCGTTGAAAACGCCCGGCTGTATTGGCAAACCCAGAACCAGGCCAGCCGCGAGTTTTTGATTAACCACATTACCAAGGCCATCCGAACCAGTTTGGATATTGAAACTATTCTGCAAACCACCGTCGACGAGGTGGGCCGTGTGCTGGGCGTCAGCCGGTGCATTATTTCCTATTGGGGGCGGCTGGCTGAATCGGCGGATGCACTGGCGTTTCACCAGTGCTTTCAGTACACTCTGCCGGGTATTTCACCCATTGGTAACACGGCGCAACTGGCCCAGTTCGAGCATCGCCTGTTTAGAAACCGCCAGGACAACAGCGGCCAGTACAATCCGTTTGTGCTTAATGACGTGCGCGATTACACCTTTGACGACGGGTTGTTTGAGCTGTGCGGCCTCAAGAGCCTGGCGGTGTTTCCTATCCAGCTGGCGCCCGACGGGGCCTTCGTGGGCACCATTAGCTTGCAGCAATGCGATACTTTTCGGGCCTGGGTTTCGGACGACATCGACTTGCTGACGGCGCTGGCCGAACATATGTCGGTGGCCCTGCATCAAGCCAACCTGTTTCACGAAACCGAGCAGCAGCGCCAGCAGCTGGAAGTGGCCCTGCTTGAGCTGCAGCAAACCCAGATGCACCTGGTGCAGTCGGAAAAAATGGCGGTACTCGGCCAGTTTGTGGCCGGTATTGCCCACGAGGTTAACACACCGCTGGGCACCATCATGGCCAACGAGGACACGGTGCTCAAATGCATTGAGACGTTAAGCGGGGCCGGGTGTAGCGAGGCGGATCGCGACAAGTACAAACGCGTGGCCTCCGACCTGCTGGGGCTTAACCGCATGGCCACCGAACGTATCGAAGAGATTGTCAAAAACCTGCGCAACTTTGCCCGCCTCGACGAGTCGGATATGAAGGACGTGGACTTGCACGAAGGGTTGGAGGCCACGCTGATGCTGGCCCAGCGATCCCTGGCAGGGCACATTACCGTGGAAAAACGCTTTGGTAACCTGCCGGCCGTCACCTGTTTTGCGGGCTTGCTGAACCAGGTGTTTTTGAACCTGCTGGTCAACGCCATCCAGACGATTAACGAGAAGCGCGAACGGCTACCCACCCACCAGGGCCACATTATCTTGACCACCACGTACGACCCGTCGGCCGAATCGGTGGCCATTGCCGTGACGGACAACGGTATGGGGATTGACGAAGCCCACCGTGCCAAGGTGTTTGACCCTGGGTTTACCACCAAGGGCGTGGGCGTGGGCACGGGGTTGGGGCTGGCCCTGTGCTACAAAATTGTGGAAAAGCACCATGGGGCCATCCATGTGGAAAGCACCGTCGGACATGGCACGACCATGACCGTCGAGATTCCGGTTTATCCGCCCAAACCCACCAACAGCTAACCAGGCCCTTTCGTTTAGTAAGGGTTTAGTAGCTGCTGAAGCGCTTGCCCTTCATTTTGTACTCGTTGCTTTCCTTGAATTCCGGGGCCCGTAGTTCGTGGCGAGGGGTTTGATACCCGTGCTCCTCGTACATCTTCCGGTAACCGGATCCGTATTGCTGGTTGACCTCGGACTGGTTGCTCGTCATCAGCAACAACACGGCCAAAAACAGCGTGACAAAGCCCAGTGATAAAAACACGAGCTTGAACATTTTGGTGTAGTTGACAACGGTTGCCTTTGACACAGCTTGCCCCTAAACGCTTGTCTCTGAGAAGAAATGAGAAGAAATAAAAATGTTTTAACGTTGCCTTGGCCAATGCGTCAATGTACCAAAGCATGGACGCAGGTTATGGATGGTATCGACAGCCCTGTTCAAACCTTGAATGCTGTTTTTAATCCGTTAAGAAACCGTCTGGGGCTGTTTTCGGGTGTTTGGTGCCCATGGCCGTAGCCATAACCGCTTGATACCGGTACAATGGGACCATTGGTGGAACCCTCCACCACGGTTTCTGTGTGATTGGAGAAGGGACCTGCAGGCCCATGACGGAACAAACCAAAGCCATTAAGGTGTTTCTGGTTGAAGACCACCAGATGACCCTGGTGGGCTTGAAAATGTTGTTGAGCAAGGAAACCACCATTGACGTGATTGGCGAGGCCAGTGATGGCCAGAGTGCCGTGTCTCAAATTCGCCAGATGCGCCCCGATGTGGTGCTGATGGACATTGGTTTGCCGGAAATGGACGGCATTGAGGCGACAAAACAGGTTAAGGAAGCCTTGCCGGACCTGAAGGTCATTATGTTGACGTCCAAGGACGAGGAACGTGACGTGCTGGCCGCCTTGGGGGCCGGTGCCGATGCCTACTGCATGAAGGGTATTCCCCCGGAAACCCTCTCAACGGTTATCCAGGCGGTTGACGAAGGCACGGCCTGGCTTGATCCGGCCATTGCCCGCATTGTGCTGGGCCAGTTCAAGGGCAAGGATATGGCCTCTATGTCTGCCGGATCGGCAGACGCTGCCAAGCCGACGGCCCTGCCCCAGGATTGTCCGTTAACCCAGCGCGAAATGGAAGTACTGACCCTGATTGTGGAAGGGATGACCAACGCCGAAATTGCCGAACAGTTGTATATTACCAAGGCGACGGCCAAGGCCCACGTGCACAGTATTTTGCAAAAAATGTGTGTGGATGACCGCACCCAGGCGGCTGTGGTGGCCATGCGCGAAGGCTACGTGTCTTAACGGCCCAATGCTGTGGTCTCGGTAAGGGCGGGCGTGCAACGGATTTCTGCACCAACTAGCAATTTTTTACCTTCAGGGGCCTTATAGGGGTAGATGACACGCCAAATGGCCCGTATTGCCACGGTGTGTCTCGGTTCAATCGCCCCGCCCTCCAAGGTAGCCATCAAGGTTGCCTCTAAGGATATAAGGACACCCCCTTCCCGATGACGTTGCCTGTGTCTTTGCCCTCAGCCCAGTCGCCTGCTGCTTCTGCCTACAATCTTTCTCCATCTTCTGTTCAGTCGTCTTCACCCACGGCTGTTTCGCCCCTGCTTAAAGCCGGGGCCGTGGATGCCGTCAGTTTTGGCCAGACCCCCAAGGGGGCCCGTGGGGCCCAGCCGTCGTCCAAATTTTATATTCCCGGTATGGAGTGGCTGTTGGGTGGTGCGGCCCTGATGTTGGGCCTGAAGGTGTTTGGCGCAGCCCTGGGCTTTTGTGTCCTGTTGCCCATGGCCGTGGCCGCTTTAGGCATCTCGTTTTTGCCCGGGGTGCGCAATATCAACCCGCTTTACTGGGCCTATAAAGGGGTAAAAGGCTTGCTGGGTGGCATCAAGCACCTGGTTACCAAGACCATTCCCGGCTGGTTCAAGAAGAATCCCAACAATCAGCCGCCCCATCAACCTTCGGGTAGTGGACATCCGCCGCATTCACCGCATCCGCCCCATTCACATTATCCGCCGCATGGGTATCCCCCGCACGGGTATCCGCCTCACCAATACCCGCCTGCCGGATATTAGCGGCGTTTGCGGCTTTTGGCGCGGGCGTGCACAACCAGCAGCCGTTACCGGGTGATAACCCGTTTAAACGATTTTTATTAAACGGCCAGGACAAACGGGTCGGGCGAGAGGACGTAATTCTTGATAACCGCCGAAGCCGAGCGGGTTTCTGCCGACTGATGCCGCCGGTGGGACCGGTGGGATAAGTGCTGTTCGAGGACAAACAGCACCATGGCCCGTTTAAGGTGGCTAATCAAGCTGGGCGAGGGCACAAAGGTCACATCATTGACCGTAAACGAACACATAACGGGCAAACCTTCCTAAGAGAACACCAATAACCATTGAAAAGAACTTATATTATTAAAAAAACATTAAGATCGGGTTTTGTTCCGTTTGTGAAGGGTTTCCAAGGCAATCGTTACAATGGTTTGCGGGTCATGCCGGTCAACGTCAAGCCACTGCACGTTGGGCAGTGATCGAAACCATGTCATTTGTCGTCGGCTGTATTGGCGGATGTTGATGCCGATTTGTTCGATGGCGTCAGGTAGCTTGCGGCGGCCTTCGATGACGTCGACCAGTTCCGGGTAGCCATGGGCGTGCTGCAGGGCCTGGCAGTGGCCGTAGGTGTTTAGTATGGCCTGGGTTTCCTCAAGGAAGCCGACCTCGATCATGGCCTGCAGCCGGGCCTCGATGTGGCGGATGTGGGCGGTCCGGTCGGCAAATCGCAGGCCTATCAGGCAAATGTCGTCGGCCATGGCCCAGCGGTTTTGTGATCCGTCCGCTTCGAGCGGAGGGATGGGCTGGCCGGTGGCGGCAATGATTTCGAGGGCTCGGATGAGCCGGCCCGTGTCGTTGGGGTGCAGTTGCCCGGCCCGTACCGGATCAAGCCGGTGCAATTCGGCGTGCAGATCCGTGTCGGGAAAGGCTTTTAGTCGGTCGGCGATGGCCTGGCGGAAGTCGCGATCAATGGCAACGGGGGGCACATGGCCGGGGTCGAAGAGGGCACGCAGGTAGAATCCTGTGCCGCCAACCAGTACCACAGGCCGTTGCTGGGCTTCGAAGCTGGCCAGCAGCTTGGCGGCCTTGCGGGCAAAGGTGCCTGCCGAGCAGCGCTGGGTGGGGTCCACCCAGTCCATCAGGTGATGCACCACTCCCTGGCGTTCGGCTTCGGTGGGCTTGGCCACGCCAATTGCCAACTCCCGGTAAACCAGTTGCGAATCGAACGAGATGACGTCGGTCTGCAGGGCCTTGGCCAGGGCCACGCCCAAGGCGGTTTTGCCGGTGGCCGTGGGGCCCAGTACCACCACTTTCAAGGGGGTGTTTTGCACGGTTGCGGCTGTTGATGACGCCATGGGGTGATGCTTCAGCCTCCGTTACGTCCCGGTCGGGCTAAACGGCGAGTCGGTTCCCGTCCCCTCCAAGCGCAGTACAACGAGGAAGCCCAGCACGCTCATTTGGATGATGAAGAACATCTGCAGCAGCCCGGCCAGGATACTGGTCAGGTCGGACAAGTTGTTCAGAACGAGGATGATGATAAAGGCCAAACCGTAGAGGATACCGATACCCAGCGCCCAGGGCCAGTGTTTAAGGGAAAAGCGGGCACTGTGCCACAGGGTTTTAAGCGGATTCAGGTTGTACAGGACCAGAAATTGCGGCCAAAACAGCGACAGGGCGTTGGTCACCAGAATGACGGCAGCCATGGCCAGCATCAGCCAGCCCCAGTGGTTCAACTGGGCCAGTTCTGCCGGACCAAGCTGGTTGAGGGCCTGGGCCAACTGGTTGACGGTCATGCCCGGATCGCCCAGAGCCTGTTGCCACAGGGTCACAAATCCCTTGGGTACCCCGATGAACTTGAGGCCTACCACCGTCAATGCCAGCGAGGGCAGGGCCAGGGCCAAAACGTACCAGAGCAGGCCAGTCAACAGAAACCGCATGCCGTATTCACCCAGGCCCAGGCCAAAAGCCTTGAACAACTGCAGGATACCGCGGGGGACCTGGGCGAGATCGCTGGTGGACAAATCGACGGTATCGGTGGTGTCGGGCTGGCTCAGTTGGTGGTTGGGCAAGGCCTTTACCCAGAACCGAACCCCGGCCACCATGGCCGCATGCCAGCCGGACTGAAAGACAAACCAGAGGGCTAGGTAGCACAGCATCAGCAGCACCCAGGCCGGCGAGGGCGACAGGCTGTTTGGGGCGGCGGTGCTTGAGAGCAGGGGACTCAGGGTCATGGAGGCCAGAATGAAATACAGGAATACCGGGTAGATCAGCCCGTAAAACATGTTCATTAGCCGCACGGATTCGGCCAGACAGGTAAGCAGGGAAATGGATGCCCGGCGCACGGGCTGTGGTGCCTGTGGTGCGCTGTCGGGACCCTGGGACGGGACGGGGTTGGTGGAGGCGGGTTCGCTCATAATCAGGGATGGGACTAACAAACGGGAAACAGGAGGCTAGGGGCGCCTGTTCTTATTGTATGACAAACCGGCCCAAAGGCCTTGGATACGGGGAGGCGTGCGGGTCATCTGGTCAATTTTGGCCAGAGGTTGTGTTTAGGAAGCGTTGAGCGCCGAGTCAATCTTGTCCACGTAGTAGGTACACAGCTCCAGCGTGGCATGGGCCATCAGCATGGCCGGTAGCTGGGCGGTTCGCCAGGGCTGGTAGCCGCAGTTTTTGTACATCAGGGTCAGTGGGGTCTGTGGGTATTCGTCGCAGATTTTTGGGCGCCTCGGATCGTTGTAAATGGTGCAGCGGTTGTCTTGGCCCAGGTAGGGGCAATGGTAGAAGTGCACGTCCTTCAACTCGGTTTGGCTGAGCATGTCGGCCACCAGGTCGGGAAATTCAGCCTGAACGTCGTCGATGGACTCGTAGGGGACAAAAATGGAGGTGAATTGCCGGGCAAACTCGTCGCCGGCC
Source organism: Cyanobacteria bacterium HKST-UBA04 (assembly GCA_020431915.1). Taxonomy (GTDB): domain Bacteria; phylum Cyanobacteriota; class Vampirovibrionia; order Vampirovibrionales; family JAGQHJ01; genus JAGQHJ01. The sequence goes on along the minus strand of JAGQHJ010000001.1, from coordinate 108,606 downwards.
TGGGCCTTCTGTTTGAGCGTTTCGAAGCTGAACTCGGAGCTGGCCAGCTTGCAGCACACCCCGCACATGTGGCACTGCCCTTGCACGTTGCGTTGGTCGACGATAGCCGCCAGCTGGTGGTTTATCTTGAAACCGACATCCTGGATGAGGTAGGCCTTGACGGCTTCCTGCCATGGGCGGTAGCCACAGCCGGGGTGGGTGGGCCGGGTGATGTCGGGCATGGGGTTTTCATGATTGGGTATATCGGGGGATGTAACCGAGGCTGCTTCTTTGTCACAATCGGGGCAGGCAAAGTCTTCCCTTAACTGAGCAAACTGGGTTTCCAGTTGGCTTCGGGCCACACCAAACCATTCCCGGTATTGTTGTTTTATACTTGATATATCTTGTAAATAGCTCATTCTTTTATTATAGGTCGCATAAGTCAGACGGCGACGGTTGAAGGTTTTATTCATTGCAATCCATAACGCGATATCATTACCGGACGGACAGTGGTTCAAGGCTGATGGCCAAGTTGCTGTTGCCCCTGACGTGGACGTACCGGCTTGGGGTGGCGCTTCGCTATGCCGCCTACCGGCTGGGCTGGCTTAAGCCGGTTACCGTGGACGTGCCGGTTATCAGTATTGGCAACCTGACGACGGGTGGTACGGGCAAAACCCCCATTGTCATTGCCCTGGCCCATTACCTCGAAGAACAAGGCTACAAGTTGGTGATCCTCAGCCGGGGGTATGCGGCGCGCCAACCGCAGGTGTATGCCCAGGCCACCGATCCGAGGTACGGGGACGAGGCGTTTTTGATCCAGCAACACCTGACCACCGGCACCGTGATTGTGGGTAAGAACCGCAAAAAGACCATCGAGTGGGCCGTCAAGGATTACCAGCCCGATATTGTTATTGTGGACGACGGCTTCCAGAACATTGGTTTGACCAAAACCCTTGACGTGCTGCTGATTGATGGCAGTAAAGGGCTTGGAAACGGTCACCTGTTGCCGGTTGGGCCGTTGCGCGAACCCTTGGCCGCCGTGGATCGGGCCACCCATGTCATACTGACGAAAAATATCCACCTGGATGTCGCCAACAAGGTCAATGCCCTGCTGGATCGCTACGCGAGAAAAGACAAACCCGTATGGGAATGTCCGTTCCAGGCGTCTCATCTTTTCCATCCCTTTAGTGGACGCCTGCTTAGTTTTGTGGAGATGGACGACACGCCTTACGCCATCTTGTCCGGTATCGCCCATCCCGACACGCTGGAGAGTGAGTCGCAAAAACGGCTTAAGGGCGATATGGTGACCCACCTGCGGTTTACCGATCACCACCAGTACGTCAAAGGCGACATTGAAGACATTATGTTGCTGCTCAAGAACTATCACCGCTGCGTGGTGATTACCACCAGCAAGGACTGGGTGAAGATCAAGTCGCTGATCATCCCGGAATTCCTGAACCGCTTTTTCATCTTCGAGATGAAACCGATGTTTGATTGGCAGCGGTTGCTCGACGACCTGATGGTGGCCCGGTCTGCCCAGCTTGCCGACCACCAGGCTGCCGCTGCCGTTGCCGTTTCCGGCGAGGTACAGGAACCGGTAGGGGCTGCTTCGGCCCAGGACGGGGATGAATCGGCGTGAGTGTCAGGGGGCGGTTCTTAAAGCGTGGAGGTTAAAGCGTGGTGGTTAATCGATAGATGATGGATGATGATCTGCGACAGTCCTTGCTCGATGCACCCCCCGATCGGATTGCCGTGCTGCGCTATCGTTTTATAGGCGATACCCTGCTGAGCCTGCCCTTTCTTAAAACCCTGCGGCGCAGTGCGCCCAAGGCGCATATTACCCTGCTGACGGGGCCCGAATGCGTGGAATTGATGCGTCAATGTCCCTATGTGGACGAGGTCGTGGCGTTCGAGCCGCGGCAGGATGGGTGGCTCAAGTCGTTGGGGATCTTGCGCAAGGGGCGCTATGACCGGGCCTATATTTTGAAACGATCGCTTTCCAGCGCGCTGTTGGTTAGGTTGGCCGGGATTAGTGAGCGTATTGGCTTCGGGACGGAGGGCCGGAGCTGGCTGCTGACGCAGTCGGTACGGTATCGCCCTGACGAGGTGCATGAGGCCACGTGTTTCATGGATTTGCTCGGGATCAGTACGAACTATACCCGCCTGGAACTGGATGCCGTGGACTGGTTGGCCCGGCCGGCCCCGCTGTCGAAGTTGCCAGACCCGTTGCCGCAACCTTTGGTGGTGTTGCATACCACCAGTACCAACCCGGCCAAGTGCTGGCCCATTGAGTCTTTTACCACACTGGCCCGGGACCTGATTAACGGCTTTGACGCCCATCTGCTGTTTTTGGGGACCCAGGCCGACAACCCGACGGTGCAGTTGCTGATGGCTAACTTGACGGCAGAGCAACGGGCACGGTGTACGAACCTGTGCGGAAAAACCAACTTGAGCGACAGCATGGCCCTTTTGCGTCACGTACATTTAGTGGTGGGCAACGATTCTGGTATGATCCACATGGCGGCTGCCATGAATCGCCCTGTGGTGGCCTTGTTTGGCCCGGCCGATCCGGTTCAGTGGGCGCCCATCCCCCGAGATCAAACCATGGTCGAGGTTGCCACCGTCGACAATCTCAAGTGCCGTCCATGCCGTATGCGCATTAGCTGTGGCCACCAGTACCCTTGCATGACGGACTTAACGCCACAGTCGGTGCTTCACTTATGCAAACCCATTCTGATGAATCGACAACTGTATCGCCAGACGCCCTGAGCCCGGTTTGTTTTGATGCGTTGACCCTCGATACGCTGGATTGGCCCATCCTGGAAAGCTGGCTGAAAGCTGCCTGCACCACGGCCAACGGCCAACGTGCCATGGCGGTGGATCGCCTGTTCTGTGCCGATGATCAAACCCTGGTGCAGGCCCAGGCCCAGGTTGAGGAGACCAAGACGTTGCTGGTTCGCTACGGGGCCCCGTTCAACCAGCCTGCCGGCGATATGGAGGCTTTGCTGAAACGCCTGGCCAAAGGGGGTGAGTTGGGCAGTGCCAAAGACGGAGGCTTGCTGCTCGACGGGTTGGTGCAGGCCCGGCAGTTGGCCCGGTTTTTTGTGCAGCACCGAAGCCGATCGCAAACCCCGGCCCTGTGGCCGCTGGTGGAGCACTTGAGTCTGCCTAACGAGGCGATTGACAGCCTTCAGGCCGTTTTTACCGTCGAAGGGCAATTTCAGGACCATGCCAGCGACACGTGGGCCAACCTGAACCAGACCCGAAGCACCTTACGCCAGACGTTGCGCGATTCGATGAACGGCTGGATGCGTCGGCCCCCGCAGCAGATGTACCTGCAGGACTTGTTGATAACCGAACGCGACGGCCGGCAGGTGGTGCCGGTTAAGGTGGAGCACCGCAGCGACGTGCCGGGGGCCGTGCTTGATACGTCCGGCAGTGGGGCTACCCTGTTTGTGGAACCCAAGGTGTTTGCCGAGCAGAACAACCGGCTCGTCGCCCTTGAAGCCGATTTGCGGGCCGAGGCCAAGCGCTTGCTTAAAGTGGTCAGCCAGGCCCTTGAACCCTTGGCTGCCGACCTGCTGGTGTTTCATGACACCGTCGGGCAGCTTGATGTGCTGCTGGCCAAGGCCCAGTTAAGTCGGCAGCTTCGTGCCAACCCGGTGGTGCTGGCCGAGGCGGACGGAACCATGGACTTGAGGCAGGCCCGGCATCCGGTGCTGATGTTGCAGCATGACAAGACCATCGATGCCGAGGCAGCCGTGGTGCCCAATGACATTGTGATGCTGCCGCCGCAGCGGGCCATGATTATTACCGGTCCCAATACCGGTGGCAAAACGGTAACCCTCAAGCTGGTTGGCTTGTGCAGCGTGATGATGCAACTGGGGTTGCACCTGCCGGTACAGGAAGGATCACGGATGTCGCGTTTCCAGCCGGTGTTGTGCGATATGGGCGACAGCCAGGATCTGGTGCAGAACCTGTCGACGTTTTCCGGGCATATCCGTCGCCTGGGATCGTTTTGCCAGCGCCCGGATTTGCAGGGGGCGCTGGTGCTGATTGATGAAATCTGTGCCGGTACCGATCCCGGACAGGGGGCCCTGCTGGCCCAGTCACTGCTGCACTACTTTACCCAGCGCGGAGCCTCGGTGCTGGTAACCACCCACCTGGGCCACCTCAAGCTGGTGGCCTACCAGCTGGAACATTATGTCAACGCCAGTGTCGAATTTGATACCCAGAGCCTGCAGCCCACCTATCGTCTGAGCTTGGGGGTTAGCGGAACCAGCCACGCCCTGGATATTGCCGAACGTCTGGGGCTCGATCCATCGATTATTGCCTATGCCCGGCAGCTGGAACCGACGGCCGCCTCCACGCCGATGCAACTGGTCAGCGAGCTGGAGGAAAAGCAGGTGGCCGTGGGCCGGCAGTTGCGCGAAAGCGAACGGTTGGCGAGCGAGATGCAGCAAAAGGAACAAACGGTTCAAAGCGAGTTGGACAAGCTGGAAAAGAAAAAAAAGAAGGCGCTCGAACTGTTCAAGAAAAGTTTGCAGGACAAACTGCAGTCGGTCGAGATGGAATTGAACGATCTGAAAAAACAACTTCGGGACCCGTCCATCCATGCAGACCCGGCGGAGCTGTCGGCGATGGGGCGTCGGTTGGCCCAGGCTCGGCAAACATTTTCCGAAACGATGGCCGACGAGCAGGCGCAGTTGTATCCCCACAAAACCTTTACCCTCGACGAGCTGGCCGTGGGCGACGAGGTGGAAAGCCGCGACTTGCAGATTACGGGATGCATTACGGAGCTGAACCCGAAGAAGGGGCAGTTGACCATCCAGGCCGGTATGATCACGAGCACCATCGGGATTGAGGACGTGGTGAATCACCGCAAGGCGGACGAACGGAAATGGCGTGCCCGGCAATTTAGTCGGCAGTCAAGGTTCTCGGGTTCGGTAGCCTCTGCAACGGTTGGGGTGTATAAACAGGAAATTGATCTGCGGGGCATGACCCGTGACGAAGCCTTGCAAGCGTTGGCATTGGCTTACGATGGGGCCTTGCGCGAATCGGTGGCCCAGTTGCATATCATCCACGGCAAGGGAACGGGGGTGTTGCAAAAGGCGGTTTGGGACTTTTTAAAGCACCAGCCGGCTGTCGTCTCCTTTGCCTTTGCCGAGGCCACCGATGGGGGCGCGGGTAAGACCATTGCCCGGTTTATTGAGGAACGAGCCTAAAATGGGGGGCTTACCCGATCGTTTCACGCGGGGCATCTCACGTGTGGTGTCTTGTTTGTCTCGTGTGTACCGCCTGTACCACGGGCTGTTTTATGCCACCCTGGCCGTGTGTCTGCTGACTCTGCTGGTGGGGGATCGATCCTGGATGGCTGGCGTCGTGGCGTTTGTTCATCAACCACCTACGGCCCAGGTCAAGGAGGTGCTTGGGCTACTGTTGCCCGTGCTGCTGGGGGCATGGGTGCTGTGCTGGGCATGGCCGGTGTATCACAACGTGCTATGGCACCAGCACCGATTGAACGCCTTGTTGGCACTGACCTCGTTGATAGGTAGTCTTTGGCTGGCCGATGCCTACATGGGGGTGGCCAAGCCCAGGCACCGACGCCCCGATTTGGTTTATGACGCATGGCAGGCCATGCGGGCCACGGACCCGAGGGCAACCGTCTACAACCTGTTTGCCACCCTGCATCAACCCGACGGGGCGTCGCTGGTGCTGCTCGGGGGCATTCCCGACAGCCGTACGTTGCTGTGCAACGAAAACGGGTTCTGGGTGGATTACCAAAGTGATCGGTACGGGTTCAGAAACCCCGATACCGTTTGGGATCAGCCAACGGCCGATGTGCTATTGGTCGGTGATTCGTTTACCCATGGCATGTGCTACAACGAGCCAGCTACCCTGGCTGGCCGGCTTCGGCAGCATGGGCACAAGGTGATTAACATGGGCTATTCTGGCCATGGGCCGCTAAAGGAGCTGGCCAGCTTGAAGGAATTTTACGAGGTGGGCCGTGCCGGCACCGTGGTTTGGCTGTACTATGAGGGCAACGACCTGGCTAATCTTTATGATGATTATCCTGATGAAAGGGCTTTGTTGTCGGACCTGAAGACGGAGTGGCACACCCCTGAGTTACACCGGTATCTGACGCCCGAGTACCGCCAGCATTATTTTGATCGCATACGCCGGTTTGGCCCAGAGCTGGAAGTGGTTCGAGAGCATGCGTTTGAGCACCTGGCTCGGCGAAAAACCGAATTCAAGCAACGCCATCCCGAGGACCCGACGGCCGCTTTGTCGTTGCTTAACATCAGGGTGGCCATCAAGCATGCGTTTAACCGGCCAAGCAAGGCGTACCGACCATTGCCTCAAAAAACGAGGACCCGTTTGCTGAAACGTTTTGGGCAGGTTCTGGCCGAGGCCCGTGGGCAGGCCGAAGCGCATGGCAGTCGCATGGTGTTTGTCTATATCCCCGGACAACCGACGTTTGAACGGCGTGGCCCCTACCCGCTTTACGAACAGGTGCTGGCCGAGGCCCGACAGGCTGGCTTGCCGGTGGTGGATTTGTATGCCGAGCTATCAAGCCGGATGAACCCGCTGGGGTACTATACCCGCCATCTCAACACGCAGGGCTACCGGCTGGCTGCCGATCTTATTCACCAGGCAACCATGACCACTGCCGCCAATCAGCCAGGAAGACCTAACGAGTAAAGCTTCGGCAGGGGGTTGTTATTCGGCGACATCGCGGCCCACACGGGTTTTGGGTTCGCCAGGGTAACGGCCCGGTGGCCGGAAAAACAAAAAGCTGTCGAGCTGGCGGGTGGCGTGCACGACACGGCATGCATCAATACACTGGCCACAGTTGAAGCAGCCTTCACCGATTCCCACAATCAGGTTTTCGCTGCGGCGCGGATCAATATCGATGGGACACGCTGTTTCGCATGCCCGGCAGTGGCCGCATGGGGTTTGATCGGCACCATAGCGAAATCGGATTTCAGCCGGCCACCAAATGGGGATGGCATAGGCGGACAGGGATTGCAGCAGGCCGTAAGGGCATGCGTTTCGGCAGAATTCATGGCCAGCCAGCAACAGAAAGGTACCTACCAGCGAGGCGATGGTATGGGCGGCGAGCAACACAAAGGTGTAATGAAAGGTGCCGGTCTCCACCTCGACGTCCCAATGGCCAAAGTGGCCAAAGTACCAGTCGGGCGGGACAAAGTAAAACAGGATCAGCGTGCTGATGGTCCAGGCCACCACGAAGCCCCAAACCACGGCCAGCGTGCGGACGACCCATTTTAGCCATGGGCGTTGGTTAAAGTGTCGTTCCAACCCGAAGGGGGCCTTGGCCAGGCCAACCAGTGCACGCCACGGGGCCAGCCACTCGGTTAGGGTGTTGTGCGGGCACACCCAGCCGCAGAACAACCGACCATAAAACAGGCAAGTTATACCAATTACCAGCACGGTACTGAAAAAGGTCAAAGGCAAAAACATCAGGGTATGGGGGGCCAGCGGGTAGGGATGGTTCAGGAAGATTAGCCGCTGGTGGATGACATCCATTTGGTACAATCCCAGCACCGGGCTTAGCAGCGCCAGGGACCAGAACAATGGCTGCACCACATAGACCCGCCAGAAATGCCAGGGGTATCGGATGGGGTTGAAGGGAATGGAAAAGGACATAGGCTGTTGGGCGTACTGGATGGGATGACGGGGTTAGGAAACGGTGGTTTTGTAGCTGGGGGTTTCACTTAGCTGGTAGAGCGGGGTGTATTTGTCCCAGAGGTAGTCCAGAAAATAATGGGCGTTGAGGGCTTGACCGGTTACGCGCTGCACGATGCCGGCAGGCAGATCCACCTGGCCGTGGCGGTGTATTTTGTCGCGCAGCCACTGGGTCAGCACGGCCAGCTTGCCTTGTTCAATGTCGCTGTTCAGGGTGGGGTTGTCCTGGTTGGCGGTATGCCAGAACTGGGCCGAGTACAGGTTGCCCAGGGTATAGGTGGGGAAATAGCCAATCATCCCGCCGCTCCAGTGTACGTCTTGCAACACGCCCTGGCTGTCGTTGGGTGGGGTAATGCCTAGGTAGGCCTGCATTTTTTCGTTCCAGGCCGCCGGTAAGTCGGCTACCTGCAACTGGTTTTCAATCAGGGCTTTTTCCAGTTCGTAGCGCAGCATAATGTGCAGGTTGTAGGTTACTTCGTCCGACTCGACCCGGATAAAGGACGGCTTGACGCGGTTGACCAGGCGGAAGATGTCCTGGGCTTCGAGCCGTTGCATGGCCGCGCACTCCGGGTACATGGCCTTGATGGCCGGGGTTAGGTACGTCCAGAACGCCAGGCTCCGGCCCAGAATGTTTTCGTACAACCGCGACTGGCTTTCGTGGATACCCAGTGTGGCGCCCGGCAGCGGGGTACGTTCCAGGGCCATGTCGGCCTGTTGTTCCACCAGCCCATGGCCGCCTTCGTGCATGGCGGTCAGCAAGGCCGAGAAGGGATCCTCTTCGTGATAGCGCGATGTCAGGCGCACGTCGTTAATGGAGAAGTTGGTGCAGAACGGGTGGGGCGCTTTGTCGAGCCGGCCTCGCTTGAAGTCGAACCCCATGGTCTCGAGCACCTTAACGGTCAGCTCTTTTTGCTGGGCTTCGGCAAACCGTTCGTTGTCAAAGGGCCAGGTGGCATGGTGGGGGCTGTTGCCGATGGCCTGCACCAGTTGGACCAAGGGGGCACGCAACTGGTTAAACAGCCGGTCTACCTCGTCGACCGTCAGGCCGGGTTCGAACAGGTCCATCAGGGCATTTAGGGGCGAGCCTTCCCAGCCTAGGTAGTCGGCCTGTTGCCGGTTCATGGCCACAATCTTGGTCAGCAGGGGTTCAAACAGGCTGAAGTCCTGTTTTTGTCGGGCCTCTACCCATACGTGGTGGGCCTTGGCCGTCACCTCGGTCAGTTCGGAAACGAAGGCCTGGGGTAGCTTGGTGGCATGGTCATAGTGGCGGCGTACTTCGCGAAGCAGGGCCTTGTCTACAGGGGCGTTGCTGCCGGTTGCCTCGGCCGTTTCGAGCAGGTGCTTCAAGGTATCGGCAGTGGCTCTCTGGTGGTGCAGCTCGGAGAGGATGCCCATCTGCTTGCCCCGACTATCGGCGGCGGCCGGTGGCATCTGTGTTTCCATATCCCAGCTGAGCAGGCCCATAACGTGGCCTAAGTCCTGCAGGCCACCTACATAGGTTTTGAGATCCTCGATGGCTTGGTTGGTCATGGCTGGCGCTCCCCGTTTGTTGGTTGTGACGTTGGCCCCAGTGTACGCCAGAACAGCGGTTGTCACACTGATGAATGTTGGACAAAGCAGGGGGGTGATTCATAACGGTTCTTATAGGCTGTGCGCCGAAGGCTTTTCTTTTTTTGATTTTCGCCAGGGAGTTAGACCCACCCAAAGGCTTTTCGGGGACATAACCCTGTAGGGTTTTTGGTAGGGGGCCAGCCCCCTACCAACCCCCGCTGAGGGGAGGGGGATGTTCGCCGAAGCGCGTGTCTCGGGCAATCCTGCCCTCGCCACCGCCTGCTCGCCATAAAGAGAACCCATTCGTTTCTTGCCTGTTATTAAGTAGGCTCCGCGGCTCGCTACTGCGGCTCACCCTAGCCGCGCCACTTGGCCGTCCTGGCCAAGCGCGGCGTCTAGATCCCCCCTCCCCCTCGGCACCCCCTCCCCCAAGGGAGCTGATCGGTGCAGCGAGAAAGTTAGGGAGGCAATCGGTTTTGCCCCTGGTTCCCTGGCGCGCTCGCGTGTGCGCAGGGGTGGGGTGGTTGGGATTCGATAGACGGCTGGCGCGACGGAGGGAAGACGCACAAACCCTTAGCGGCTGTTTTGTTAGCCGACCGGTCGAGGCTCCACAAGCTACAGCCGCTTACGGGTTTGGCGGCTGGAAGTAGGAAGCGCCTTGCCGCAAGAAAACCAACCACCCCACCCCTAAGCCCAACCAAAATCCTGTAGCCGATAAGAACCGTTATGTTGGGGCGTAACCGCCTCAGGTTGCCGGGGTGTCAGCCCCTAAAACTCGTTGAGATCCGGCCAGGTGCCGACCTCGTTTTTCACGTCCCAATACAGCTCCTCAAGGGCTTGGCGCGGATCCATCTCGGCGTTCATCCATTCAAAGACGGGCAGCCAGATGTGATCGGGGATGTGATCGAAATCAATGGGATGAACATCGGTTAAATCCGTTGCGCAGAAGCAGTTGGCCAGTGCGACCACGTACACCAGTTCAGGGGTGTCTGTGGCCAGTTGGGGGCTGTGGTGGTGACGAATGGTATCAATAAACGAAGCCGGCAGTTTCCACCGTTGGGCGACTTCGGCCCCGACACGGGCATGGGTCAGGCCCAGCACCGCCTGTTCGGCTTCGGAAAAAGCCGGGCCGTGGGTGTTGATTGTTTGCTGGCGGCACCCCGTCATCAGTTTGCCGTAAACGTCGTTGCAGTAGACGGACAGTACAATCTTGCCAATGTCGTGTAACAGCCCGGCACTAAATGCGTCTTCCCCGTTGGGAATGTTGAACTTGTGGGCGAGGTGCCGGCTTACGGCTGCCGTCTGCAGCCCGTGCTTCCATTGCCATTCCAAATCGAGGCCCCTGGCCTCGGTTTTCTCAAACAGTTTTAAAATACTGGCACTCAGTACCAGGCCGCGTACCTGCCCAAAGCCCAGAATCATGATGGCATGCTGTACCGAGCTGATTTGCCGCTGGAAGCCGTAGGCAGAGGAGTTGACCAGCCGTAGCACCTTGCTTGTCAGGCCGGCATCAAAACTGATGAGCTTGGCGATTTGTGAGGCCGAAGCCTCGGGTTGGCCGATGAGATCGACAATCTTGTTGATGAGGTCCGGCAGGGAAGGGATGTCCCGGATACGGCGAAGCAGCCGCTCCATGTCGATGGGCGGCTGGGCATTATGGGCACTATGGGAGGGGTTGGAGTGTACAACCATGGGCGTGCGGTTCGGTATTCGGCTCCTAACAATCAAAGGGGGCCTTGGAAAGCCCTGCAGGTCATATGATTAAGGGGGGAGGGCCCCCGATACAGCAGTGTGTTGGGTGTGTTGGGATGTATTAAGCAGGGCCGTGGCAAGGACGCTGGTTGATGTATCGACGAAGTGCCAGCCAGCCTTGAGCCGGTTTAAGGTGTTCAAGGCGTTGCGGCGACACAAACTCCGTCGTTTGACGGATTTTTATGGCTTGCTAGCCGGGTAAACCACCGCCAAACAGGGGCGGTGGCCCGATTTGGGCAAAAATGCCGACATGGGCCTGTTTTGCCGGCTAAATAAAGGTTTGCGGCACATGGACGATACTGCCGGTACATTCTCATGTATTCCTGGTTAACGTGTTCTTCTGGAACGGTACAGACAGCTGGCTGCTCGGGTTGAAAGCCTTAGAAAGTCGTTGTGTGTGTGTATACGGTCAGGAAGGACGAGAATCGGTTCTCCGGGCTGGGGTTGCCCGGCTACAGCGAAAAAGCAAAAGGCCCCCATACAGGCATATTTGCCGAGGATAAGGCGACCGACCCTATGACGCTCCATGACACCAACCGCCGCTGGTATGATCACTATCGCAATATCCGGATGCTGATTGATTTAAGCGAAGGCTTGCCGGTGACTGTTCAGGCCAACCTGGGCGACACCTTGATTGAGACGATCAAGCGTTACCAGAACCTGGCCGCCTCCTCCACGGACTTGCGTTCCATGGGCACGGACATGGTTATGGGGCTGTACAAAAGTCGGCGAAAGCTTCGCTGGTATGACGATTCGCCTGAGCTGCACAAGGCCTACAACATGATGGCCATCCTGCCCGAATCCGTGCTGCTTCACCTCGACGAGCAATGCGGCGACCTGGTGCACTATATTTTGTCGAACAAGCACAAGCGGCTGGTACTAAACCAGTCGATGGGGCAGGTCATTTCGCGCCAATTGGCTGATGTACCTCATGTACACGAGTACCCTGCCAACGATGCCAGGCATTGGGGCCGTTAATACGCTTTTTTAGCCGTTTAGTCTTAGCCCTTCAGCTTGGCCAGCAAGGCGGTCAACGCCCCTGCGGTATCAGAACCGGCTGCCGGTTTGGCGGTGTCGGTTTTGGTGGTGGTTGTCGAGCCTTTGGCCAATATTTGGCTCAGGGCGGCTGTTAAGCCATTGCTGGTGCCGGGATCCGGTGTTTCGGCCTTCTTGGCTGCACTGCCACTGTTGATCAAGGCACCCAGAATACCGGCAATGTCTGTTCCACCACTTTGAGTGGTGGTGGCCGCAGCCTTCTTGCTGCCACTAAGAGCGCTCAGCAGGCTGGTGATATCCAAGCCACCTGTGCCGGTGCCGGTGGTAGTGTCAGCCGTTGCGGTGGTATTGCCACCGCCGCCGCCGGCGCTGCCGAGCAAGCTGCCCATCATGCCCATCATTTGGGTCATCATATTGCTGCTGCCATCGGTGCTACCGGTACCGCCCGACATGCTGCCGAACATCTGCATCATCATCGGCATCAGGGTGGCCAGCTTGTCGGAATTTTCGCCGCCGCCGCCGGCCAACGACATCATCATCGGCATCATCATTTGCATCATCTGCATCATTTGGTTGCTGCCGGTGTTGCTGGACTGTTGTTGCGTCAGAGAGGCATTTGTGGCGCCAGGGGTGCTCAATAACCGGCTAAAGTTGTCACTCAGTCCGCTTAACAAAGAGGTACTGCTGGTGCTGCCAAAACCAAGGCTACCACCCAGGCTGCTGCCCAGGCCGCCAATACCGCTTAAGCCACCCAAGCTGCCGCTACTGCCGCCACCTTGTAGGTCGGCAAACGGGCCCAGTTGGTATTTTTGGTAGGCTTGCTGAAGAAGGGCAGGGACAGCGTAGTAAATGTAGTACAGGTCCTGCTGGATGTCGCGCCCCTGCTGCTTTTTAACCAGGGCTTGCTGGATGAGGGTGTTGCGCTGCTGGACGAGTTGCGTGATCTTGCCTTGTAAGTCCTTGGCGTGGGCTTCATAAGCCCGCTGGTTCAGGCTTTGTACCATGGGGTTGTTGCCGGCGGCCATCAGTAAGGTATCGGCACGTGCCAGCAGGCCGGCATCCTGACCGCTTGTAAAGGCGTTCAGGCCGTAGAGGGGGCCTCCGCCCAAGCTGCCGTTGGACAATAAGTCCAGGGGAACGCCACCAATAGTGGCGCCAAGGCCGCCGATGCCGCCACCACTGCTACCCAGGCCTGCGACGTTCAGGGCATAAGTATATTGGTTCATGGACAAGCCACTATAAGCCGGGTTGTTTAGCGAAAAGCTAAGCCGGAGGTTGTTGTCACTGGTGGCTTCCTGAATCCCGCGGATTAAATCCTGCTGGTCTTTGGTCAGGTTGCGCGGGGCACTGCTTGCCGAAGCAGTTGTGCCAGAGGCAATGCTGCCAATACCTGCTTGCGAGGTAAAATTGGGGATGACGGATTGACCGGTTAACGGTGTAGACATGGCTGTCGGGGCGTCTCTCTTCTTGGTTCTCAAATATATAAAAACAAATATAAAAAGCTTTGTGATAGGCTGTTTTTTAATATAAAGATATGTAACGGGCTGAAAGCGGGTGTCGTCGTAGGGTTTGGGTTTTATGGGGGGCGTAAGGGGTGGTTCTGGTTGTTGTTGTCGATCGGGGTATGGCCACCGGCCACTGTGCCGACAAGCCGTGCTCAGGGCTTGGGTGTATTGGCAGGTTTATGGGCACGGTGATTTGGCTCATGGGCATAAAGACAAAAAGAGATAAAAAGATGTTATTTTATATATAAATATTAAATAAATATTAAGTAAGGCCCCCCTGGTGCCAGGCGGTCTGTGTTTGTGTGGGGTGGGCTAAATGCTTACAGATTGCCGCGCTTGGCCTGATCCCGTTCAATGGCTTCGAACAGGGCTTTGAAGTTGCCCTTGCCAAAGCCGGTGGCCCCGGCCCGTTGAATAATCTCGAAAAAGAAGGTGGGCCGGTCCTGCAGGGGGAGGGTGAAAATCTGCAGCATGTAGTCTTGCACCGCTTCTGAGTCGGGCTCTTCGCCTTCTTCCAAATCCACAATAATGCCTAATTCGGCCAGCCGGTCCAGGGGTTCGAGGATGGCGCCCACCCGCTCTTCGACGTGGGCATAGTAGTTTTTGGGCACGGCCATCAGCTCGACATTTCGGTGCCGCAGCTCGGCCACGGTCTCGACGATGTTGCTGGTAATCAGCGCCAGGTGCTGAACACCAGGGCAGCCGTAGTAGTCCACGAACTCCTGAATTTGCGATTTCTTACCGCCCTTGCTCTGGGCCGGGGCGTTCAGGGGCATTTTGATCGTTAGCGACGCATTGGCCATGACCTTGCTGATGAGGGCGGAATAATCGGTGCTGATGTCCGTTTCGTCGTAGTCGCGAAACACGAAGAAGCCGAACACCGTTTCATAAAAATCGACCCACTGGGGCAGCTCGCCTTGGCCCAGGTTGCCCACCACGTGGTCGACGCGTACCAAGCCGGTGGGCCTTGCCGGTGTGGCTTGCTGGTAGGGGGTAAAGCCGGGTTCGAACGCCCCGCTGTAGTTTTGGCGATTTACAAAGGTGTGGGTGGTCTGACCGTAGGTGGCAATGGTGGCCTTGGTCAGGCTACCGTGGGCGTCTTGCTCGGTGGACGGTGCGCACAGGCCCTTGGCTCCGCGGTCGGTGGCCATGGCATAGGCTTCTTGAACATCAGCGATCCGGAAACCGATGTCCTTTACGCCGTCACCATGGGCCTTGACGTGTTCGCTAACCGGGTGGTCGGGGCTTAGGGCCGAGGTAAACCGCAGGCAGATGTCCTGCTGCCGAAGCATGTAGCTGCTGGTCTGGCGGTGGCCGGTTTCTGGGCCCTGGTAGGCCACGATGTCGAAGCCAAACGCATGATGGTAATAGTGGGCCGCCTGTTTGGCATTGCCTACCCAGAACTCGACCACGTCAAAGCCCAGCACCGGGATTTCCGGGATGGCTGGCCGATGGGCCGGACTGGTCGAAGCGGAGGAAGTGGTGGAAGATCCCACGGGAAACGCCCCTTTGTTTAATACCTGATTTAACACCTGTTTAACGCCAATGGGTGCACCCTTATATTTTGCCTCATTCTAACGTTTCGTTAAACCCCCACGTGCCAACCCCGACCGTGGGCTATGTTTTTGCTATTATCGGGGCTTGCTTTGGCCTGCAGCCTCGGTGGCGGGGCAAGGCGGTCAGTAACCCTGGACCCCAGTAGTATGTGCGGTATTGCCGGATTTTTGTCTAAAACCCCCTTGCACCGGTCGGTTGCCGATTTTGTGCTGCACGATCTCAATGAGCGGCAAAAACACCGGGGCCCCGACGGCCATGGGTTTTGGGTAAATGACGAGGAAGCCCCCACGGTGGGGTTTGGGCATGTGCGCCTGAGCATTGTGGACCTTGACCATGGGGCCCAGCCGATGGCCGACCCGGCCACGAACCATGTGGTGTGCTACAACGGCGAGATTTACAACTACATTGAGCTTCGCCAGGAGCTGGGCGAGCATCGGTTTACGACCGCCAGCGACACGGAAGTGATTTTGAAGGCCTATGAAACCTGGGGGCCGGCCTGCGTCGAGAAGTTCCGAGGGATGTTTGCCTTTGCCCTGTGGGATGCCCAGAAGCAAAAACTGTTTATTGCCCGCGACCGCTTTGGTATCAAGCCGTTCTATTTCACCATTCAGCGTGAGAATGGCGGGGTGTTTTTGTTTGCCAGCGAACTGAAAACCCTGGTGCCCTACTGCAAGGACTTTAAAATCAACCTCGATTCGCTGCGCGACTACTTTACCTTCCAGTTTTGCCTGGGGTACAAAACCCTGGCCGATGGGGTCAACAAACTGATGCCGGCCCACTGCGGCTATGTGGATCGCAACCTGAACCTGGACTTCTGGAAGTATTGGGAAGTGGAATACGACCTGGACTGGAATCACACCGACGCCTACTTCAAGCGCGCCGTACGCGAAACGCTGCATGACAGTGTCGGGGTGCACCTGCGTGCCGACGTGGAGGTGGGGGCCTATGTCAGTGGTGGTATCGACTCAAGCCTAGTGGCCTCGATGGCATACGAGCAACTGGAAAAAACCGGTCAGGATCGTTTTCAGGCTTTTGTGGGCAAATTTACCGAACCCGAGGGCTTTGACGAATCGCAGTATGCCCAGGCGCTGGCCGACGAGCGCGGCATGATCCTGCACCAGATTCCTATTGGCGAACAGGACTTTGTCGACCAGATTGCCAAGGTTATCTACCACCTCGACGAACCGCTGGCCGGGCCCGGCAGCTTTCCGCAGTTTATGGTCAGCAAAACCGTGCGCCAGCACCTGAAAGTGGTGCTAGGGGGCCAGGGCGGCGACGAGATTTTTGGCGGGTATACCCGCTACCTGATTGCCTATTTCGAGCAGTGCATCAAGGGGGCCATCGACGGCACCATCGACAACGGCAACTATATCGTCACCTACGAAAGCATCATCCCGGCCCTGCGTAGCCTGAAGCGCTACCAGCCGCTGTTGCAGGAGTTTTGGAGCGAAGGCATCTTCGAGGACGATCGCGACAAGCGCTACTTCCGTCTCGTTAACCGCAGCAACACCTTTGGTGGCAGCGTGGACTGGGGTATCTTCAACGGCACGACCAGCTTGGATGAATTCCGCCAGATTTTCTGGGGCAAGAACGTGGGCAAGGAAAGCTACTTTGACAGCATGACCCACTTCGACTTCAAAACCCTGCTGCCGGCCCTGTTGCAGGTGGAAGACCGCATGAGCATGGCCCACAGCATTGAAAGCCGCGTACCGTTTCTGGATCACCACGTTGTTGAGCTGGCGGCTTCCATCCCCTCCAACATCAAGTTCAAGGATGGTGAGCTGAAGCGCCTGCTTCGTATTGGTTTGGACGACTACATCCCGGATGCCATCCTGAACCGCAAGGACAAAATGGGCTTCCCCGTGCCCCTGCCCCACTGGCTGAAACAGGGGGGGGCTGCCCACGACTTTGTGATGGATACGTTTAAATCCAAGGCGGCCCAGAACCGTTTCTACTTCTCCAAGGACTTTGACGTGGAGCAGGTGATTGCCACCAGCGGCGCCTACAGCCGTAACCTCTGGGCCTTCTTGAGCCTGGAGCTGTGGCAGCAGCAGTTCCTTGATTGCCATGACTACATCAGCATCGAGGCGCTTAATACCGCCAAGGCAGCTGGCAAGACTACCGGTAAAACCAAGGTGGCAGCCCCGGTTTAACTTGGGTCTAATCTTGGGTCTAACTTGGGTTTAACGAGACCTTAAAATCGGATTCAAATTTGAATCAAGAAATATACACGCCCCGCAACGCTTAAAATAGCGTTACAATAAAAGCGTGTCCCCATCGTTTTTCCGGCAGGGAAGCGAGCGATAGTCGATCCGTTTGTGTATCATCCGTTGCGGTTGCCGCCAGCGGGTATGGCCCTGACGGCGTGCGCTGGCTCTGCTGGCAAGGTACACGACTTTCCCAAGGATTAGGTGTTAGACCCATAAAAAGCCAACCCCACGGAGGTTCATCACAACCGATGATGGCCACGCTGCCGCATGCTGTTTATTCTGGCTACGAGCCGCCCGACCCGCTTAAACTAAGTCGGTTCAAGCGCAAGGTGCTGGCCTGCTGCCGCGCCTTTTTTCCCATCGAGCCCACTCTGTTCGAGGATTGGACGGAGGAGGAGGTGCAAGCCTACCTGATGTCGGTTCTGCCGCCGCACGCGCAGCATGCCGTTAATTTTTCTCTTTCGCCCCACGCCGTGCGCCTGATTTTTGAACATGAAGTCGACATCCAGCGTAACGCGCCGGGCAAGTACGGCGAACAGCTGGTTGTGCGCAAACAGGCCATTGACACCACCAGTTGGTTGGCCACGACCGGCCTGGAAGGGTTGTCGCTGAGCCTGGAGGAAGAGGACACCCTGAACCGCATGGTCTTTGGCCTGAAGCGGGTGATGGACGACTACCACATTGACCTGCCCTTTGGCCCCGATGCCCTGAAAAGCTACGAGCAGCACCAGATGGTGACGATGGCCGACGTAAAAGTATTTTTGGCCTTGTTTGCCACAGGGTTTGGTAAAACCAGCCTGCAACCTATCGACAGCCTGGAAGAAAAACTGGGCCTGTGGCGCTTTTTTAACTTTATGTGGGTGCACGTGATGAACAAGACGGAAGCCGTCAAGCAGTTGTTTGGGGCCCAGTTTGCCTACAGCCACCTGTGGCAGCTTAAGCAAACTGATTTGTTCCGTGTGCTCAAGGGCCTGCAGTTGGGCAATGCGGCCACGGCCCAAACGCCCCTGGCCAGCCGCACCTTTTTTGCCAAGTACCAGAAAAAACTGCCGGTGGCCATGCTGCGTTAAACGCTAAAACCCACTTCCCGGAACAGCCCGGCCAGTTGCGAGCCCAATAGATCGTGGCGGTTTTGGTCGCTGTTGACGAACGCGACCACGGCCATGTCCGTTTCCTCGTTGTAGTAGGCCAGGGTTTTGTAGCCCATTGGCGAGCCGTTGTGGAAAAAGCCGGGTTTGCCCTTGCGTCGAAACACGCCCAGGCTGCTTTGGGTGCCGTTGTTCGATTCGGTGGGGATGACGCTGTTGATCAGCCGTTCGTGCGATTCGGGGGTGCGCAGTAACAGCGAGCGTCTGCCGGTTTTACTGGCCTTGCTGGCCTTGGCCTGGCCGTACAGGCCCCGGTAAAGCGCGGCGATTTCCTGTGGCGTGGAGACCACCCCGCCAGACGCCCGGCCCCACAGTACCGGTATGTTCCAGTGCATGTTGGGGTGCTGGGGCAGGGTACTGCTGAAATAGGTGGAATACCCATTGGCCCAGGTCGTTGTATCGGGCCAGGTTTCAAAGTGGGTATGGGTGAGCCCCAAAGGGGTGAACAGGCGTTTTTGAAGAACCTGGCCTAGCGGTTGGCCTTCCACTTCCTCAATGACACGGGCCAGCAGCTCGTAGTTGGTGTTGCAGTAGTTAAACGATCCACGGGTCCGAGGGCCATGGTCGGCTTGCCTGGTAAAGTCAAGGATGGCGTCGTGATCCAAGGGCTTTGTCAGTTGACGCGCCGCTTCGTCGGTCCAGCCAAGCTGGGTGGCATGGGTCAGGAAAGCCGTGTTCAACCAGTCGGGCAGGCCCGAGGCATGGCGCAGCAGGCTGATGAGGGGTTCGGCACGCTGGGCCTCGAAGCGCCCCATGTCCTTTGCCGGCAGGCGTTGCTCCAGGGTGTCCCAGAGGTTCAGTTTCCCTTCTTCGGCCAGTTGCAAGGCCACCCCGGCAACCAAAGACTTGGTGATACTGGCGGACAGAATTAACGGGTCGTCGGCAATGGGGGTGGCGGTTCCAACGGTGTCACAGCCGGCCTTGACGACAAGCGGGGTTCCGTCGTACCCGGCTTGTGGGGGACCGTCCAGGTAAATATAGGCGCCTGGGTAGCCGTATTTCTTGACGAGTTGGTCGACAACGGCTTGCAAACGGGGTCTTACCACCTCATCAGTTGGCGGGGTGGCGGCAAACCGCATGCGGGTGGTCGTATAGGTAGAGATGCCGGGCACAGGGGGTGCCGCAGCACGGGCAATAGACGAAACGCGCAAGACTAGAAGGTCCTCTCTAGATGGGGCAGTCCACAGGCAACAAACTCAGGCCGTATTATGGCGGTAACAATCAGGCGGCACAAGCCGACAGCCTGTATTTGTTACAGCCCGTATTACAATGGTTCGTCTTTATATCTAGTCCATCAAGGGAATTTGGTGGGTGACGCGGTGGGGATGGTGGTGGGCTGCCGCGGCGGGATGGGGGGCATGGATGGCATGTCGAATTTTTGGGGGTGCCGCAGCGGCGGCCGGTTTCTGGCGCATGGTGGGCAGGGCATGGGGTTGTGGCGGCGATGCTTCTAGGGGTGTGAGGGGGGCACCATCGATGGCCTGTTCAAAGGCTTCGAGCAGTTCCTGTTCTTCTGCTTCTTCTGCCGAGATCCCCATTTCGGGGGGTATGGGTACCGCCACGGCTACAGCCGGCTGGGGCGCGTTGATGCTGGGTACTTCGATGCGGCGGATGACCTTGGTGGCCAGGCGTTCCTTGTTCAATTCATCCTTAAGCCGGGCGTTTTCGTCTTCCAGTTCCTTGAGAGCCCGTTTCAGCTCGATGAGTTCCGAGGTCTCTTCCTCTTGCGACAGCTGGTTCTGCTTCAGCTGTTCGGCCAGTGCTTCGAGGGCTTTTTCCAGCCCGGCGCTGCTGACGGCCCGGATGTCCTCCTGCTCCTGTGGGGTGGCGCCGCCGTGCTTGCACAGGCGTTTGCGGCTTTTAATCTTTTTGGTTTCGCCCTGGCTGTAAAAATAGAATTCGCCGGGCTGCAGCGCCTTGAGCTGCGCAAACTCGATGCCCGCTTCCTTGAGGAAGGGCTTAATGGCTTTGTAGTCCTGCTCGGCACTGATACCGCCAAACCAGAACCGGTTGCACTGGCTCAGAATATCCTTGTTCAGCGAGGCGGGGCGTTGTGTGGCCCAAAGCGAATCAATGGCACGTTTTCGGCCTCGCTTGGCAATTTTTTGGCTGGCCAGTACCGGGTCGATGGTGCCGGGCTTGTGCCCCTTGCTGGTGGGCATGCGTTGTGGTGCATAAATCTGGGCTTCTTCGACAATGAGCCGGACCTTTTTCTTGTATTCGGTTTCGAAGGTGAACAGGCTCTCGGTAATGCGGCTGTAGATGGCCTGTTGCTCGTGGTCCAGGTAGTCCGACAAGTCGAACACCAGCGAGAGGTTGGTTTCGAGCATGGTTTCCACGTACAGATCGATAGCCTCTTCGACCAGCGGCACCATGCCGTGATCGCCACCGACGACAATAACCGGGTAGTACTCGGACAGGGTAAAATATTCGCCTTCCGGGTCAATAACACACAGAATGCCCCCGTTCTCCAGGGTTTCCTCGGCCAGTACCCCCGTCAGGTACGACTTGCCCATGCCTGACGACGCGATGACGGCATCGCGTTCGCCGGTGGCCAGGTAAGGCTCCAACGGGACACTGAAAAAACTGGCGACCTGCAGCCGACGGCGGCGGCGGGTCAGCTTCTTCTTGAAGTATTGCAACATGATGGCCCCATTATACCCAGTTTTTCAAAGCCAGGCCTCCTCTCATACCTAAAATATATTTTTATTGATATATTTTTTACTGAAGAAAAGTGGTTTATACGGGTCCGGCCTGGAATTTAAGTTTTTATTTATGGTCGAAGTGGCATGAAAGCAGGCTCATGCTGTTTTTATATGGGTAAGTCAAGCGCAAGTGCAGGTACCTAGCGGTTATGGGTAGCAAATACGTGTGGGTTCAGGCGTTTGCGTATTTTGGTCACAGTGGTCACAGAACAGGTGATGTGAGCAGCGTGTTCCGGTCCAACGGTATCGGGATGGCGCATTAAAAGCGGTTAGAGCGGCATCGCGTCGCCTTGATTGTGTCCAGTGGAAGGTAGATTACATCTAAAGACGACAACGCTGCTGTAGCGCGTGCCTTGTTGAGGTTTGAGGCGCGAGGCTCAGGCGGCAGCCGATGTGGTCGAAGGATTGTGTGGAACAACCAGGTTATTTCGGGTTCTGGTTGGGGTAGAGGTTCTAAGTAAGCGCAATGTCAACACAATTTGGAGGTTCGGGGCCGGTTCACGCCGACGCGTTATATACCGCCGCCCTACAACAGGAAGCTATGACCCAGCTACAAGCTACTGAAGGTCAACGTTTGACAGCGCTGCATACAACGGGTGCCATTGGTGCCAGTATGCCAGCTCCTTTGCAATCGGCTTTACCCACCCCGCTTCGCCAGGAACGTAACGACAAGGAAACCGTCAGCCGTGAGGGTGCCCAAGGGGCGCGGGCCCAACTGGGTGACATTACCGGTGCCGGGTATCAACGGGTCGGGGGTATTGGTGATCGGGAAAGCGGTGGCCGCTCAGGTGGCGGTTACGGCCAGGGTGGACAGTATTCCGGCAGTGACGTTGCCATGGTTTCGACCCAGGCACCGGTTGGTGATCTGGGGCCGGTTGATGCAGGGACGGCGGGCTTGGTGCCGGTTGGTCCCGCCACGCAGCAGGCCCAACCCAGCGAGGAACGTACCGCCTATGGCCCGGTCAACGATCGATCGGTTCGCGGCCAATTTGCACAACACGGCTACCAGCAGCTGCAGAAGCAGCGGATGGTCAAGTTTTACGATCACCAGTATGCCCGCCTTTGGAACCCCGCCCCCGAGGGCGAGGAAGAGCCGACGCTGTGGCAAGAGCTTAAGGACACGGTAACCTCGCTGATACCGAAATTCGGCAAGAAGTCCGAGCTACCCTACTCGCTGGGGCCCAAGGCCGACAGCTCCTTCTTTACCGAGGACGAAAAAGAATCGCTTAAATCCCTCATCGAACCGAAAGCCAAGGTGCCCATGCTGGCCCGCAGTGGCGACCGGTTGGGTGACGGGCTGCGCAACCTGGGCAACACCCGGGCCAACCAGTTAATGGCCAACAGCAACCACGATGATCATATGGTGGATGCCGATCCGGACGTGCTGTCCATGGTTGAGGATTACAACTACCTGCTCTCCCTGCCGCAGTTTGCAGGCGAGCGGATGACGTAGGGGCCCAGGGCCAACACCCGCATAAACACAGCATTTGGTTAAGACACAGGCATGATAAACAGACAGACTTAGCACACGACACACACACAATGCTATCGCCGATGGGAAACCCCATCGGCTTTTTTTTGCCTTGATCTGTGGGCGTGCCACGATACCTGCCGGCGCGCATGAGGCAACCCTGGTGGCGGGTGGGTACGGTTTTAGCCGGGACTCTGGTAGAATGGCCCCAGTTTAATTGTTATCGAGCGCCGCCGTTATGACCCTGCCTGATATCCTTGTCGCCGTCCAGCCCACCCTGCCTTACCGTGGTCTGCTGGCCGAGTTGTGCCGGGTGTCGGCGCGGGTGTACCGCAGCGGCTTGAGCCGGGGCACGTCGGGCAACATTAGTGTACGTACCGCCGAGGGGATGCTGATTACCCCGTCCGGCCTGGCGTTGGACGAGGTGGCTGAAAACAACGTGTGTCACGTCGATGCCCAAGGCCAGACGATTGACGGATGGCAAACCCGGCTGCCTTTCAAGCCCAGCAGCGAGTGGGTTATTCACCAGGCCCTGTACCATGCCCGGCCCGATTGCCATGCCGTCATCCATGCCCACAGTGTGCATGCCACGTTGCTGGCGGCCTGCCACCAGCCAATCAACCGTCATATCATTGCCGAGTCGGCTTACCATCTGGGTACGGTACCGCTGGTGCCCTACACCATGCCGGGCTCGCACGCCCTGGCCAACGAGGTGGCCCATGCCGCCACCGATGCAAACTGCCTGCTGCTGGCCAACCATGGGGTGCTGGTGCTGGGCGAGGATCTTCGCGAGGCCTTTTACCGGCTGGAGCTGCTTGAGACCATTGCCGAAATGGTCTACAAGGCGCGGTTGCTCGAGCAGCAACATGGCTTCGACATGGAAGACCTCAAGCCACAGTGGCTTGGGCGTGAGGAAGTAGCTGCCATTCAGGCCCTAAAATAGTAGTCTCGTATAAGAGACGTACACGGGCAGCGGGGGATACCTATTCCCATTCCACCGTGGCCGGAGGCTTGGCGGTAATGTCGAGCAGCACCAGGTCGAGATCGAACCGGGCCCGCAGCTGGGCATCGAGATCCTGCAGCAGTGGCCAGGGCAGCTCATCACCGGGTCGGACCGGGCGGGCTGTCATGTAGTCATTGGTCACCACGCCGCGAATCACCACGCTATGTCGGCCCTGTTGCATGGTGTCGATGGGCAGCAGCACCGACAGCAACTGGCTGATACCGTCGAGGCGGCCAGCCTGTTGCAGGGTGGTGGTGACATGGTGATCGATGGCCCGCAGCAACGCGACGGTTGCCGGAGTCAGTGTGGTGGGGGTAATGGTTTCGATAATGGGCGGTAAAACGGCGTCGGGGTTTAGCACCAGCGTTACGCGGTTCAGCCCATGGCAGTCGTTGGTTAGGCGTTGTGCCAGCGATGAAAGGGCTTCCCAACCGATGGTTTTGAACGGGCCGCACAATGCCAGGGGTTGCCGGTAACTTCTGAAGTCGCCCTGTACCCCCACGCTGCGAATGGGTAGCAGGCTGGGCGAAACGGATAAGCCACTGCAGAGGGGGGTGATGGTTTGCATCAGGGCCTTGGCTTGGTCGAGGCCGTAGGGAGCATCGGTGCAGATGGTTCGAATGGCCAGGCCGGGGCCGGGGAAGGGTTGGCGGTGTACCAGTTCGTCGGGCAGGCCCAACAGCGATCCGATTTGCCGCACCTCGTCCTTGTGCAGGTCGCGGTTGGGTTCCACTATCAAGCCCTTTTCGCGTTGCGCCTGGATAATGGGGACGTCGTTGTGGTGGGTCTTTATTTTGTGGGCCACGGCGCTGACCTCCACGCTGCCGCTTTCAATCAGATCGGGGCGGAGGGTGCCCTGGGCAATAAAGGTATGGTCCATGTCCAGGTTCAGCGTGTTCATGGTGCTTTGGGTCAGGCTGAAAAACATGTCGCCCATCAGCCGGCGTTTTTCTTCTGGGTCAAGGGTTTGGCTTAGCGGTCCCACGGGTTTTTCGTCGATGGTGGTCGTGGCGTTAAAAAAGTCGTCGGCGCAATCCAGTTCAAGCAGGTGGGTGAGCCCCAGGTTTCGCAGGGCGGTACAAACCGACTCGCTTTCCTCGTGGCGCATAAAACCGGTGTTCATATGCACGGCATACACCTGTTTGGGATCCAGGGCCTTGAGCAGCAGGGCTGCCGTCACGGCCGAATCCACCCCGCCACTGACTAGCACAATAACGTTCTGGTGGCCTACCTGTCGGCGGATATCACCCACAATGTCGTCCAGCCGGTGGGGCAGGGTAAAGTCGGGCTTAAGCCCGGCCACTTTCGTCAGGAAGTTGTTGATCATCGTCTGCCCATGCTCGGTCAAGTCCACTTCGGGGTGGAACTGCACCCCGTAATGTCGTTTGGCTGCGTGTCGAACGGCGGCCACGGCACTGGGCGACTGGCCGATTTGCTCGAACCCGTCGGGCAACTCCAGAACATGATCGCCGTGGCTCATCAGCACCGCCTGCTGGGCCGAAAGCCCGTCAAAAAGTGGGGTAGCGGGGTCAACCGTGATGGTGGTTTGTCCGTATTCCTTGCTCTGGGCCGCTTCAACCTTGCCGCCACTGTGGTGCACCAGCCATTGCATGCCGTAGCAGATACCAAGCAGGGGCTTGTTCAGCGTCAGTACCTCCGGGTCGAAGTGGGGGGCGTCGGCCTCAAAAACACTGTGCGGACCGCCGGACAAAACGAGCGCGCCGAACTGATCCAGCTCGCTGACGGGGGTCGACAGCGGCAGGATTTCGCAATAGATGTTTAGGGCCCGTACCCGGCGGTCGATAACCTTGGTGTACTGGGCGCCGAAGTCCAGGATGGCCACGCCGTTGGCCCGCAATTGGGCAAGCTGCTGGGTGGGGGCAACGGGTTTGTTCAGGGTGGTGCTGCGTTGGGCCATCATCGCGTCCTTGTGGGGTGTGCTGCTACGGAAGCCCTGATTATACCCAAAAACCCCGCGTAAATCAGTATTTGGGCGGGGTGTCGTCTAAATCTTGTTTCAGGGCAACAGGTGCAATCGCTGTCGGTCTGTACTACACTGAAGGCCTCTTGAGCCCAGCCCAAAAGGAGACCAGCCCCAGGCCTATGTGCGGTATCTTCGGTGTCATTGGTACCAACCAGGCAGCCAGCGAAATTTTTCTGGCCCTGCAAAACCTGCAGCATCGTGGTGAAGACGGCGCAGGGATTGTTATTGCCGATGAGACGGGCTTGCACAAGCACTATGGACTGGGCCTGCTCGACATTGCCTTTCCCGAGGCCCAGTTTCTGGAATTGACGGGTAACCTCGGCGTCGGCCATACCCGGTACGGCACGTCGGGGGGCCAGAGCCTGGATCATCTGCAGCCCTTTGCCGACGAAGGTCTGCAAATGGCGTTGGCACACAACGGCAACCTGGTTAACTACCACTCCCTGGCCCGGCAGGTTGATGAGCAGGTTGATGAGCAGGCCAATGAGCGGACCAATGAGCAGACCGACGAACAGGGAAGCAATGGCGTTAGCTCGCTTGAGACCAGTTGCGACTCCGAGTTTTTTCGGTGGTATCTGGCCCGGTATTTCAAGCAGGCCGGGCAGGTAACGGTTGATGGGTTGCAGGCCGCCTTGACGGAATTGTCCCAGACGGTGGCCGGTAGCTACTCGGTGGTGGGGTTTATTAAGGGCCTGGGGTTGTTTGCCTTCCGTGACCCATGGGGTCTGCGCCCCCTTAAGTTGGGTGTGCGCAAGGACGAGACTACCGGTGAAATGGCCACGGCCTTTGCCAGTGAAAGCACGGCCCTAACCTACCTGAACTTTGACGTGTGCGACTCGGTGGCTCCCGGCGAGCTGGTGGTGGTTACCAACGACGGGCAGCAGGCTCGCCGCCGTTTTGCTGAAGCCCACCCGCAGCATTGCATGTTTGAGTGGGTGTATTTTGCGCGGGTCGAGTCGCAGCTTGAGGATTTATCGGTGTACCAAGCCCGTTTTAACCTCGGCGTGGCCCTGGGTAAAACGGTCAAGGCCGCCATGGACGAGCCGCCCGACGTCATCGTGCCCATTCCCGAGACCAGTCGCATTGCCGCCATTGCCATGGCCGAATCCCTGGGGATTCCCTACCGCGAGGTGCTAATTAAGAACCGCTACGTCAACCGGACGTTTATTCTGGAAAACCAGGCGGCCCGGCTCAAAGCCATTGGCCGAAAGCTGTATCCCGTGGCCGATGCCATCAAGGGCAAGCGGGTCCTGCTGGTTGACGACAGCATTGTGCGCGGCAATACGGCCCACCGCATTGCCGATATGATCCGTGCCTGTGGCGCCAAGGCTTTGTATCTGGCGTCGACTTGTCCCCCCATCAGGTTCCCGTGCTACTACGGTATCGATTTCCCGCTCAAGGACGAGCTGGTGGCGGGTCATCGCGACCTGGCCGAAATTACCGAGGCGCTGGGGGTGGATCAGGTGATTTACCAGAGCATGGAGGGCCTTCGGGAAGCTTTGGGCAACAAGCCGCTTTGCACGGCTTGCCTGGATGGAAACTACCCCACCGATATTTCCGATGGCCAGTTGATGTCGGCCTACCGCAGCAAGCAGCGTAACGACGATTTAAGTACCCACCTGACCGGGGTGGCCACCTGAGCGAAGGAGCCCGTGCGGAGATGACGTCCACCCGGCACCCGGACCAACCCTCACCGTTTTTAAACCCCAGCCCAAGCCCGTTTCCGGCCATCCGGCCCAAGCCCTCGCTGGGCGCCTTGGTGTACGAGGGGTCGGTCAAGCGGATTTACACCCTGGCCCATGATCCCGATGCCCTGGTTTTTGAGTTTTCCGACCAGTACAGTGTCTTCGATTGGGGCCACATGCCTGATGAGCTGGCCAACAAGGGGCACAGCCTGTCGATTATGGGCGGGCTGTTCTTCGAGCAGTTGGGCAATGCTGCCCAGTGGCGCCAGTTGCCGGATCGTCTTAAAAACAGTCCCTTCGATCCGTTGTGGCTCGATGCCTTGTGGAATACGGCGTTGTTCAGGCAGCTTTGCCAACAGGGTCTGGCCCACCATGGCCGGGGTTGGGTGGGGCCCGACGGCGGCGATTTGACACTGGACGTGGCCACCCATGCCGGCATCAAGCCCCTGATGAAAGTTACCCGTGCCGAGGTGACCCCGCCGACGGTTACGGTTGACGGGCAATACGACTATACGGGTCATACCCAGCGCATGGCCGTGGCCCTGCAAACCCAGCGTCGGCAGCTGTTGTTTATTCCCCTCGAAGTCGTGTTCCGCTTTGGCATGCCTGTGGGCAGTTCGCTGGCTAGCCGGTTGATCCAGCAGCCCGACTACTACAAGACCCTGGGCTTGAGCCGGGAACCGATGGCCAACCAGTGGTTTGAGCGGCCTGTTGTCGAATATTTCAGCAAGCTCGAACCGTCCGACCGGTGGCTGTCGACCAAGGAGGCTGCCCACATCAGCGGTTTGTCCCTGGCGGCTTTCGGTACTTTGGAACGGACGGCCCTGCTTGTGGCCCTGTTTCTGTATGCCTCTTTTGGCCAGCGCGCCCTGGCGCTATGGGATGGCAAGGTGGAGTTTGCCTGGCATACCGAGCGCAACGAGCCCGTGCTGGTAGACAGTATTGGCCCCGATGAGCTGCGCCTGCTTTACAATGGCGTGCACATGTCCAAGGAAATTATTCGCCAATACTACGGGTCTTCGCCATGGCTGGCTGCCGTCAAAGAGGCCAAATCGGCCTCTCCGCAACAATGGAAGCGCTATTGCAGCAATACGCTTGGCCAGGCTCCCGATCCGATGGATCCCGAATTTAAGGGCTTGATGGACCAAATGTATCCGTCTTTAGTCAATTACTGGGCGGGTTCGGCGTTTTTTGGTAGTATAGGGGAGATACCCCCCCTGCCGCAGTTGGCAGATGAAATCCAAGCCTACCTCGACAAGCAGGCAAACGACCCCTAGGCCCGGTCAGGCTCGTTTTTCACGATTTAATGGTTTTTTATCTCTCTGCAGCCCACTGATTATCCCCGCTTGCCCCGATACGAGGGTTTGGGCGTCCCCAGGCCAAGGCCGGTAGGGTTGCATTCCCAGAACACTGGACAACTGGTCTCGAAAGGAGTTTCGGTTTGGTTTTACGGACATACAACGTGATGGTGGTTGGCGCCGGTGGCCGCGAACATGCCCTGTGCTGGAAGCTGGCCCAAAGCAGCCTGGTGGCCAAGATTTACTGTGCCCCCGGTAACGGCGGTACGGCCACGGAAGAGAAAACCACCAATGTCGATATTGCCGCCGACGACGTGGCCGGTTTGCTGGCCTTTGCCAAGGAAAACGATGTGTACCTGACGGTGGTTGGCCCCGAAGCGCCGTTGGCCCAAGGCATTGTTGATGCCTTTGAGGCTGAGAAGCTCAAGATTTTCGGCCCTACCCAGGCACAGGCTCGTTTGGAAGCCAGCAAGGCGTATGCCAAAGCCGTGTTGCGCGATCTGAATATCCCGACCGCCGACTTCGGGGTGTTTGACAACAAGGTGGATGCCCTGACCTTCTGCCATGCCAATGACTGGGCACGGGTCATCAAGGTGGACGGACTGGCGGCCGGCAAAGGCGTGATGGTATGCGATTCGGTGTCCGAGTGCGAGCATGCCCTGGCCGAGGTTTTTGACAATCAGCGTTTTGGCGAATCGGGCCGGACGGTGGTGATCGAGGAACGTCTCAACGGGCCCGAGATTTCGTTGATGGTGCTATGCGACGGCAAGTTTCTGTTGCCGATGGCCAGCAGCCAGGATTACAAGCGCCGCTTTGACAACAATGCCGGCCCCAACACTGGGGGTATGGGCGCGTTTTCCCCAGTACCCAGTTACCAGGAGTTACAGCCCCGCATTCAGCAGAAAATCCTCGATCCGCTTCAGGCGGCCCTGGATGCCGGCACGTTCAGCTTTAAGGGCTTGCTGTACATTGGCCTGATGATTCAGGACAACCAGCCCTACGTGCTGGAGTTCAACGTTCGCTTTGGCGATCCCGAAACCCAGTGCCTGCTGCCGAGGCTGGAAAACGACTTCTTCATGATTCTGGAAGCCTGTACCCTGAGTTGCCTGTACAGCTATTCCCTGTTCTGGCAGCCCAAGGTGGCCGTGGGAACGGTGCTTAGTGCCGAAGGCTACCCGGAGGTCTCCTCCAAGGGTGTGCCCATTACCATTGGCCAGCCTAATGAACTGGTTAAGGTGTTTCATGCCGGTACGCGCCTCGATGACCAACAGCAGTTGGTGACCAACGGCGGCCGTATTTTTAACGTGGTGGCCCTGGGTGAAACCTATGACGAGGCCCGTCTGCATGGGCAGCAGGCCATTGGGGCCATTCACTTTGACGGCAAGGCTTTCCGTACCGATATTGGGGCCGGTGTCGGCAATATTCGCGAGTGGCTCAAGGAATTGGTATGCCCCTCCGTCTCGTAGGCTTTGCTTCGGGCCGTGGGTCCAACCTGGCTGCCCTTATTCAGGCCATCGACTCGGGTCGGCTCGATGCCCGATTTGAGGCGGTTATTTGCAACATGGCCGACGCCCCGGTTATCGAGGTGGTGCGCCAAGCCGGTATCGACTGCCATGTGATTCCGCACAAGGGCCTGTCCCGGCCGGATCATGAAGCCGCCGTGTGGCAGGTGCTCTCTGCCCTGAACTACGACTACGTGGTACTGGCCGGTTACATGCGCCTGATGTCCAAGCAGTTGCTCAACAAGATTCAGCCCGAAGCGTTTACCGCGCCGCCGCATTACCGCATCATCAATATTCACCCGTCGCTGTTGCCGGCTTTTCCGGGAACAAACGGCTACGAACAGGCGTTTCAGTACGGAGTGCAAGTCAGTGGGGTAACGGTGCACTTTGTCGACGAGGAAATGGACCACGGCCCTATTTATATGCAGGCGGCCTTTGAACGCCTGCCCAATGATACCTTGCAAACCTTCAAGGCCCGTGGGCTGGCCGTCGAGCATGAGCTGTATACCTGTGCCTTGCAGCAGCTGGCCATCGAGCGGCCGAGCTTTTCCCTCGACCCTGACAGTCTCAGGCCGGTTCTGAACCTTTGCCAGTCGACGGTGGGTGCTGGTAGCCGCTAGAGCAGTCACGTAACAAGTTGAGGCCAAACCCCGTTTGCCTCTTTTGTTTTAGCCTCGTTTGCGATAGCCTAAACAGGCGTCTGTGACCCTGTTTTAAGCTTGCCTGACTGATGAATACCGCGTTACCCGAAGCCAGCCCCTACACCAATAGCGTGTCCACCCAGCAGTTTGTTTACCGGGTGGATGTCATGCCCCATCACTGGGCGTCGGCCAAAACCGTTAAACCCGGCTTGGCGGGCGATGTTTATGCCTACCCAGTGTACTGGTTTGCAACCAGCCAGCCCTGTGGCGACTTTATCGAGCGGGTGACGGCTGAACTGCTGATTGATCCCATTTTGCAGCAGGCCGTCGTGCGCGATGCCAGCCACCATGACGTAACGACCTGGCAGTTGCCTGCCGCCCTTCATGCCAAAACCAAGGTAAGCGTACGCTTTTTGCCCGGTGTAACCGACAACGTGGCCAAGACCGTCGAGTCCAACCTTACCTATCTTAACCCGCCCCCCGACACCCGTATCCAGGTGGCTTCCGGTATGGTTTACCTGCTCGAGCAACGGCTCGATACCCCCGACCAGTTGGCTTACCTGTTGTTTAACCCCCTTATTGAACGGGCGCGGGTGGTGCATATTGACCCCAACATCGAGTTGTCGGTGGACATGAATTTTATTGGCATGCCGGCCGCCGCCCCATGGCATGCCGAGCCGATTAGCCTGGACCTCGACGATCGTGGTTTGGAGGCGTTGAGCCAATCGCGCTGCCTGGCTTTGACCCTGCCCGAAATGCAAACCATTCAGGCGTATTTTTCGAGGCCCGATGTGACGGCCCTGCGGCAGCAGCAAGGGCTGCCTGCCGAACCCACCGACATTGAACTGGAAGTGCTGGCCCAGACATGGAGCGAGCATTGCAAGCACAAGATTTTCTCGGCCAAGATTCGCTACACCGACATGTCGGATCCTGACGAGGTACAGGAAGTCGAGATTGACAGCCTTTTCAAGACCTTTATTGTGGGAGCCACCGAGGCCGTTAAGCCCGACCGACCCGACCTGTTGTCGTTGTTCAAGGACAATGCCGGGGTGGTGCAATGGGACGATCAGACGGCGGTTTGCTTCAAGGTGGAAACCCACAACTCCCCTTCCGCTCTGGAACCATACGGGGGCGCTTTGACCGGTATTGTCGGGGTAAACCGTGACATTCTGGGCACGGGTCTGGGGGCCAAGCCCGTTTTTAATACCGATGTGTTCTGCTTTGCCAATCCCGATGAGCCCCATGCCAACTACAGCCGCATGATTCCGGCTCCGGCCATTCTGCTGGGGGTACGCAAGGGGGTGGAAGACGGTGGCAACAAGAGTGGCATCCCCACCGTCAACGGGGCGCTGTTTTTTGATCCGCGGTTTCGGGCCAAGCCGCTGGTGTTTTGTGGCACGGGCGGGGTCATGCCGCTAAAGGTGAATGGCAAGCCTGCTTACGAGAAATACACCCAGCCGGGCGATTTGATTGTGATGGCCGGTGGGCGGGTCGGCAAGGACGGCATCCATGGGGCCACCTTCTCCTCGGAGGCCCTGTCGGAAACCTCGCCGCTGAGTGCCGTGCAAATCGGCGACCCGTTAACCCAGAAACGCATGGGTGACTTTATCCTGGAAGCCCGCGATGCTGGTTTGCTTAGTGGTATTACCGACAACGGTGCCGGTGGGCTGTCTTCGTCGGTGGGCGAAATGGCCGAACAGACCGGCGGGGCCACGATCGATCTGGATCAGGTTCCGCTCAAGTACCCTGGCCTGAAGGCATACGAGGCTGTTATCAGCGAGTCGCAGGAACGGATGACCCTGAGCATAACCCCCAAGCATCAGCAGGCGCTGCAGCGGCTGGCCGACAAGCATGGGGTGGAGTTGTCCATTATCGGCTACTTCCACAATCAGGGTACTTTCGATATTAAGGCCGGTGATGCGTTGTTGGCCAGCCTGGATCTGGACTTCCTGCACAAAGGCCTGCCGCAAATGACGTTGAAAGCCTACTGGGAAGTGGAGCCGTTGCCTACCATCCGCGCCGAAGCCCCGCCGGATTTAGGCGTGGTGCTGCTGGACCTGCTGAAATACCCGAACATCTGCAGCCGGGAATACCTTATTCGTCGCTACGATCATGAGGTTCAGGGCCGCAGTGTCGTTAAACCCTTGATGGGACCGTTGCAACTGGGGCCCTGCGATGCGGCGGTTATGAAAGTGCACTACGATCGCCCTGAAGGCCTGGTGGTCAGCAACGGCCTGTGTCCGAACCTGAGTGACTGGGATACCTACCACATGGCCACCAATGCCGTGGACGAAGCGGTACGCAACGCCGTGGCTGCCGGTGCCGATCCACTCAGTATCGTATTGCTCGACAACTTCTGTTGGCCCGACCCGGTCTTTAGCCCCCGCAACCTGGATGGCGAGGAAAAGCTTGCCCAGTTGGTGCGGGCCTGTGTGGGGCTGTACGACATTGCCACGCGCTACAAGGCCCCCTTCATCAGTGGCAAGGACAGCATGAAAAACGATTACGACGATGGCCAGAACCGGTTGTCCATTCCGCCCACGTTGTTGATTTCGGCCATGGGTAAACTGCCCGATGTGGCCATGGCCCAGACCTCCCACTTTAAGACACCGGGGGATTTGATCTACCTGTTGGGCACCACCAACTTCCATCCGGGTGGATCGCAGTACTACCATTACATGGGGTGGAGCAACCGCTACGTGCCGCAGGTTAATGTGCTGCAGGCCCATGCCAACTACAAGCGCTTGCACCAGGCCATTATGGCGGGCAAGCTCAACAGTTGCCATGATCTCAGCGATGGGGGCTGTTTGGTCGCCATTGCCGAATCCATTATCGGCAGCTCGTATGGGGCCCACATTGATTTGACGGCCATGGCCACCCATTCGCCCGAGCTGCGGTGGGATGACCTGATCTTCAGTGAAACACCGTCGCGGCTGTTGTTTAGCGTGGCGCCCGAACATCGCGATTGGGTGGAAACCCATTTTGCCGAGTATCCCCTGATCTACATGGGCCAGGTGACCGACGCGCCCGAGTTGAAACTGGACTGGAAGAAGTCGCAGCGTATGCTTACCATTGGAGCCGACCGGTTACGTGCAGCATGGAGCCAGCCACCGGCCCAGTGCTGGGGCCGTGTGCCTTCGCCTGTCAGAACCCAGGCCACCGATTTTGGGTCGGCCGATTTTGGCCAGGTGGCCATCGAGCAGGAGGGCGAGCTTCGTGGCTAAGCGGGCCTTGGTTTTATGTGGTGACGGCATCAACTGTGAGGCCGAGTCGGCCCATGCCCTGCGTATGGCCGGTATTGAACCGACGGTGGTGCACATCAACGACTTGATTGCCGCCCCGAAACAGTTGATGAACTACGGCCTGCTGTTGTTGCCCGGCGGCTTTTCGTTTGGCGACGAAGTGAGCAGTGGCAAGGTGCTGGCCGTTAAGCTGCGCCATGGGTTGGGCGAGGTGCTGACGCAGTTTGTTGCCGAAGGTCGATTGGTGGTGGGTATCTGCAACGGCTTCCAGGCCCTGGTTAAGCTGGGGCTGCTGCCAGGTTCTTCGGACGCCGCCGAAGCGCTGCGGCAAACGGCCACGCTGACCCATAACCAGTTGTCCGATGGCCATCGGCCCGGGTTTATCAATCGCTGGGTATGGCTGAGTGTGGACAACCGCAACCGGTTTTTTGCGGGGCTGGATCGGTTTATGCTGCCGATTCGCCATGGGGAAGGGCGCTTGGTGGTGGGCGACGAGACGGTACTGACCCAAGCCTGCCATGGTGAAACCCTGTATTATGAAACCGATGTCAACGGATCGGCCGGTTGCGTGGCCGGGTTGACCAACCCGCAAGGTAACGTGCTGGGGCTGATGCCGCACCCCGAAGCATGTGTCCGTGCCGATCAGCACCCTGACCCGAAGGCGGCCCAAAAGCATGGTGATGGGGAGCCTGCCGGCCTGCAGTTGTTCAAAAACATGGCCGCCATGATGGACGAAGGGGGCCGTTTGACATGAGGCACGAAACGACGGCTGCCGCTACCGATACCCCTTTGTCTTACGAGGCCGCCGGTGTCAGCGTGGCCCAAGGCGATGCCTTTGCCGACTTTATTAAAACCATGGCCCGTCAGCAGTATGACGAGGCCTTGCCCAAGGCCGCCGGTGGGTATGCTGCCGTGCTGCCTTTTACGCCCACGCATTGGTTGGCTCTTTCAACCGACGGGGTAGGAACCAAAGTGCTGGTGGCCGACGAATACGATTGCCATGCCCCCATTGGTGTGGACCTCGTGGCCATGTGTGCCAACGATCTGGTGTGTGTCGGGGCCACCCCCGTGGCGTTTCTGGATTATTTCGCAACGGGCCGCCTGAATGCCGAGCAAGCCAAAGACTTTATTGGTGGGGTATTCGAAGGGTGCCGCCAGACAGGCATGCGCCTGGTGGGCGGAGAAACCGCCGAAATGCCGGATGTATACCAGGGCGGGCATTATGACTGTGCCGGGTTTGCCGTCGGTAGCTTGTCCCCCGGCGATCTGTTGACGGGTGACACGGTTCAACCAGGCCAGCTGATTTTGGCTTTGGCGTCCAGCGGGATTCACAGCAACGGCATGTCGCTGGCCCGCAAGCTGCTTAAAACCGAAAAAGAGCGTCGGCTGATGCTGGAACCGACCCGGCTTTATGTCGAAGCGGTGTCGGTGCTCAAGCAGCATCTAGGATCCCGTTTGACCGGCCTGAGCCATATTACCGGCGGGGGTTGGCGCAACATGTTTCGCCTGAACCCGGCGGTTGGATTCCACGTGACCCAGTTGCCCGACAGCGGCAACGCCTTTGAAGTGTTTGATCGCCTGCTGCAGTATGGGGTGGATAAAACGGAGGCCTATAAAACCTTCAACATGGGCATGGGCATGGCGGTGTTTGCCGACGCCACCCCGTCGGATTTGCCGCCGGTTATCGCTGCCCTCAATACCCTGGGCATCCCCGCCACCATTATTGGGCAAACCACCGACGAAGCCGGCCAGCTTCACATTGCCCGCCAAGGCGTGACCCTGCACGCCGACTAGATATTGTGCCTAACCACGGAGTTAACCTCGCGTCCTATGAAAACCATTCTTGCCAGTGTTTCAGACAAAACCGGCCTGGCCGATCTCATCAAGCACCTGCAGCGCTTTGACGAGGCGGTAACCGTTTATGCCACCGGCTCCACGGCTCAGTACCTTAACGACCATGGCATCGATAGCCTGACGGTCGACAGTTTGACCGGTTTTCCCGAGATACTGGGTGGCCGGGTAAAAACGCTGCACCCCAAAGTGTTTGGTGGCCTGCTTGCCACGGACAGCGACGAGCACCGTCAAACCCTGGCCGACCATGGCATACCGGCCATCGATCTGGCCATTGTCAACCTTTACCCGTTCCAGTCGACCGTGGCCAAAAGCGGCACGACCATGGCCGAAGCCATCGAGACCATCGACATTGGCGGGGTGGCCTTGATTCGCGCCGCTGCCAAAAACTGGCAACGGGTGGCCGTGCTGTGCAACCCGCACCAGTACAACACGTTTATGGCCAGCGTCGAAGCGCACCAGGGCCAATTGACCGACGAACTGCGCCAGCGCCTGAGCCTGGAAGCTTTCCAGCACACGGCCCAGTACGATACGGCCATCAGCACATGGCTCGGCGGTCAGTTGACCGGCACCGCTCATTCCCAAGCCACGGCGACCACGTTGCCCGACGCCAGAGACGTGGGGCTGATCAAAATCCAGGATTTGCGGTATGGCGAAAACCCGGATCAACCGGCTGCCTGGTATCGGCCCCAGCAGTGGTTGCAGGCCAAGAAAACCACGGCGGCTGCCGGCAACTCGTTTAAGGTGGCGCCCGGTAACAATGGGGGTAATGGGGGTGGTACGTCCCTCAAGGGGCTTGATGACGCCCGGCCCTTTACCCAGCTGCAGGGCAAACCGATGTCGGCCAACAACATCGTTGATGCCTATGCCGCCTATGCCGTCAGCCATACTTTTGCCGACCTGCCGGCTTGTGCCGTCATTAAGCATAACAACCCCTGTGGCGTGGCCGTGGGGGCCACCCTGGAAGAAGCTTACCAAAAGGCCTATGCGGCCGATCCCGTCAGTGCTTTTGGTGGGGTCTTCGGGTTTAACCAGCCGGTTACCGAACCCATTGCCGAGGCCCTGATTGAGCAGTTCTTCGAGATTGCCATTGCCCCGGGCTACACCGAGGGCGCCTTGGCCCGCTTTGCCAAAAAGAAAAACGTTCGGGTCCTGCAGTTGTCTCCCGACATTGCCTTGCAACGCAGCCCCTGGATGCTCAAGGATCTCAACGAGTTTGGACTGGTCTGGCAGGCCAATCCCATCGATGATTCCGTACCGGCGCTGACGGTGGTTACCGAGAAAACCCTTTCTGAGGCCGAACGCCAGGATGTGCTGTTTGGCTGGTCGGTGGTCAAGCACCTGACCTCCAATGCCATTGCCGTGGTCAAAAACGGCCAGACTCTCGGTATCGGGGTGGGGCAAACCAGCCGTATTGCCAGCACGCAGCAGGCCTTGGCCCAGGCCGGAGACAAGGCCAAGGGCGCCATCTTGGCCAGTGACGGATTTTTTCCGGCCACCGACAACATCGAGGCGGCTGCTGAAGCGGGCATCCGAATCATCATTCAGCCTGGCGGCAGCCTGAAGGATGCCGACGTGATTGCCAAGGCCAACGACTGCGGCATGGTGATGGTGACCACGGGCCAGCGCTGCTTCAAGCACTAAGCACTAATGCGTGGCGCCGCGCGCCCGCGTTTGATTTCTAGGCCTGTGCTTCCGGTGACGGAGGCGTTCCGTTTTGCTGGTTTTGCATCACCAGCCGGGCCACCATGTCCACAATAAGAAACGGGCTGTTGTACACCGGGTCGGTCAGCGCCATGCTGGGATCGCTGAGCATGGCCTGGAAAACCGTAAACTCGCGCTCGTTGGCCGGCGTGGTCATGTGCTGGTGCAGTTCGGGGGTCAGGAAAAACGACTCGGCAATAAACAGGGTGTTGTCGGCTTCGGAATAGTAGTTCCAGACGCCATTCTTCACGTTGGGGTCGCGGTGCTCGTAGCTGTCGGCCAATCCGGTCAGCCTTGGTCCCACCACCACGTTGAGCCCTTTGGGTAACTGGTGCCACACTTCGTTGGGCATCTGGTTAAACAGAGCCATGACCATGTGTTTGAACACGGGACTGGCCGTGTTGGCCAGGTGAAAGGTGATGATGGTTTGATCGGCAGCCACTTTCTGGCTCAGAAATTCGGTCGGGGTCGCTGGGGCGTCCTGTTCAACGGAGAAGTGGGCGTTTGGTGGGGGTGGCGGTGGTGCTGTTGCCGATTTGTTAGGACGAGCGGTTTGGGTGGAGCGCTTGCCAAATAGGCCAAATAGGCCCGACAGGGCATGGCGTATGCCAGAGAACAGCTTTAAGGCCCCCACGGCCAGCAGGCCCAGACCGGCTACCAGAAGACCCATCAACGTGGCACCGCAAAAACAGCAGGGCACCCCCCCTGATTTTTGCGAGACCGGGCCCGGATCGCTTGGTGCATGGTGCTGGCCAAAGGCTACGGCATCCGTTGGCCGGACAGAAGGGGTTGGTTGTAAGCGCGCGGCCATGGGTGCCATGGCGACCGCTGGCGAAGGGGCCGTTACGGGTATGGCAGGTATGGCAGCTAAGGGCGCAGGCATCAGGCAGGGGCTTTTTTAGGGGCAAATCTTCGGCGGGTATAGATCGGTGGGTGGCCTAGTGGGCAACTCGGGCACGGCCCGATCCGGTTCATCCCGATCCTGTTAATAAAGTTCGGGCGAAACCATAATTGCCCAAAACACGCGCCGTCTCCCCTATTCTCTAAGGGATCCCCTTTCCCCTTCGTTCTTTTCCCCAGGCGGGCTTATACTCGGGTTACCCACATTACCCAATGGACGGGGCCATGCTGGCGGCCCGTACCAGTTGCTTAAAGGAGACCAGTACCGAGGGGTAGTTCTTCTGACTTTCCAGGGTGCAGCCGTAACACTCGCTGGCGCAGCCGCTTTTCTGGCGGTATTGGGCGGCTTTTTGCCCATGCCAGATGGCCTGGAAATCGTACCCGAAATCGCGGAGCATGCCGTACGTCTTGTTGTCGGTGGGGTGGTTGGCAAACTCTTCGCAGCCACTGACGGCCCCGTTGCTGCCAATATAGGCCCCACTGGTGCCGGCCCGGCACGGAATTTGCGGGGGGTCGCCCTGTAGCACCGTACGGTTTTCTTCCTGGCTCATTAAATCCACGGCCGACTTGAGCGCCCCGTCCATGGGGTGTTCGGTATGGTACAAAAATTTCAGCCGACCGGCCAACACATCCTGCCGGACCTGTTCGGTCAGGTCGAAATACATTTGCTCAAAGGGTTCCAATTGCTGCTTTTGCCGCCGATCGGTCCAGGAGGCCATGGCGTGGTCGCTCATTTGCACACTTCGGCGCATCAGGTTCAGGTTCCATTTGTCGGGTTGCAGTACGTCGCGTACCATGTCGTACCAGTCGGGCAGGCAATGGGCGTTGTCGGGCGTGCAAACGGTACAAAGCTGCACGTCAAGCTGGTTGTACCCAAACAGTTGGCGCATCCGCTTTAGGCCCCACATCGTGTCGATGGTATTTTGCCATGCATCCCACCCGTTCTTTTTGGTATACCGGGCCCGGTTGTTGATCTCCCTGGGGCCTTCAATACTCAGGCTCCAGGTCAGGTGCAGTTCGGGGCAGGTTTGCATCAACCGGTGGGTGATTTCAAACAGCAAGTCCGGTTTCCATGCGTTGGAAATCACATACACCGACTTGACTGGGGTCAGGCGGTAGGCGGCCTCGATAATTTCCGGCAGTTGCCGGTTCACGGTGGTTTCGCCCCCGGAGTACACAATAACGTTTACCATGTCGCCCAGCGTTGCGTAGGTTTTTTCGATCTCTTCTAGGCTCAGCTCGTCGCTAACGCTGTTCAGGGTATCGGCAAAGCTGCAAAACCCGCAACTGTAGTTGCAGCGGGTGGTCACAATATGAGTCAACATTACCGGGTTGGGCACGCGCCCCGCCCAGCGGCTGGTAAAGGTTTTAACAATGGGACGGGCCAACCCCCGGTTTTGGCGGGTCTCAATGGCTTCGAACCGGGGCCGATCGTCCACCCAGCGATAGAGGCTCAAGTCCGTGCCCGATGCCGCCATGCACTCGGCATCCGTGGCATCGGGGGCAACGGTTAAGACGGTGTAGGACGGCTGGCTTGGTGTGGTGTCAAGACTGACGGACTGCCCATCGGAGGAGGGCATGCGTGTTTCGAGGGGTGTGTCCTGCATCCGCCCGCCTTGTGCCTCCTGCACGTTAGTCGAGGTTGTCGTCGAAGTCGGCTTCGTCGTCACCCAGGTCCAAATCGGCATCGTCTTCCGAGTCATTGGTGTCGAAGGGTAGGTCGGTTTCAAACCCTTGCTGGGCTTTGGCTTCGGCTTCAGCGGTTTCGCTGGCCAAAATCTCGTCCATCAACGACGGCCCTTGATCGGCGTAGTCTTCGTTCTCAGGCTGAACTTCCACGGCCAGCTTGGCGGTAACCTTGTTGGAGAAGCGAACGGCAATTTCGTATTCGCCCAGCTTGTTAATGGGGCTGTTGAGTTCCAGCATTTTGCGTTCAACCGGCTCGCCGCTTTTTTCGGTAACCAGGGTGGCCAGTT
This sequence comes from Cyanobacteria bacterium HKST-UBA04, assembly GCA_020431915.1. Lineage (GTDB taxonomy): Bacteria > Cyanobacteriota > Vampirovibrionia > Vampirovibrionales > JAGQHJ01 > JAGQHJ01. The sequence continues at coordinate 68,239 of JAGQHJ010000001.1, read as the reverse complement.
CCTTGGTAGTGACGGCACCAAACAGTTTGCCATGTTCGGTGGCCCGGGCCAGTAGGGTCAACTTGCCAACGGCTTCGATTTTCTGGGCCTTGGCCAGGTCTGCGGCATGTTTCTTTTCGGCCTTTTGCTTAATGCGTTCCAGGCGCTTGTTTCTGTCCTGCAGGGCGCCATCGGTTTTAACAACGGCTAAACGCTTTGGGGACAGGTAATTCCGGAAATAACCGCCAGAAACTTCAACAATATCACCACTTTCGCCGAGGCTGATGACATCTTCCGTTAAAATCACTTGCATAATCGACACACCTATATATAGAGGGATACTTCAAAAAGGGAAAAAAGACTGATTTAAGGCAAAAACTAAGGGTAAGGCAGTTACCGTGCGGCTTTTGGCTTGTTTTGGCCAGCCGGGCCACGAGGGGCTTGGCCGGGTCTGAAAAATGGGCAGGCCAAAGTGAAGCAGTACTATAGCACGAACCCATCGACAAGCCCAAATGCAGGTGTTAAAGTAAACAAACTGCCCAAAATAGCTTTGCTGTAAAGGATTTCGCCTATGTTCCGCTATTCACGTCCGTTACGTGCCGCCCAATCCGGTTTAGTCGGGTTAACCGTGCCAAAATCGCTGGTGTTGGGGCTGTCTGTTTGCCTGGCCCTGTCTGTGGGTGGGGCAACCATGCTGGTGGGCTGTAATGCTGGCGGCAATAGCCAGGAGATGGTCTTTAAGGTCAATGACAGCACTGTTACCAAGGGTCAGCTCGACAAGAAATCCGCCCAGTTGATGAGCCTGATGAATTTTATGATGCCCGAGGGTGACAACAAGAACCAGCAGCTGACGGACCTGTTTAATCAAATGGCTGCCGAAAGCCTGATGTTTGATGCCTTTGTGCAACAAGCGGCCACCAAGCACGACCTGAAGATTAGCGAAAAGGAAGTGGATGAGGTCTTCAAGGCCCACAGCCAGAAATTTGACAGCCTCGATACGTTCAAGAACTACCTGAATCAGATGAAGCTGACGGAGGCCGAGTTCAAGGAGCAGTTGAAAACCGAGCTGCTGAAGGAAAAACTGATTGCCCAGATTGCGGGCGATTCGGTCGAAGTGGGCGAAAAGCAAGCCCTTCAGTATTACCAGGGCCACATCAAGGAGTTTAAGATTCCCGAGCAGGTTCGTGCCCGTCATATTCTAAAGCGCCTGGACGTCGCCAAGCTTGAGGAAGACTACAAGCAGAAGAACCCGAAGGCCAGTGAGGATGATCTCAAGCAATACATCCAGGGCCGGGCAGCCAAGAAGGAACAAGAAGCCGTGGCGGTGCTGGAGAAGATCAAAGAGACGCCCCAGCAATTCGACCAACTGGCCAAGTCCGAAAGCGAAGACCCCATTTCGGCCAAGCAGGGCGGCGACCTTGGATATTTCAGCAAGGAACAAATGGTTCCGACCTTCTCCACGGCGGCGTTTACCACGGCACCCGGCAAGCTGTACCCCAATGTGGTTAAAAGCCGCTTTGGCTATCATGTGATTGAAGTGCTCGATAAAAAGCCTGCCCGAACCCTGCCTTTTAGCGAGGTAAAACCCCAAATCCAGGACAAGCTGGCCCATGAAACCAAGGTTAACTTGTTCCGCGACTGGTTTGCCAAGCAGAAGGCCGAAGCCAGTATCGAATACGGCGACAAATACCAGGACATCCTCAAGCCGCCCGGTGTGGCAGGCCTTCAGGAAGCATCGCCTGAAAAAACCACCAAGGCCGAAACACCGGCCAAGCCGTAACGCATTAAGGAGATTGGTGCCGTCTTATGACCGTATTTCGCTCGGTTGACGAACTGGCCCGACTGACCCAAGGTCCTCAAGGGACCACCGATGGCCAGCGCGTTCTGGTGACGACCAACGGCTGTTTTGATTTGATGCACGTGGGCCATCTGCGCTACCTCAAGGCGGCCAGGGCCTTTGGTGATCGGCTGGTGGTGCTGCTCAACAGCGACGCGTCGGTTCGGCGGCTAAAAGGCCCCAGTCGGCCTATTTTGCCCGAGGATGAACGCGCCGAACTACTGGACGGCCTGGCTTGCGTGGACCATGTAGGCATTTTTGACGAAGACACTCCCGAGCGGTGGCTGGAGGCCCTCAAGCCCAACATCCACGTTAAGGGCGGCCAGTATAGCGCCGATACCCTGCCGGAAGCGGCCTTGTTAAAAACGTTGGGGACGCGCATGGAATTTGTGGAGATGGTGCAAGGCCGCAGTACCTCGGACTTGATTTTAAAAATACAGTCGCTGACCTCGCCGTTGCCAACCCAGTAGCTGGTCGGGGGGATACGCGCGCGCATGCAACCGCTTGATGCACTTACCATTAAACACCTGGCCCGCGAACTGGATGTGAAGCTGTCCGGGGGCAAAATCAGCAAGATCCACCAGTCTCATTTCCACGACTTGTTTCTGCATTGCTGGGTGGGAGGCCAGGCGCGGCACCAGAAGCTGTACGTCAGCATTAAGCCCGAACTGGCATTTTGCACCCTGTTGGACAACACCGCCTTTTTGTCCTTTCCGAAACAGCCGCAAAATTTCTGCCTGCTGTTGCGCAAGCGGCTGCAAAACGGGTGTATAGAACGTGTCGAGGCCCTTGAGGCCGAGCGGGTGATTAACCTGCACATCAGCAACGTCAACGCCATTGGCCAAACCGTGGCCTATGTGCTGTCCCTGGAGCTGATGGGCAAGCACAGCAACATCATCCTGGTGGACGCTGCCACGGGGCTAATTGACGGTTGTGCCCACGGGGTGTCGTCGACGATGAGCCAGCACCGAGAGGTGGCACCGGGGCTTGCCTATACCGAACCGCCCAAACCTACCAAACGGCCGTTGGCCGCCTTGACCCAGCAGGAATGGATGGCTGCGCTTACAGCGGTTGGCACCGATGACGCCAAAACCCATGCGGCCTTTCTGGCCAAGACCTATGCCGGTTTTGGCCAGCGTATTCTTGAACAGGTGTTTTGGGTGGCCCCTGGCCCCGAAGCGGCCCATACCCTGCTGCATGAATTGATGGGCGGTAGTCATCTGGCCCCATGCCTGGGGTTTGGCCATGTCGGCGATGGTATTCCGCAGGCGTTCTCGTTGCTGGACATGACAACCGCTGCCCTGCTTATACCCAGTGCGTTGATGTGGCAGCGATGCCCGTCGGTCTGTGCCATGGTGGCTGGATATTTTTTACCCGTTTACGGCAACCGCCAGTTCCAGCAGGTGCACCAACAGCTGGCCCAAATTGTGGCCAACCAGCTGGCCAAGCTCGACAAACGCCTGGCCGAGCTGGAGGCCAGCCTGGAGACCGAGGCCATTGAAACCCTTCGTCACAAGGGCGATGCCTTAACGGCTATGCTTTACCAGTCTGCCGAAGTCAGGCCGGGTGGGCAGAAAACCATCGAGGCCTGCCATCCCCAAACGGGTGAGGTGATGACCATTGCCCTAGACGCCAAGCTGAACCTGAGCGACAACGCCCAGCGGTACTACCGGTTGTTCAAGAAGGCACAGCGGCGGGCCGAAAAAAACCGGGCCTTCCTCACCCAGGTGGTTTACCAGCGCGAGTTTGCCGAGGCCCAAAACGATGCGCTGAACCGTGCCGAAACCCTGGATGATTTACAGTTTATCCGGCAGGATCTGAAGGCCATGGGGTGGTTCGAGGCGCGCCGGTCCGGCGGGTCGTCCAAAAAAGCCGAGGCGCAGCCAGCCCTGTTGACGGTAACCTCCAGTGACGGCTTCAGTCTGGTGGTGGGCAAAAACCACGTACAAAACGACTGGTTGCTGGGCAAGGTGGCCCGCGGCCATGACGTCTGGGTGCATGTTCAGCATATGCCCGGTGCGCATGTGGTGGTTCGTACCAACAAGCAGGCGGTCCCCGATCAAACCTTGCTTGAGGCTGCCGAGCTGGCGGCCTGGTTCAGCAAGGCACAGCACAGCACCCAAGTGCCAGTTATCTATACCGAGGTGAAGCACGTGCGTAAAATACCCGATTCCTACCCCGGCCATGTCACCTATACCCACGAGCAGGAAATCGTGGTGTCGCCCAGCGATGCCCTGCTTGGCGCCGCCGGTTCGGCGTAATGGCACCGGTAACTGTGCTAGAGTAGGAAGGCGCCAATGGATAGTGACCCGGTTAGCAATTTAAGAGAGGGCGTATTGTGACGGCAACCGAACCAGTCTTGGATTTGGGGGACGCATCGGGCCGCCATGAGGTGCCGGTGTCAGATACCCGTGGTGCGGTTTCTTCTGTTCCTGGTTCTCTTCCCCTGGCCAATGTCCATTTGGTAATGGAGGCCGTGCTGGCCCAGTTGCCCACTGCCGAGGTTCGACCGTCCCAGCTGGAGATGGCCAATGTGGTGGCCACGGCTTTGGCCAACCAGGAAACGGCCATTGTCGAAGCCGGTACGGGATCCGGCAAATCGTTGGCCTACCTGGTGCCAGCCCTTGAATCGTCGACACGGCCCATTGTGATTTCCACCGGTACCATTGCCCTGCAGGAGCAGTTGCTGCACAAAGATATTCCCTTTGTGCTCGATGCCGTTGGCCGAGGCGATGTGCAGGTACGGCTGGTCAAGGGTCGGCGCAACTACTTGTGTATCCAGAAAATGCTTGAGTTTGAGCGGCAGTTGGGCGAGTCGGCTCCGCAGCGCCTGTACACCAAATACCTGAAAAGCGAACTGAACCAGGGCTGGGACGGCGATCGGGCCAATCTCGACATGGAAGTGCCTCCCGAAATCTGGAGCGAGGTGGAAAGCGACAGCGAGGACTGCCTGAACCAGAAATGCGCCTATTTCCACGAAAACCCCTACCGGCAGGCTCGACAGGGCATTGACAAGGCCCAGATTCTCATCGTCAACCATGCCCTTTACCTGATGGACTTGATGACGGGCCAGGGGGTACTGCCCAGTCATGACACCGTTATTATCGACGAGGCCCACCAGTTCAAAGGCGTGGCCCAGCAGGCCTTTACCGAACGCATTGGCAAATACGCCACGCAGAAACTCATTCGTAAAATTCACCGCCGCCTGATGCCCGTACCCGACGACGTGCAGCGGCTGATTATTGAAACCGAGGCCCGGCTGCTGGATTGGCTGTTTCGTTTTGACAAGCCCGTCTTTAAAATCGTGCCGGACGATATCTTTTTGGACCTGGTGGATCAGCAGCTCGATGCCCTGATGACCTTGCGACAGTGGATTGGGGCTGTCGACGTCAAGCAGCTGCCGCTGGATCAAATCGAGCTGGGGGCCAAGAACGCGCCTTCCCTGAAACCCGACGCGGATGGCGAGCTGGGCGAATCGCTCCAGAAACTGATTGAAACCATGGCCGCCCAGCGCACCAAGCTGGTGGATCAGCTCGATGGTTTGATTGCCCGCTGGGAATACTTTACGGCCGATGGCGGTGCCTTGCAGGATCCCGGCTTGGCCGAGCGGGTGAACTGGGCCGAGGTGAAGCGGGACAAGCTGTATTTTGAGCTGAAATCCACGCCGCTGGATTTGGCCGAAACCCTGGCCGAACGGCTGTGGGCCGATAAAAGCGCCGTGCTGACCAGCGCCACCTTGAGCACCAACCGGCAACTGGGCAGCTATCGCCGAAGCTTGGGGTTGCCTGCCGACGAGGCCGGGCTGGATCGCATGCTGGCCAGCCCCTTTGATTACCAGCGCCAGTGCCGGTTGTATTTGCCGCTCGACATGCCCGATCCCAACGACGAGCTGTACACGGCCGCTGTGGTCAAGGAAGTGGTCAAGCTGCTTCGACTAAGCCAGGGCCGTGCCTTTGTGCTGTTTACCAGTATCCGGGCCATGCAGGCCACGTGTGCCTCGGTGGTGCCCCAAATAACCTACCCGGCCAAGATGCAGGGCGACTTGCCCAAGAACCGCCTGATCGAGTGGTTCAAGGAGACCGATAACAGCGTGCTGTTTGCCACGGCCACGTTCTGGGAAGGGGTGGACGTGCCGGGCGATGACCTGAGTTGCGTGATTATGGATCGCCTGCCCTTTGCCCCGCCTGATGACCCCGTCCATGCAGCCGTTGTTGAGCGCATGAAACGCCTGGGGCAAAACTGGTTTGGCGACTATGTGCTGCCCGAAACCGCCATCCGCCTCAAGCAGGGCTTTGGTCGGCTGATTCGCAGCAAGACCGATTCGGGCATTGTGGCCATTCTGGATCCGAGACTGACGGCCAAGGGCTATGGCAAAACCCTGCTCAGAAGCTTGCCCGCCTGCCAGGTGGTGCATAGCCTGGAGGCGCTGAGCATGTAGTCGCACTTTCGGCTATGTTTGGGGTTTATTAAAGGGTGAAGTGGACAACGTAGCAGGATACCCTACTTTAATGCGGCTTTCAGCGATTTTGCCTGAGGTGTCACCAGCGTTTCCCGTTTTGGCTCGCCAAAGCGCACCGAATGCGTCTGGAGCTTTGCGTTTTTCAGGCATCGGTGTCGATTTGTTCAAGCAGCAGATGACCCCGCAAGCCGATACGCCGCCCCAAATCACCTGGTTGCTTCGCGAACCCGAAGTCATGCTGCCGTTGGCCCTGCTCATCAAGGCCCGGTTTCCGCAGGGGGTGCCCATCCTTAGCATTGGGGCCAGCGACTTCAGCGAGCCCTGGAGCCTGCGCCATGTGCTGAACCTGACCGACAAGGCCTTTGGTCAGCCGCCGAGCGCCGGGCGGTATCCCATCGAGGGGATAGAACTCAGTCCTTACCGCGTGGCCATTGCCCAAGCCGGGTATATCGAGCTGGAGCAGAGGCCCAAAAACGAATTGGGCTCGGCCAACGATGCGTTGCGCCAGTTTGCATCGGATTTGATGGTGCCCAACCGCGACGACTGGTCCATGGATAGTGTATTTGTGCCCTACGATGGCGGCGGCTCCTCGGTACCGGCCGTGGCGGCAGAAGCATTACTGCCCAATGGTGTGGTGCCCATGCAGGATGGCTTTGCCTGGCATCAGGTCGATGCCGCATTGCGCGATTCGGTGCGCTATACCCGCGGCAGCCTCGAAATTTTTGCAAGCAAAAACAACACCCCCGCCCAGCAACGGGTGGTGTTGTTGCGCAATGTCTTTCCCTATATCAAAGATCGCCTGGCCAATGGTGGTCAGACCCTACTTGACCTGGTGGGCCAACAACTGGCCCCCGGCAGTTTGCTGGTGGTGGGGATGATGGACAAGGAAACCGATGCCGAGGGCAAGCGCCATCTCATTCAGCGTGGCTTGCAGGATTTTCTCGACGTGTATGGCAATAACCCGGTGGCACACCTGGTGGCGGGCATGATGGCCCATTCCAAGGCCTACAGCAGCCTGTTTTTTGATATTAATCCGATGCTCGAGCATGCCGGGTTTAAGCCCCTTGCCAAAGATCAGTTGGCCCCGTTTTTGGGGACGGCGGCCGAAGGCCGGATTTGGGTGAAAAAGGAGGTCCCGTAGCGCCGAATGCCATTGCCCGTTTCATTGTGGCCTCGTCCTGCGGTGGTGTGTGGTATACGTCGGCCATCGTCCGCCAGTCGTTTTGCCGGTATCAGCGACGCGTATACCCGTCAGTTTCTTACACCCCGGGGGGTGGCCGGGCAAACCACCTCGTGGCTGCGCGAGCCGACCGTGCTGTTGCCTGCGGCCATGCGTATCCGGGAAACATTCCCGGAAGGGATGCCTGCCGACAACCCCATTCGGGTGTATGCGGCAAGTGACGGCAGCGATGCCTGGAGCCTGGCCCATGCCCTGAGATTGACCGGCCTGCTTCACCCGGACTCGAAGCCGATGACCGCCTACCCCATTGATGCTTCCGATCTGCATCCGGGCCGGGTGGCCGTGGCCCAGGAAGGGTACGTCGAGGTTTTTGACCGGGAGCTTGAGTTGGCCGACCAGGCCGTCCAAGCGTTTGCCCAGCAAAATGACGCGCCGGATCCTAAGGCCTGGCACAACCGTGCGGTGTTTAGCCAGGCCGTGTCGATCCCCATTCCCCTGGCCGGGATATTGAATGCCTACGGGTTGCCGTTTCGTCAGCCCGAGCACCAGTGGTACCGGGTTAGTGATGCGCTTCGGGAGCCGGTTACGTTTCGCGAGGCCGATATTGAAGCCGACCTTCAAGCCAATCCCCTGCCCCAGGATGGCCCCAGTGTGGTGCTGTTTCGCAATGTGTGGGGGTATATGGACAAGGAGGACCCGCAGAAATGCCAGCGCGTGGCCCGGCTGCTTGGCCAGCAAATGGCCCCTGGCAGCCTGCTGGTGACCGGAAAACTGGAGGCCCCCCTGCCGTCCGAGGTGGCGTTGGCCGCCAGCCGCATGGCAAAGCAGTTGGCCTTTTTGGCGGCACAACGGTTATTTCCGGGGGTTTCGCAAGCGCAGATGGAAGCGGCTTTGGGTGAATTCTCGCCCGGCGATCTGCCCAAACACCGGTTGGATGTGCCGGCCTTGCTGCGCCAGGAAGGTTTCGAGCCCGTGTTTGAGGTGCCGCGGCGTTCGGTAACGGGGCACGATTATGAAGGCCAGCTTTGGATCAAGCAGTAGGGATAGTGCGGAAGAGGAGGGCAGGGTGCCTAGGGCTGGCCGGCAATTTTGGCGGTTACGGTTTTGCTGGGGTTAAGGTGGGCCGGCATGCTGTTGAGCAGGGTTTGGGCCATTACATCAGTGGCGTCGCCAAAGGCGTCGTGGGCATTGCCGCTGTCAAAAATCGAGCTGGTAATGGGCCCTGCCTTGTTGGCCTTGATCACGGCTCGGGAGGTGCCTTCCCACACCAGTTGAATACCCTTGGGCGTGATTTCGTATACTTTTAGGTTGCTGTTGGCAAAATAGTTCGACTCGGTCTGCATGACCTCGTAAATACGGTTCGTGATTTTGCTCAGGCCGTTGCCGTGGGTGGGGTTTTCCATGTCGAGGCGGGTTTCGACAAAGGCCACCCACTGAACCGTGCGCAGGTTCGTGTTCAGTGCGTCGGTCAGCACATATAAATCGCGTTCGCGCGGCACGCCGGCCATCGTGTAGTCGTGCACCAGGCGTTGGTAAATGCGTTCCAGTCCTTTTTCGCGCAGCATGTCGTAGCTGTAGATGGGGTTGAGGATTGTGGCGTCAATGTTCTTGGCTACCAGGGCCTTGGTCATGTTGGTCGCGAACTTGGCGGCCTGCATGACGGGCAAATCGCTGTAGGCCTTGTTGAAGGCCTGCGGGTCGAGTACCGGGAAGATGGCGTAGCTGGGCTTGGTCGGGGGCGTGTAGGTATCCGAACCGGTTTGTTGGCGCAGCTCGGCCATCTCGTCGCTAAGCTGGTTAAGTATCTGCGTGACGTTGGGGGTGGCGCTGGTTGTTCGGGTTGGGTCCGGCACACTGGCGGGGGCCGGGGTGGTGGGTTGGCGTAGGGCAATCGGGGCAACAGGCGCAGCTGTGGAGCGAGCGGCGACCGGATGATTTTGAGCGGTTTCCAGTGGGGCAACCGGGTTAAGGGCTTTTTTGGAGAGGTTGGCCGGTTGTCTCAGGGTGGGATCAGCCTGGCCATCATCGACGGGGCTCTTCTTGAGAGAATTGTCGGGGGGCAGCATGACGGTAACGGCTGGGGCTGGTGTGGGTGGGGCCGGTGGCAGGTAACGAACCATCACTTCGTTGGGCATGTCATCGATTTCGCCGGTGCTGATGGCTTCGGCTGCCGTGAACCCGGTGTCTTTTACCGATAAATCCAGGGCGTGGGCAGAATCAAGCCCCATCAAGATGATCAGCATGGCTAGGCAAACACCCAGGGCCGTGGCCACCATGCTGGCTAACCCTGCACCGGGGGCAGACAACCCATGGCGGCGCTGCATGGTGTTTCGGCGCGAAAAATAATCAAACCGGCTGGGAAGAACCGTTGCGTTGGTCTTTATGGTTTCAGACTCGGTTGTTTCGGCCTGTTGGTGTGCTTTGTGGCGAAATAGCTTCATAGGGCTCACATGACTGTGGATTGGAGGGGTGCTCTCAGTATGACGGGTTGCCTACCGGGCAACCTCCTCGATATGGTGGAAGTCGACAGCGCGGGCCGGTTTCAGGCAGGTTACCCGGCTTTCCCTCTACGGGGGTCGTTTGGCTTTGGGATTCCCCTGGAGGCCTTGAATTTATACCTGTAGTAATAAATAAAAACCTCCGTCAAGCCCTCGACTTGAGTTTAGAGGGGCCCCCGTGCTAGACTGGTGCGCTCAGGTGTTTACAAGTAGGAAATAGATTCCGATGTCCCGCAAATGCCAAGTGTCCAGAAAGCGCTACAACCGCGCCAACAAGCTTTGTTTCTCGAACAAGAAGCACCGCCACCCCCAGCACCCCAATACCCAGGTTAAACGCCTGTGGGTGCCTGAGTTGAACCGCATGGTCAGCCTTCGCGTGTCGACCAAAGTGCTTAAAACCATTACAACCTACGGGTTCATGTCGGCGCTGAAGCGCTATGGCCGCGAATTACAGGAATTCGTGTAACGCGTATTCCTTTTGGAATACGGTATTGAACCGCTGAAGTTGCTCATATTCGGCCCAAGCAGTGGGTCGGGTTGAGGCTGTGCTGAGCAAATCCATGAATGGTTGTTTTTTATGTTGGACTAAGGTATAACGAAAATTACGGTGCGCCCACATGAAATAAGGTATGAATTTGCCATAAGTTCGGTGTGGTCGTGCGTGGTGGTTGGGAATCGGGTTTGGTTGAGATGGTATTACAGGTAACGGCCTTAAAGGACGCTGATCGTCCCGTTGTGGCTCTGAAAAATAGGGTAGCTGGGGCCAGCCGGCCGCGGTTTGCCAATGTGGCGGTGCAGCACCATTGGGGCGACCAATTGCTGGATTGTTCGTGCGATATTACCGAGGCGATACCCACGTATTTGGCCGTTAAGCAGGCCATGCTTAATTATGAGGCCAGCCGGCCGAGCGATGCGTCGCAAGAGCCGGTGTGCTGGTCGTTGTATATGCCCGGTGCCTCCGATGGGTCGGTGGCCGTGGGCCAGTCGGCCACCTTGTTAAGCCGTGCCCTGGGGCGTCGTTTGGAGTCGTTTGTGGTGTACGTGTCGGACTTGCTGCCGAGCCGGCTCAAAATGCTGTCGAAGCAGCGGCTGCTTCGACTTCGGCCTGGCCAGCAAGATGTAGACACCTTGCAGCGGGCATTGGAAACCTCGGTGGGTCACGTTTTTTCGCCGGTAACCGACCATGCCTCCTTGGCGTTTCGCCGCATGGAGGGGGATGCCCCGGTTTTTCACGGGGATGGGGTGAAATGGGACATTGACGAGGTGAACAACGCGGCGTTTTTGCCGGTTGAGGTGGACCGATCCTTGATGGACCATCTGATGGTGGACGAGGATTCGGTTGATGTGCGGGAGCTGGCCAAAGGGCCGTTGTGTCAGCCGGTGGTGCTGTTTTTAAACAATGTGTGGTATCAACTGCCCCGACAGGACTGGGATACCCTGGCTGCTAATTTAAAGAAGGCCATGGCGGCAGGGTCGCTGGTGGTACTCGGCCATGGCGAAATGACCTCTCCCCATGCCGTACCTGTGCGCCAGGCCCTGCAGTCCCACGGCTTTAGACCGCTTGAGGCCGGGCGAAACCGAGTTTTAGCCCACCCGGAAGCCGTAGGCAGGCTGTGGGTAAAAGAATGAGCACTTAGTCCCTTCGAGACGGGCGTTTGGGGGATATGTTAAGCAAGGGGGGTGGGTGGGGTTCAAAAAAAACTTAATTTTGTTTTTATATTTTTAAGTATCGCTTTAAGAGAAGAGCTTTTTTGACCTGCAAATTAAAGGAGAGTCTCGCTATGACCAGTATTGGCCAACGTTTTACAGATCTGTTTGAGCAACGAGGAAAGGTGAATTTTGCCGATGTCTCCCTGCCGGCCGGCCGTAGTATTCAAGGTACCCAGATTGCCGACCTGCTTAACTTCTTCCGGGCTACCGGCAATGCCGACCTGAACATTACCCAGATTTCCGGCCAAAACAACGTGCTGGTGGTGGGTGACGATGCCCCCACACCTTCGTTGGACGATATTTTTGGCAGCGATTATTCGACCTTACCCTCTTCCGGCTCCCCGCTGCCTTCTTCCGAACCTCCGATGGTCGAAGGCGTGTTTGTGGCCCGCAACGCTGCGAAAAACGATGGTACCCTGAACTGGGTCATCAAAAACAACACCCGCTACGACTATAATGGTTCGCGTGCCGGTTTTGACCGGGAAAAAGCCGAAGCGCAGGAGATCCTCAAAGACGTCAACAAGAACATGCGCTTTAATGGCCAAACCCTGAACATCGTGACGGCCGACGGCGAGAAAATTACCTTTACCGAAAAGGATTTGGCCAACTACGGTACCATCGTGCTGCCTGACGGAACGCGCGAACCGGCGACCATGGCCAATCTTAAGGCTCACACCAAATCCATTATCCACAGCAAAACCCACCAGAATATTGCGGCGCGCAATATTCGAGAACTGGTCAATGCCTTCATGGCCTTTAACCCAGGTGCCGCCATCGAGTACCGCGTGCCGTCCGACAAGGATTCGTCGAGCTGGTCCGGTAATCTCTATGACAAGATCGTTCGAGTGGTTGCCTCCCTCTTCAGCTATACCCCCATGTTGATTGACAAAAACGGTGACGGGTTTGCCGTGACCAAGGATCAGAACGTCAACTACAATGGCCGCCAGACCAGCTGGGTGGAAGCCGGTAGTGACGACTTCTTCGTGGTCCTGAAGAACGACGATGGTACCTATCGCCTGGCCGGAGAAGCCACCAGCGGTGCCGACGACGACAACGCCTTTACCGAAGTGGCCGCCGTGGCCGACGTCAACGGTGACGGCAAGCTGGACAGCAAGGATGCTGCCTACAGCGATGGTACCGTCATGGCTTGGCACGACAAGAACGGTGATGCCGTGATGGATGCCGGCGAGCTGACCTCGTTGGCCGACCAGGACGTGGCCAGCATCAACCTGGGCTTCAACGTGCAGGAGAAGGTGCTTAACTTCAACGAAGCCCCGTATGCCAGCCAAGTTACCCTTAAGAACGGTCAAACCCGTGACGTCATTGACATCCTGTTCAACGAAACCGCCAATGTCGACGCCGGTTCCAACGAGTTTGCCACCTTCTAGCAAGGAGACGGTGCACGCGCGCCTTTCCGTTTTACATTTAAAAACCGCCTGGGGCCAAAGCCTCAGGCGGTTTTTATTAAAGGATTATGGGCAGGGGGTTAATCGCCTAGCTGTCAGCGGCAGTTGCTTCGGCAGGGCTGTCGTTGCGGTCTTGGAAGCCGCCACGCGGACCGCGAGGGCCGCCATAACCACCAGGACCACCGGGGCCACCAGGACCACTGCGGGGGCCGCCAGGACCGCCAGGACCACTACGGGGGCCGCGAGGGCCGCCACGACCACCAGGTGTGCGCTTGCGGTTGTCGCCGGAGAGGGTGGCGGCAATCAAGCCCATTTGGCGGGCGGTTTTAACGGCTCGGCTAAGCTGGCGCTGGTAAAAAGCGCTTACACCGGTAATCCGGCGGGGCAAAATCTTGCCTTGGTCGGTTAAAAACCGGGTCAGCAGGCCAACATCTTTGTAATCCACGTACGGGATTTGGTTGCTTTTAAAATAGCAGTGTTTTTTGGGGCGGTTCTTTTCTGCCATGGGGGGCGCAAATCCTTCTCGATTAGGGGTTATTTCTTCTCTTCGCGGAAGAGGACGACTCGGTTCAGTTTCGGGTCAAACTTTTTCAGCTCCAGGCGTTCCTTGAGCTTGGTTTTGTTTTTCCGGGTGTGGTACACGGAGGTGCTTTCCGTGCTTTTTAAAATGGTGGGCTGGTTGCCTTGACCTTTTTTCTTAGCCATGGGGGCGGGACACTCCTGAAATAAGCTTGTTTTGGCCTGAAATCCGGCTTACCGGGCCTTTGAGCGGGTAGGCGGGCGTTTGCTCGAATTTCAAGGCATAACACTATAACAAGACCAAGGCGGCTTGGCAATCATGGCAGGGGGGCTTGATGTTGGCCGTGCTCGAAGTTCAAGCACAATGGCTTGCCGCTGCACCGGCAGGCGACTTGCCCAAAACCCTTTTATTGAAGCCATGTGCTGACTATACTATTACATTGCGACTATTTACATGCATGCCTGGGGTCGCATGGCCCGTCTCGCATGGTCCGTCGCATAGACCTTGAGACCCACTTTTTTTACGTTTACGACCCTGCAAATAAAGAAAGCCTTTAGCCCTTATGCCGTCAATGCGCCTTTCCAAGATTGTGGCGACCCTTGGCCCGGTTTCCGACAACCCCGACACCATTAAGGCCCTGATTAACGCCGGGGTGAACGTCTTTCGGCTGAATTTCTCCCATGGCAACCCCGAAAAATTCAAGGTGCTGGTCGATTGCATTGACACCATCCGAAAAGAGCTGGATGTGCCTGTGGCCATCCTCGGCGACATCCAGGGGCCCAAGTTCCGGGTGGGCACGTTTGAGGGCGGCGAGCCGGTGCACCTGCAAAAAGGGGCGACGCTCAAGTTGGTGGTGGGCGAAGGGCCCGGTCATGCGGGACTGTTAACAACCAAGTTTATCGAATTGGTCAGTGCCCTCAATGTGGGGCAGGCCGTCCTGCTTGACGACGGGGCTATGCAGCTGGAAGTAACCAAGCGCCTGGGCCCGGCCGAGGTGGAATGCAAGGTGCTGCAGGGGGGGCTGCTTAAGGAGAAAAAGGGCATTAACGTGCCCGGCCTTAAAATCGACATTGAACCCTTGACCGAGAAGGACAAGGAAGATTGCCGGTTCGTGATGACCCAGTGCTTCGACTTCTTGGCCCTCTCGTTTGTGCAAAGTGACGAGGATATTCGTTACCTGCGCTGCTACCTGGCCGAGCACAACCCCGAAGATAGGCTGTTGCCGGCCATTATTGCCAAAATCGAGAACCCCCAGTCCTTGACCTGCATTGAGGCCATTGTTGAGGAAGCTGACGGGATTATGGTGGCCCGCGGGGATATGGGCGTGGAAATGGACCTGGAACGGGTGCCGTTTGTACAAAAACAGTTGATCGACATGGCCAACCTGGCGGAAAAACCGGTTATTACGGCCACGCAGATGCTCGAGTCCATGATTACGTCGGCCACCCCGACCCGGGCCGAGGTGTCTGACATTGCCAACGCCATTTGCGATGGCAGTGATGCGTTGATGCTGTCTGCCGAAACCGCAGCCGGCCAGTTTCCTATTGAGACGGTAAAAACCATGAGCCGAATCATGCTCGAAGCCGAACGCAACCTGCCCTTCTGGCATCGACCGGACGATGTGGAGCGGGTTTTCCGCGATCCGCGCATGGTCGCCTACCGCGACGGGATGGAGTTTCACGAGGCCATTGCCCAGACGGCGGTTATTGCGGCTCGCCGTTCCGATGCCCGGGCCATCATGGTGATGAGCAACAGCGGGAGCATGGCCGGTCGGGTGTCCAAGCGCAAACCCCGGTGCCCGGTGGTGGTGCTGACCAATAGCCAGCATACGTATTACCGCACCAACCTGTTTTGGGGTACGTTTCCCATCAAGGTGCGCTTCGAAGGCGAATCCTCGGACGAAGTGATTGCCCAGGCCGAAAACGAGGTCAGCCGCGCCGGTTTCCTGAGCAACCATGACACGGTGGTTTTTTGTGCCGGCCAAACCCAGTTGCTTGGGTTGACGAATGTGCTCAAAATCCACCGCTTCGACCAGGTCATTCGTCCCGGTCGTCATGTGCAAGGGGTTACGTCGGCCGTTCATACCGACTTTTTGTCGACGTGCTAAGTGTTGTGCGGCTTGGCGCGTGCTCTGGGTTTAGATAACAAAAGCCTTTTCTTTACCGGCCAGCCAGGTAACACGGGCTTTATGAACCCGAGTGCACAAGGGGTTGAGAGCAGGTAACCTCTGCACACACCAGGCCCTAGAGAGGGTGGATGCACTGCCAGATGACGACGCAGCTTGATTTATTGAACCCATCAGGGCCTGACTCTAGTCCAGACCTGGCTCAGGCTGAGCCGGTTGGGCAGGTGGCCGAGGTGCTGGTGACGGTTCATGGCAGCCAGCAAGGTAACGGGGTCTTCTCTTACCGTGTCCCCGGTTTTCTGGAACAGGTACTGGTCGTGGGCCTGCCGGTGCTGGTGCCCTTTGGCAAGGGTCAGCAGGTAGGGTATGTTACGGCGCTTCGCGGCCCAAGCCCCGATGATCCGCCCCTCAAATCCGTGGCGGCCTCATTGTCTGATACGAATACCCCGTTGTTTGATGCCAATTATAGGGACTGGATTTTCGAGGTTAGCCAGTACTATGGCGTAGCACCTCTGGTGGTGCTCGAAACGGCCTTGCCGGCTCGTATGGTCAGCCAGGGCCGCTGGATGGTGGAGCAACTGGTGGTCAACCCCAAGCTGGACAATGTGGTGCTGACCGGCGACTTGGCCCGGTGCTGGGAGTATATCGACGCCACGGCCTCGCAGGTGGTCTCGCTTCGTGGGTTGGCCAGAAAGCTGACATTAAAACTGGGTCGGTGCAAACAACTGGTGCAGCGCCTGGCCCGGCTGGGCTGGGTTAGGCTTCACTATGAAACCACCCAGGCCATGGCCGTCCCCACCCGGACGGTTATTACGGCGCTTGATGCCCAACAGGCCGACGGGCTGAGCAAGCGGCAACGGGCGGTGTTTGATCAATTGGCCGCATTACCAGAGGGGTTGGCCATGGGGCTGATCGATGCCGCCCAGGCCGCCAAGACCGTTGGTACCACGCCGGCCACGCTGCGCAAGCTGGCAGGCACGGGCGCCATTACCCTCAAGGAATGCCCGGCCTGGCGCGACATGGCCTGGCTGAGCAGGCAGTTCCCCGATGCCCCTGTCAACCGGCCTCCCGACTCGGATCGTTCGCCGGTAACCCTGTCTGAAAGTCAGCAGGCTGCCGTTACCCGGCTTTTGCAAGCAAAACCGGACCCGATACAAGCCGGACAGGCCTCTGTACAGGCCGGACAGGCCTCTGTACAGGTGTGCTACGGGGTGACCGGATCCGGCAAAACCGAGGTCTACATGGCCCTGGCCCAAGCCAGCCTGGCCCGTGGCGAGTCGGTGTTGATTCTGGTCCCCGAAATTTCCCTGACCGCCCACTTGGCCCGCCGCGTCATCAACCGGTTTGGCCTGTCGTCGGTCTGTATTTGGCACAGCCAAATGAGCGAAGGCGAACGGGTGGATGCCTGGCATCGTCTCCAGAGTGGCCAGGCCACCGTGGCCATCGGGGCCCGCTCGGCCGTGTTTTTGCCCATGCAACGTCTGGGCCTGGTGGTTATCGATGAGGCCCATGAAAGCAGCTTCAAGCAGGATCAGCCCGATCCGCGCTACGATGCGCGGGTGCTGGCGGAACAACGGGCCCGGCAACGCGGTGCCTTGGTGGTTCTGGGGAGCGCCACGCCTGCCGTGACTCAATACCATCGTGGCCTGGCCGAAGGCCATGTGGTCACCCTGTCTCAACGCTTTGGCCAGCGTGCCCTGGCCCAGGTGCATGTCGTGCCCAACCAGTTGCACCGGCCGCTGTTGCCGGGCGGGGTGATTCGGCCCCCGTTGCACGAAGCCATTTTGGCTAATCTGGCCAATCGCCAGCAAACCATGTTGTGCCTGAACCGGCGCGGATTTTATACCCTGGTTGAATGCCAGACCTGCGGGCATCTGGCCCAGTGTCCCCAGTGCGATGTGGCCGTGACGGTGCACAAGGCCCTGGATGTGGTGCGCTGCCACTACTGCGGCTGGCAGGCCAAGGCCCCGACAAACTGCCGCGACTGTGCCAGCGACAACCTCTCCTTTGGCGGTCTGGGTACACAGCGGTTGGAGAACGAGCTGGGCAAGCTTTACCCGTCGGCGCGTATTTTGCGGCTGGATGGTGATGCCATGCAGCACCGCGATGCCCACCAGCGCATTATTGGTGCCTTTGAACGGGGCGAGGCCGATATTTTGGTAGGTACGCAAATGATTGCCAAGGGCCTCGACATTCCCAATACCACCCTGGTCGGGGTCATTGGGATTGATCGCATGCTGGGGCTACCCGATTACGTCAGCGAGGAGCGAACGTTCCAGATGCTGACACAAGTAGCCGGCCGGGCTGGCCGGGGTGACTTGCCGGGTCTGGTCATCATCCAGACCACCCAGCCCGAGCATCCGGTTATTAGGCGGGCAGCCGGGCAGGACTTTCTGGGGTTCTACGAGGATGAACTGGCCCGCCGCAAGCTCTTTGCTTTTCCGCCGTTCAGCCAGTTGTTCCGGTGGGTGGTCAGCTCGCAAGAGGAAGCCCAGGCCCATGCCTTTATGCAAACCCTGGCGCTGGGGCTTCGCCACAGGCTGGAGCGCGAAGGGATTGATCCACAGGCGGTGCGGTTGCTGGGACCCAGCCCTTGCGCGGTGGGTCGGGTGCGGGGGTATTACCGGCTGCATCTGCTGGTAAAAAATATGCTGGGCCAGCCAGGCCACGACCTGATGACCGACTACTACCGCACCATCACCCCTTCCGACGGGGTGCGCTGTCTGCTCGACGTGGATGCGTTAAACCTGTTGTAAGTCGAAAAACGGCGGTGATCGGCGTGTGTGGGGTTAGCCGAGCTTGCGCTTGAAGGATTTGATGGCGGCCGACACCAGGATGAACCCGAGCAGCAGCAGCATGCCGGTGGCCGGTAGCAGTTCGAAGAAGCTGGCCCCGCGTAGAATAATGGCGCGAAGGGAGGAGATGAAATAGGTGGTGGGGATCAGGTAGCTGAAGAACTGCATGATGGGGGGCATCGCATCAATGGAGAAAACAAAGCCCGACAACAGGATGGACGGCAGTACTACCAGACCGGCCGTTTGGGCCGCCCCCATCTGGGTCTGGCTTCGGGTGGAAATCAGCAGCCCTGTGCCCAGTACCGAAATCAGGAAGAGCAGGGCAAAGACCTGCATGAGGAAAAAACTGCCATGGATGGGCACTTTGAAGATGACAATCATTGCGACGACCACGAGGTTGAAATCAAAAAGCCCCAGGCCTACGTAGGGTACCATTTTGCCGACCAGCAGCCCGGAGGGCTGTAGCGGGGTAACCAGCAACTGGTCCATGGTGCCTTGTTCCCGTTCCTTGACCAGCGAGAACGTGGTGAGGAAGAGGGTCACATTGAGCAATACAATGGCCAGCAGGCCTGGAATGGTAAAGCGGGCGGTGATCAGGTCGGGGTTGTATAACACGTGGGGCTTGGCTTCCACGGGGTTTTTCCGGCTTACGGAAGAGGCCCCCAGTTGGCGTTTGCTGGCCACGTCCTGCGAAATCTTTCCACCCAGTTGCACGGCAGCGGCCATCACCTGTGTGGCAATGCTCGATTGGCTACCGTCAACCAACACCTGGAACGTGGCCTGGCGGCCGAAATCGATGTTGGTGGCATAGTCGGGCGGAATGATAACGGCTACCTGTGCTTTGCCCCGGCGAATGGCGGCCAGCGCGTCGTCCTTGGAAAACACCTCTTCCTTGATGTTGAAGTAGGAGGTGGCCACGAGCTTGTGCACCAGTTCGTACGATGCCGGGCGGCGGTCTTGGTTGTAGATGACCGTGGCGATGTTGGTTACGTCGAGGTTAATGGCATAGCCAAAAAAGATGAGCTGAAAGGTTGGCAGCAGCAAGGCGATGCGCAGGGTGCTGGCATCGTTGATCATGTGCACGAATTCTTTGTAGGCCACAGGCCAAACCTGGTTAACCGTCCACTCTTTCAAGCGCTCAAAAAAGTTAATCATGGGGAATTGACGCTCCTTCGCCCCGTGGTTCGCCAGTCAGTTGGCGGCGCTGGGCTGCCTGGGTCAGGGCGACAAACACGTCTTCAAGGGAGGGTTCGATGGGCTTGAGCTGGTGTATTTCGAAACCGCGCTCGGTTAACCAGCTGGCCAGTTGGGTCTCGTCCCAGCTGTTGTCCAGCAGCAGGTGCAGTTCGTTGCCGAAAATGGTGACGTCCAGAATGTGTGCCACATGATTCAGGTCGCGGTAGGCTTTCATCAACGGATCACACAGCAGCATCAGGCGCCGTGAGTTGTCGGGGTTAACGCTGTCGAGCTTGCGCAGTTCGTCGCTGGTGCCAAAGGCAATGAGCTGCCCTTCGTAGATGTAGCCCACCTTGTGGCAGCGTTCGGCTTCGTCCATGTAGTGTGTGGTTACAAACAGCGTGACTCCTTGGCTGGAGAGATCGAACAGCAAATCCCACAAGTCGCGCCGGGCAACCGGGTCGATACCGGCCGTGGGCTCGTCGAGGAAAATGACGTAGGGCTTGTGGATAATGGCGCAGCCCAGGGCCAGCCGTTGCTTCCAGCCGCCGGACAGGTGGCCGGCACGAAATTTCAGGTAGGGTTCAATGTTGGTCAGGGCCATGACCTCGGCCAGGCGTTCGTCGAAGAGTTTGCCCCGTACCCCGTACAACCCGGCGTAGAACCTCAGGTTCTGCATGACGGTCAGGTCGGGATACAGGCCGAACTGCTGCGACATATAACCGATGTGCTGGCGGATGAGGTGGATGTCGGTCTTGATGTTGCGCCCCAACAGTTTTATCTCGCCGGCCGAGGGTTGCAGCAGGCCGCACATCATTTTGATGGTGGTCGATTTGCCCGAGCCGTTGGGGCCGAGGAAGCCGAAAATGCTGCCCCGCTCCACGTTGAAGGACAGGTTGAAAACAGCCTGCTTATTGCCAAAGCGCTTGTTCAGGTTAAGCAGCTCGATGGTTTTTTCCGGTACCGCCTCAGGGGGAATGGCCTGGTGGGTGGACGGCAGGGTTAGGGTTGTGGTGTGTGATGTAGTCATAGGGAGGGGGGATTTTTGGCATGCCCGGTTTATTGGGTGGGCGGAAGATCAGGGGGCGTTTGGGGCTTGCCGCGTTTGTAGGGGCGGTGTGCCTGTATTGTCAGCGTTGCTGCGACGGTGGCTTTTTGAGGCATCGACGTGGAATACCACGTCGCTGGGCATGCCGGGCCGCAACAGGCCTTCGCTGTTATCGAGAGCCAGCTTGACGCCGTAGACCAGGATTCTTCGGTTTTCCTCGGTTTGCACGTTGCGCGGGGTAAACTCGGCCTGGTTGGATACGTGGGTGACCCGGCCCCGGAACACTTTGTCCGGGTAGGCATCTACCCTTACCTCGGCTTCATCGCCGGGGTGCACCAGCCCGAAGCGCGACTCGGGGATATAGACCTGGACCCACAGATCATTCAAGTCCAGCAGGGTTCCGATGGTCTGGTTGGGCAGAATCAGCTGACCGGCCTTGACCGGCAAGGCGTTTACTTCGCAGTTGCACGGGGCATTAATGGTCAACTCGGCCTGGTTGGTTTGCAACTCCTCCAACTGCCCTTCAATTTGGGCAATGAGGGCCCGCTGGGTGTCAATTTGTTCGGTCCGTGTCCCTGCCTGTAGCAACTCAAACTGTGCTCGGTTGGCCGCAGCAGCTTGTTGTGCCGCCGTTATTTCCTGGGGTCGGCTACCGGCCTTCAATTCCTTTTCGCGCTGCTGGGCACTGGTTAGTTGCTCGCGGGCGGCCACGAAGGTTCGCCAAACGTCATCGTATTCCTGCTGGGCAATCACATGTTGATTAAGCAGTTCCTGAAACCGGCTTTGTCGTTTAGACACGTTGGTAAAATCAGCTTCGGCCTGGCGTCGAGCCGCTTCAGCCTGTTCAATGTCTTCCGAGCGGGCGCCTTCCCTCACCAGGCTGGCCTGTGCCAACGAGGCCTGGTATTGGGCCCTGGCAGCGGCTATTTCCTGCGGGCGCGCCCCATTGAGCAACATGGCCAGAGTGGCCTGGGCGGCATGAAGTTGGCTTTCGAGCTGGATTCGCTGGGCCGGCAGCACGTAGGCATCGAGGGTCACAAGGACGTCGCCCTTCTTGACGCTGGCCCCTTCCTTGACGTCAAGCTTTTGGATACGGCCGCCGAGGCGCGAGCCGACTTCCACCGGGTAGGTTTCAATGGTGCCCGAGGCGGCAATGGTGTGTTTGGCCATTTCCTCTTGCACAAAATTCCAGACGAAAATGACGGCCATTAGCACCGCCAGGCCAATGAGCAGCCGAATCAGGGTTTTCTTTTTAATGGGCGCACCGCCGCCCGAATAGGATCCACTCATACTTACAGGGCTACTCCATGGGTTAGGGCATCAACCGAGGCCAAGCCCAAGGCAAATACCAAGTTAACATGGGCTTGGTTGTACTGCATTACGGCGGCCACATAATTTTGACGGGCTTCGTTCAGGCGGGTTTCGGCATCCAGTACGTCGATGTTTCGGCCAACCCCCAGTTTCAGCCGGGCCAGCGCATCGCCCTGTGCCAGGGCGGCCGCTTCAATCTGTGCATGGGCCTGCTCGACCAGGGCTTCCTTGTTTTGGGTGTCCAGCCAGGCCTGGGCAATTTCTTTTTCAATGGCCTTGTGTTGGGCTTCGAGCAGGGCCAGCTTTTCGTCAATTTGGGCCGAGTTCTGCTTCAGGCCGGTCAATACGGGCAAGCCCAGATCGGTAAATTTCATGGTGGCCCCGTAGCTTTGCGAATCATAGGGCTGGGCTCGGCTTACGGTGGGCCCGCTTAAGCCGACACCTACCTCGACCGTCACCTCTGGCAGAATCGCCGATAGGGCGATTCTGCGCAACTGCTTGAGGGCGGCAATCTCTTTGTCCAGTGCCTGTATCTCTTGCCGGTTCTCGGTGGCCACGGCCACCAGTTCGGGTACGTTTTTGTCGGTGGTTATCAGTCGCTTCAGAGTCAGGTCGGTTTCGTTGGCGGGCACCACGTCGACGATGGCCGGCAGATTCAGGGTTTCGTTTAGGGCCAGTGCCGCAAACTGGGCGGCCTGGATGGCGGTTAGCACGGCGGCTTTGGCTGTGGCCAATTGTGCCTTGGTTTGGGCTACTTCCAGGCGGGTGCCGAGGCCGGCTTCCATACGGGCCTCGTTGATGCGCAGGGTTTCTTCGACTTCGTCGCGCTGTTTCTGGGCAATTTTAACCTGTGCCAGCTGGCGCTTCAGTTCGTAGAACTGGGCGGCGGTTTGCTGCAGCACGGCCTGCTGTTGCCCGGCTTCGACGGCTTGTTGCGCATTCAGGCTGTGCTTGGCTGCGCGCATCTGGAAGAAGTCCCGACCGCCGCGAAAGACCGGGAAGCGGAACAGCAGGGCGGGTTGCTCGATTTGACGGCTGATGTCGATGTTGCGGTTGCCAAATATCTGGATGGGTCCGTGGAAGTAATCGCGGCTGAAGGAGGTCTCGATGTCCGGCAGCAGGGCGGCCATTTTGGTATAGTACTGGGCCTTGGCCTGCCGGGTAACCGCTTCTTGGCGCTTAATGGCCAGGTTGGCCTCCAGGGCCATGGCCAACGCTTCTTCCAGGGTAAACTCGGAGGTGACGGTCTTGGACAGGCCGGACTTCAGCACCTCAACCGACACGGCCCCCAGCGTGGTGTCGTCGGCAATGGCCGCCTGGGGTTCATCGGCCTCCAGGCTTAATTCCTCAACGGTTTCGTGCACCTTAAGCAGCTGCGTTGACGGGCGTGCAGAGGGCGGTGTCTCGGCGAAAGTGACTGGTGTCGTGCAAGACAACAGAACACATCCGGCCAGTAGGGCCGCATGCCACGGCCTGGCTGCAGGCCGGCCGGCCGGAAAATGTAGGGGGGGGACGGGTCTATCCATGACAAAGCTAAAGCGGCTGGGGTGTTTTGGCCAGGCCAGGCGTAGCCGGGCAATGCGAGACAATGACAACGACGCGCCAAAAACGGTCTATCATCATACGACGAAGTGCCCCCTTGGGTCGACCCGTTGTGTCGACCGGCCTAAACCCATTACCCAAGCCGTTTTGCAGGAAAGCGAGGTGGTAGAAAAACACCGGCCGCCCAAATGAGGCACGACCGGTGTTTTAGGTGAAACGCACTAAAACGGCTGTTATGATAACCGAATTAAGCGAACTGGGGGGATCTTAAAACCCGAAACCGGCTGTCATGCCGGGGGGAAAGCCGCCATAGCCGAGGGACGGCTGGGCTGCAAGGTTCTGATAGGGGTTGATTTGAGCCGAAAATACGGGGGGTTGCATCAGGCCGTAGGGGCTCTGACCCTGAACGCTCTGAAACCCCTGGCTTAAACCTTGACCTAAACCCTGATAGGGGTTGATAAAACTGTTGGCAAAGCCGCCGTTGAAACTACCGACACTGCCGACACCGCCAAAACCACTGCTATAACCACTGCCATAGCCGCCGACAGGGCCGCCATAGGCGATGGTTTCAAGCTGGTAACGGCTTACCGGCTGGTTGGGGTTGTACGTTTCCGGGCTAATTCGTTGTAAGTCAAAGCTGGATAAGCCTTCCTGGCCGTCAATGGAGGCGGCGGTGTTGAGTTCCTGGAAGGACAAAAAGCCGTCGGCTCCGGCCATCCGGTTGAAAAGCTGGGGACGAACCGCCAGTGTGGCAAACAGGTTTGCGGTGTCGTTAAGCACGTTGGCATTAGCCTGAAATTCGAAGGCATTGCCGTAAAAGCTTACATTTCGGGCACCTTGGGCCTTAACGAGGTTGTTCTTGGCCATGTCCTGCAGCGTCAGGGCGGCAATGGCCGAGGTCTGGCGGTTAACCGGTACCGAGCTAAACAGGTTGGCCAGTTGGGGGGTGCTTACATTTAATGCCATAGGTGTCGTCCATCATCCCTAAGTTGCGTGTCAAAGTGGCGTTCAAACCATACGAAGCTATATATATAAAAAATATATCCATGCGTCGATTGCCTAAAACCGACCCTTTGTTAAGTTATATAAATAACCGGCATGCGATTTGCCCCGCGCTTTGGTAGGGCAGAAGGAAACGCGGGCGGCTTGTAGCCGGTAGGGTGGGCTATTCGGGTCGATCAGTCGCGTGGACGCATGGTTGGAAACGCAATGACATCGCGAATATTAGGTGAATTGGTTAACAGCATAATCAGGCGATCAATACCGATGCCCAGCCCACCGGTGGGTGGCAGGCCGTATTCGAGTGCCGTCACGTAATCCTCGTCCATGCCATGGGCCTCGTCGTCACCACCTTCGCGGTCTTTTAGCTGGGCCTCGAAGCGGGCCAGCTGATCCACGGGGTCGCTGAGCTCGGAGAAGGCGTTGGCAATTTCCCAGCCGTTAATACGGGTTTCAAAGCGCTCCACAAGGCGGGCATCGCTACGGTGTACCTTGGCCAGCGGCGAGGTTTCCTTGGGGTAGTCAATCACATGGACCGGCTGAATCAGGGTATGCTCTACTTTTTCTTCGAAAATGGCCTCCAGGATTTTTCCCCAGCCAAAATAGTCTTCAACGGCTACGTGTACCTGTTTGGCTGCCTGACGGGCCGCTTCCACGGTGCCAATCTGATCAAAATCGAGGCCGGTGGCTTCGCGTACCCCTTCAATCATGGTGAGCCGTTTCCAGGGGCGGCGCAAGTCCAGTTCGTTTTCGCCGAAGGTGAAGGTAAGTGTGCCAAAAACCTGCTCGGCGACGGTCGTGACCATGGTCTCGGTCAGATCCATCATGTCGTGGTAATCGGCGTAGGCCTGGTAGGCTTCGAGCATCGTAAATTCCGGGTTGTGCTTGGGCGAAATGCCTTCGTTTCGGAAGTTACGGTTCAGCTCAAATACCTTTTCGCTGAGTCCCCCGACAACCAGGCGTTTCAAAAACAGCTCGGGGGCAATGCGCAGGTACATGTCCATGTCCAGCGTGTTGTGGTGGGTAATGAAAGGCCGTGCCGCAGCCCCTCCGGCAATGGCTTGTAGAATTGGGGTTTCTACTTCCATAAAGCCCTGGGACACGAAAAACTGTCGGATGGCGGTGACAATTTCGCTTCGTTTGCGCAAGGTTTGGCGGCTGTCCTGGTTCATGATCAAATCCAGGTAGCGCTGCCGGTAGCGCGTTTCCACATCCGTCAGGCCATGGTACTTTTCGGGCAGCGGCCGCAGCGACTTGCACAACACGGTCAGGTTCTTGGCCTTGATTGACAGTTCGCCACGGGGGGTGCGGCGAATGGTTCCTGTGGCCCCCACCATGTCGCCAACGTCCAGCAGCTTGACGATCCCCATCTGTTCCGGGCTGAGGTTTTCCTTGTGGCAAAACAGTTGCAGCTTGCCCGTGTCGTCCATTAAATCAATAAACATGCCGCTGTTGCGCAGGGCCATAATACGGCCGGCTACCTGTACCGTGTCTTCCAGCTCGGTTCCGTCCGGCAGTTCGGCATAGTGATCCTGAAGGCCCTGGTTGGTATGGGTTTTGTCAAAAGTGTAGGGGTAGGGATTAATACCCTGTGCCTGCAACTGCTGTGCTTTTTCCAGCCGGGTTTCTCGAATCCGGTCGATGCCGGTTTTTTCGTCGAGGGTATCGCTGGTTTTAACGGGGGAGGTGGGGTTGGGGGTATCCACGGGTCGGGTTAATCCTATCTAGCAGGGGAGTGTTCCATTAACGACGGCCGTGCCTGATGTCGAACAATTAAGGTGTTAAACAAGGGTGCCAGAAAACGGCTTGAGCATTGTACCGCAAGATTGTACCGTAAGTTTGGTGCTTATGATAAGTTAAGGCCACACGGTGGTAACCTGCGAAACCCCTTTCATGACAACGTGTTCCCTGCCTTCGAAGCAAACAGGCCTTAGTCGTACCCTTTACCGGGACGATGCCGTAAGCCTTGAGCCACTGCTGAACAAGCGTGTGGCCATTATTGGCTATGGTAACCAGGGCCGTCCCCAAAGCCTAAACCTTCACGATACCGGTTTGGAGATGGTTGTGGGACTGCGATCGGCTTCGGCCAACAGGGCGCTTGCCCAAGCCGACGGGTTGACGGTGTGCGGCATCGAGGAGGCCGTTGCCCAAAGTGACGTGGTGATGCTGCTGTTACCCGATGCGGCGATTGCCTCGGTGTACGACACCTACGTCAGGCCGAACTTGAGGCCGGGCCAATACTTGGGGTTTTGTCATGGGCTGGCCCTGCTGGCCGGGTGGATTGATCCGCCCGAGTCGGTCAATGTTTTTCTGATGGCCCCCAAGGCCCAGGGCAAGGGGGTGCGGGCCCATTTTCTCAGCCAGTCGGGCGTGCCGGGGCTGGTGGCCGTGCACCGCGATGCCACGGGCGATACCCTGGACGTGGCGCTGGCCTACGGTCGGGCACTGGGCTGCCATTGGGCCGGCATATTGCAAACCACCGTCGAGGAAGAGGCGGTAACCAATCTCTTTGCCGAACAGGCGGTGTTGTGTGGCGGCCTAAGCCACCTGGCCAAGGCCGCGTTTGAGGTGTTGACGGAGGCCGGCTATAGCCCCGAAATTGCCTACTTCGAGTGCCTCCATGAAATCCGGCTGCTGGCCAACCTGCTGCACGAAGGCGGTATTACGGGCATGCGTCGCGCCATCAGTCCCACGGCTTGTTATGGCGATGTATCCCAGGGGTCCCGGGTGATTGATGCCCATGTAAAGGCCTCCATGCAGGCGGTGCTCGAACGCATCCGGTCGGGTTCGTTTATGACGGCCCTGAAAGCCGAAGCCGGGGCGGGATATCCCGAAACTAAAAGCCGGGTAGAGGCCGACAGCCAGCATCCCATCGAGCAGACTGGCGTGGTCCTGCGTAGCGTGGGCTTGATTTAAGCGATTACGGGGGCAATTGGTGGGGTGGTCGGGGTTTGATTCTCCCATGGTGCCTGGTGCCGGATGTGTGGCAAAAGACCACGAAATCGTTACAGATTCCAGCCACAAGCTGGCATGGCTCGTTTACTTATAGGCTGGTTTTTGGCATACTAAATCAGCGATACAACACTCCAAAAAACATCTCAAAGGAACCGGTTTTGATTCCTTTAGTAAAGAGCAAACCGCCCCGGGCCAGGGCTGACCTAAGGGTTCTGCCCCCTGAGCAAGCCGCGGACATATCGTTGTTGGGCCAAGGCCCGCCAGCAGGGAAACAACCCCAGTTTGGGTTTTCCCCCACGTTGCTCACCCGTGGCATTGCGTGGTTTGAGAGTAATCCCTTGGCCGAGTTGGTGTTCAAGGACATTACATGCTTCAACCTGCCTAAAATGGCCACCACCCGCACCCACAAGGAAATGCTGGATGTGGCCACGCTTGAGTTGAGCAACACGTCTGTAACCTTGGGCAGTTCGCTGGTGTTGCCCCCCATTCTGCAGTGGGTCAGCAGCCAAATTAGCGGCGTGCCCAGGCACCTGCTCAAGGGCACCCTCAAGCCCGAGCAGCTGACACCCGCCGTGAAACTGGCCCGGCTGGGTACGGCGTTTGGTTTTCTGGTGCCCTTTGCCGCCGCGTTTTGGGGTGCGGCATTTTTTCGCAACTGGATGACCCTGCGTCGGGAGAAGACCGCCAACTTTGACCAGATTATCGGCTTGAGCAAGGGGGCGGAGGCTGCGGCCTCGGTCAGCCATTCCCCTGCCCCCCACCGCAGCCTGGAAGAGGAAAAGGCTTTCCAGAAAGGCATGGCCCAAAAAATTATGGGTCTGGGTACCGCCGTGGGCGCTGCCGCCTTGCTGGGGTTTGGCATGATGGCCCGGGGGCGCTTGAACGGAGCTGCCCGAAAGCCGTTGTCCCAATTGCTGGAGCGAACCTACAAGACCTTCCATTTGGGCGGGGACTCCGGCAACCAGGTTCGCGGGTTCTGGCCGATTTTGATTTTTTGGCTGACACCGGCCTATGGGGGCTGGATGCATGCGTCGCGCGGTGAAAACGAGTTTCGGGAACAATTTATCAAGGCCGCCAACAGTGTGTTGTGGTTCTCGGTGTTTAACCGGTTTCTGGTCGATCCGGCCTTCAAGAACCAGTTCAACACGATGGCCAAGTCCGGCAGTCAGGATATTCCCGCTTACGACAAGGTTATCTCGAAGTACAGCGGTGCGCTGCGCAAGCGGCTGATTGGGGTTAAGAACGCCAAGTTCCTGACCGGCATGGCCATCTCCATTGGGATGTTGGCCATTACCCCCCAGCTGTTGAATATCTGGTTGACCCGGCGCCTGCACAACAAGAAGCTGCAAGCGGTGTCACCGCAGGTTGATTCCGCGACCCTGCCCAACGCGCCAAGACACTTGCATACGTTGCAGGACACGGTGGCCAAACATTTTTCCGACCCGGCTGGCTCCCAGGAGTCCAAGGCTGTTGAGCGGGCCGTGGCGTTTCGGAACTTCCAGCCCGGTAGCTATACGGTACTGCCGCTGCCCGAGTACCAGTTGCAGACGGCCCGGCCCGTGGTAGAACCCTCCCGGCCGGTGTATACCCCCACGTATCAAGTGGCTGAGCCGATGCCCGCCGCTTCGCCGTATTCGCCCCTGGTAAGTGCCGGCCCGGTACCGATGACCTATGCATCCTGGATGTCACCGGGAAGCGGTTATGCCTCGTCGCCCTACACCACGCCGTTCTTCCAGGCCAAGCAGTACCCGCAGGGGTATCAGCCCGAGGGCTTAAGCTAGGGGCGGGCATGCACGTTTAGTCGAGCAGGCTAGTCGAGGAAGAAAGCCGTGACGATTTTATGCCGTTGCTGTTTTAAGGAAGAACGGCTATAAACCCGGTGGGTTCCGGGTGTGCATGGCACGCTTAGTTGAGCAAATTAGTCGAGCAGGCTAGTCGAGGAAGAAAGCCGTGACGATTTTATGCCGTTCTTCGGCATACTCAATGGCTTTAATCAGCGTGTTGCTGCTGTGGGTCAAAAAGATTAGCAGCTGCTGGGCTTCGTCGATGATCTCGCGGTTGCACAGGCGGCTGGCGTCGGCCAGGGTCAGCATGTTCCATTCGGCGTGTTCATGGATATTGGGGATGCCGATCAGCTGGTCTTGTACGTCGGACGGTTGGTGGCCAATGGTTTGGGGCAAAATCACCTGGAGTTTCTTGGGGTTGGCCCGCATGGCCCCACGAATGGCTGCCGCGTTCGTGCCGCTTGAACCCCCACTGGTAATGATGGTGTTGCCTTCCTTGACCAGCATATAGGCCATCGCCTCAATCAATTGCTGGTGGGGCAGGCTGATGTTTCGGCTGCCAATCAGGGCAATGTGCTTGGCCGGCTGCTGCAGGGCATTAAACTCTGCCGACAGCTGATCATGGGGGTCTGGGGTATCGTCGTCAACGGTGGCGGTGCCTTCCGTCGGGACCTCAACAGTGGGCGTGGCATCGCCTTCGCCCGAGAACAACGCGATCCGGTCTAGCGCCGGTAATGTATCGGATTGAATCTGCAACACCATTTATAAGGACGTCCTATATCGCTGTCGGTGCGGATGGCGGTGGCCCGGTCGGCTCGGCCGGAAACTAAAATTTGGCGTGTGTTTCGCCGGGGTTGGTTTGCCCAAACACATAATGTGAAAGCAGGTTGCACCGTTCTAGGTTGTAACACGAAAGCAGATAACTCAACAGCATATCATAGTTCCCCAAGCATGGGGCCGCCTTCGGTGGCGGGGTGGGGTGCTTGTATTGTGTGCGGGAAAATGGCACACTGGGGTGAGTTGATAGAGAGTGGCCGAGCCGCTTAAGAGGGATACACCGTAGCGAATGGGTATTGCACCGACAATGACTCAGGATCACCCCCACCCGTCAGATCCGTCGCCCGCCAGGCTGGATTTATCGAGTCTCAATACACACCAACGCCAGGCGGTCGAAGCCTTGCGTGGCCCCGTGCTGGTATTGGCCGGTGCCGGTAGCGGAAAAACCAGGGTGCTGACCCACAAGATTTCTCACCTTATTGAGTCCGGGGCTTATCCGTCCAGTATTCTGGCCGTGACCTTTACCAACAAGGCGGCTCGCGAAATGACGGCCCGTGTCGAGCAATTGCTGGGGGCCCCGCAGCACCAGCTGGGTTTATGGATAGGCACGTTCCACAGTATCTGTGGCCGTTTGTTGCGGCGTGAAATTGGCAAATACCAAGACAAGGCCGGTCGGCAATGGGCCAGCAACTTTGTAATTTACGATGAAACCAGTTCGCTGGGGGTCGTCAAGGAAGCCATTAGGGCCCTGAACCTTGACGAGAAGCTGTATAACCCCAAAACCCTTCGCTACCAGATCAGCAATTTGAAGAACGACATGGTGTCGGCCTACGATTACGCCAGCGAGGCCAGGGATTTTCGCACGGAGCAGGTGTCGCGCATTTACGATGTCTACGAAACCCTGCTGTGCCAAAACAACGCCTTGGACTTTGATGATCTGCTGCTGAAGTCCGTCGAGTTGCTGCAGCAGCACCCGGATGTTTTGGATCGCTACCACCGGCAGTTTCAGCATATTCTGGTCGACGAGTTCCAGGATACGAACAACACCCAGTACGAGCTGGTTCGGTTGATAGCCGAGAACACCACCCTGGCCAACCGAAATGTGGCCGGCCATGGCCAGTTGTGGCAGCACCGAAGCTTTACGGTGGTCGGCGATGTGGACCAATCCATCTACAGTTGGCGGGGAGCCAATTTTAAAATCCTGTTGAACTTCCAGAAGGATTTTCCCGACACGCAGCTCATCAAGCTGGAAGACAACTACCGCAGTACCCAGAATATTTTGCAGATGGCCAATGCCATTATCGAGCACAACGACGAGCGCCTGCCCAAGGTGTTGCGCTCCGTCAAGGGCGGCGGCGATCCCATCCATTGCTACGAAGCCCAGGATGATCGCGACGAGGCGCTGTTTATCATCAACAAGTTTCTCGATTGGGTTCATGCCGACCAGGTGAAACCTGGCGATTGCTGTATCTTGTACCGCACCAACGCGCAAAGCCGCAGCTTTGAAGACGTGTTTATGAGCAAGGGCCTCAGCTATACGATGGTCGGCGGCACCCGCTTTTACGAGCGCCGCGAAATCAAGGACGTCTTGGCCTACCTGACCGTGGTGTTCAACCCGGCCGACAGTGTGAGCATTAAACGCATTATCAACGTACCCAAGCGCAGTATTGGCAAAACCACCCTCGACAACCTCGAAGCCTACGCCGCTGCCCAAGGCACCACCCTGTGGGAGGCCTTGCTCAACGTGCACGCTATCGAGGCCGTCAAGGCAAAGGCCACCAAAAGCATTCAGGAATTTGTGGGCCTGATTGAACAACTGAAGGCCCAGCAAGCGCACATGAGCTTGGATGACTGGATTGTGTACATCTGCGAAAAAACCGGCATGCTCGAGGCCCTGAAGGCCGCCGACCCGATGGACATGGAAGGGCGCGTGCAAAACGTCGAGGAATTTGTCAGCGTGGCCAAGCAGTACCTGTTTGATGTGCCCGACGGCGATTTGGCGAGTTTCTTGACCCAGATGTCGCTGCTTAGCGACACCGATACAGCCGCCTCGGCTGAAGATCGGTTTACGTTGATGACGATGCATGCGGCCAAGGGCCTGGAGTTTCCCGTTGTGGCCATTGCCGGCCTTGAGGAAGGGCTCTTCCCCCATAGCCGGTCGCAAACCGACAACAGCCAGATGGAAGAAGAACGCCGGTTGATGTACGTGGGGATTACCCGCGCCGAGGATCGCCTGCTGTTAACCTATGCCCGGCGTCGCCTGGTGTTTGGCGAGCTTCGGTACGCCGTGCCCAGCCGCTTTCTGAAGGAAGTACCGCAGGATCTGCTCACGGGCCTGTACAGTTTGGATCAGGACAGCCGATCCGAAGGCGGCGGTGATCGGTTTTATGCCGGTGGTCGTTCTTCGGAGGGAGCCCGCTATGGTAGTGGGTATGGCGGGGGCGGGAGCTATAGCGATCGCTCGCTGGACTACGAGGGCCGTCAACCCCAGTTGCGTAAAAATTCCGCTGCCCGTGTGGGGGGCAGCAGCCGGGCGTCATCGTCAAGGGCCTCGTCAACGACTGCGTCGTCAGGCGCCAGGCTCTTGCCGGTGGGTACCCGTGTCGGCCATGCCAAGTTTGGCCAGGGTACCATCGAGCAGGTGCTGGGTGAAGGGGCTAAGGCCATTTATAGCGTGCAGTTCGATGGTATCCAGGGCAAAAAGCTTCTGGATCCGCAGGTGGCTCGGCTGGAACGGCTTTGAAGGCTTGTGACAGGAGAGAGGGGGGGTTAGCCGTCAAGCTGTTGCATTAGGGCGCTGAACATCTGCATAAACATCGGAAAAATCTGGCTGAAGAGGCTGCTGATACCGCCGCTTGAACCCGAAGCCGTGGCTTGTTGCGCTGTGCCTTGCGATGAGGCTGTGCTGCCGTTGCCGAAGGGCGAACTCAGGCCGTTCAAGCCCAAGCCTGCCAGGGCGCCACCGGCCGTGGAAAGTAAACTCTGGATGCTGGCTTGGCCGCCGAGCTGCGCAGGCAGGGCACCTTGGAAACCGGTGGCGGTGGGGAAACCACCGAATCCGGCAAGGCCTTGCAGGCCTTGTAAACTTTGCAGGCCCTGTGGGGTCAGGCCCAGTTGCGATGGAACCGTCGGTAAGCCGTTTGGAATGGCGCCGATGGGGCTACCCAGGCCTTGCAGGTTACCCAGGCCACCGAGGTTGTACAGGCTGCCGGTGGCGGCCGTGGCACCTAGCGGGTTGTAGGATTGAATTTCATCGGGGCGGGCAGCATAGGTGGGGACCAAGGCTGCGGCTTGGCCATAGGGGTTGCCATACGGATTGGCTGCCAACTGGCCACCGTAGGGATCACCGTAGGGCGACGCTTGCTGCGGGGCTGCGTACGGAGCTTGGGCTTGTTGCGGGTAGGGGCTGCCGCTGGCCTGGCCTTGCAGTTGGGCAGCAGACGGCTGGTTGGCGGCATAGGGGTTACCGGCGTTGTATTGGCCAACACCAGGGAATTGGCCGGCGCCGTTGGCCAGCTGGAAAGGTTGCGAGCCGGGTGAGAACGAGGTAGGGGCAATGATACCGGCATTCATCAAGCCGCCAATAAACGGCGACAACGAGTCGGATTGTGGCAGGGAGCCGCCAAAGTAGGGGGTGCCCCGCAGGAAGCCGAAGGGCAGCAACGGATCGGTGGGCGGGCCAAAGTTGACGTTGACGTTGATGCCGCCGGCATAGCCTAATAAACGGTTCAAGCCATTGCTGCTGGTAGCCGGCTGTTGCAGAAACAGCGGGTCGATACCCG
Organism: Cyanobacteria bacterium HKST-UBA04; assembly: GCA_020431915.1. GTDB lineage: Bacteria > Cyanobacteriota > Vampirovibrionia > Vampirovibrionales > JAGQHJ01 > JAGQHJ01. Next base: position 34,356 of record JAGQHJ010000001.1, on the reverse strand, counting down.
GCGACGGATAGGCAAAGCCAGTAGGCAGGCCGGGGGTCCCAAAGCTGGTATTGGAGAAACCAGCGGGGTTGGGCACATTGCCGAATCCGGTCGTAACGGTGGGTGATGCAGAAATGGGTTGTACCATTGCTTCGGGTAAACTCCGGGTAAAGGGGTTCTGGTGGGGGAATTCTGTGGTCTAGACGAATGTAAGGGGTGGGCGACTCAATGCGGTGGGTTCAACAACACGCGATTTTTTAACTGCCAAACCCGTCTGTTGGGTTACGGCAAAATAGTAGGCGTGGGTATACGTGGATATATGGGGGGCTCTAATTGCTTATAAGTATAAAAAAACAATTTAGTAAACTTGTACCGGTTTGTAAAGAAGTTTTAAGGCTGGGGTGGGCCAAGGCCCTTACCCCGAAACCTTAAGCTTGCGGCATTCTTCGGGTTTATTGGGTGGGGACTGCCGAAAGGCTTGGATTTGGGGCGGTTTGGGGGACTTCTTTAGGAAACCCGCTTTTATCCGCCCTGCCTTTCGGGTACAGTACATACTCCTTCTCACCGCTGAGGAGGACCACGCTTTCTGTTTGAGCCCGGATATACCCAAAGAGAGAGAGAAACGGTCAGAAACCAGCAGGGCTTCAGCCAAATGGTTGCCCCATTCGGCCCGAATTATCCCCTCACACTGTTTCTGGCGGTTCGTGGACAGGTTTTTACCCGGCGCGCAGGTATGAGCCCTGCCGCAGTTATACAAGATTGATGATGCACTAGAGAAAGGTTCTGCACGCACGATGGATATGGCAATTATTGGATTTTCTTTGGTGGCTGCATTTTTGGCCATTGGTTATGGTTTTTTTACCCGGCAGTGGATTTTGTCTCTGGATGCCGGTAACGACAAGATGAAAGAAATCGCGGCGGCCATCGAAGAGGGCGCCCGTGCGTACATGAACCGCCAGTACACCACCGTGGCCATTACGGCAGTGGTGGTTACCCTGGTGTTGTTTGGTGTGTTTTACGCCATTACATCGAGCCTGACCTACGCGGTGCTGACGGCAACCGGCTTCGTACTGGGTGCGTCCTTAAGCGCTTTGACGGGTTATGTGGGCATGTTTGTGTCGGTCAAGGCCAACGTGCGTACCGCCCAAGCGGCTACGGAAAACATGAACAAAGCCCTCGACGTGTCCTTTAAAGGTGGGTCGGTTACCGGCATGCTGGTGGTAGGCCTGGGCCTGCTGGGTATTACCGGGTTCTACAAGCTGGTGGAGCATTACGATGCCTTTGGGGCCATGGTGGCCCTGGCTTTTGGCGCCAGTCTCATTAGCGTATTTGCCCGTCTTGGCGGTGGTATTTATACCAAGGCTGCCGACGTGGGTGCGGATTTGGTCGGGAAGGTCGAAGCCGGTATCCCCGAAGACGACCCGCGCAACCCGGCCGTTATTGCCGACAACGTGGGCGATAACGTCGGTGACTGTGCCGGTATGGCTGCCGACCTGTTTGAAACCTACCTGGTTACCATTATTGCCGGCATGCTGCTCGGGCATCTGCTCTTTCCCGACAATTCGGCTGCCGTTACCCTGCCGCTGGCCCTGGGGGCTGTGTCCATCATTGCCTCCCTCATTGGCGGCTTGTTTGTAAAAGACAGCGGCGAAATGAAACCGATGAAAGCCCTGTACAAAGGCTTCTATGCCTCCATGGGTATTGGGGCCGTGTTGATTGCCCTGGTTATTTTCGGTTTTTACAAAACCGGCTTTGCCGTCGAAGGCGGCCTGTCCATCAGTGCCCTGCAACTGTTCATCACGTCGCTGGTTGGCTTGGCCGTAACCACCCTGTTGTTTGTCATTACCGACTTCTACACGTCCACGGCCTTCGAACCGGTTAAGCGCATTGCCAAGCAATCGCAGACCGGCCATGCCACCAATATTATTGCGGGGCTGGCTGTAGGGATGGAAGCCTGTGCCGCCCCGGTTGTGGTTATCAGTGCCGGCATCCTGTTGTCGTATCTGATTGGTGGCCTGTATGGCGTGGCCATGGCCGCCGTGGCCATGTTGAGTATGGCCGGTATCGTGGTGGCCCTCGACAGCTTTGGCCCTATTACCGACAACGCCGGCGGTATTGCCGAAATGTCGGGTATGGGCGACGAGATCCGCGCCATTACCGATAACCTGGATGCCGTGGGAAACACCACGAAAGCCACCACCAAGGGCTATGCCATTGGTTCGGCTGCGTTGGCTGCCATTGTGCTCTTTGCTTCCTACATCCAGGACCTCAAGGCGGCCGTTATTGAAACCGGTAGCGGCAAGCTGTTTGATTTCATGACCGAGAACCTCGGCAACATCAACGGCCTGTTTTCCTTGGCCGATCCGTTTATCCTGGTGGGTCTCTTTATCGGGGGCCTGATTCCCTACATCTTCGGCGCCCTGGCCATGCAGGCCGTCGGCGATACCGGTGGCAGCGTGGTCGAGGAAGTCCGCCGCCAGTTCAAGGAAAAGCCCGGTATTATGGAAGGGACCGAAAAACCCGACTATGCCTCGTGCGTGGATATCGTTACCGTCAACGCCCTGCGTCAAATGATGGTACCGGCCCTGTTGCCTGTGGCTACCCCGATTGTGTTGCTGCTTATCGGCAAACTGCTTGGCGGCAACGACTTCGCTTCAGTTAAGCTGATTGGCGGCCTGCTGGTGGGCAGTATCGTTACGGGTATCTTCGTGGCGGTCTCGATGACCAGCGGCGGCGGGGCCTGGGACAACGCCAAAAAATACATCGAGGATGGCCACTTTGGCGGCAAGGGTAGCTTTGCCCACCAAGCGGCAGTGACGGGCGATACCGTCGGCGATCCCTACAAGGACACCGCTGGGCCTGCCATTAACCCCGTTATTAAAATCCTCAATATTGTGGCTTTATTATTGATTCCGTTTTTAGTTTAATGGGATAGGAAGCCGCTAAAAGTATAGCGACTATGCTTTTTGTTTCTTCTTTGATCCCCTCTCCTTTCTAAACCCCTCCTTATTACCAAAACCACCTTGCCTTTGCTCCCCGACCCACAAACACAGGGGACGCTGCGCCGGGTGGTTTGGTGTTTATGGAAGGAGAGAGAGAGGCTCCCGAGGCCTGACTGGCCGGTGTACTGCCGTAGGGAAGGTGGGGTCGGTTCCTGTTATACTAGCCCTTGTCTTGAGTCTTGACGAGAGAGTGAGACCCACCTGCCAATGGATGTGCTGTCGAGTACGATTGATCCCACGAGCCAGGCTTTTAAAGACAACGCAGCGGCCATGACCGCTTTGGTCGACGTGCTCAAGGATCGCCATGCCCTGGTGAGGCAGGGGGGTGGTGAAAAGTACGTCCAGAAACACACCGAGCGCGGCAAACTAATGGCCCGTGATCGCATCGACATGCTGCTCGATCCCGGCTCACCGTTTCTTGAGCTGAGTCCGTTGGCGGCCTGGGGCATGTACGATAGCGAATCGCCTGCCGGGGTGCCCAGTGCCGGGGTAGTGGCCGGTATTGGGTGTGTGCATGGGCGCCACGTGATGGTGGTGGCCAATGATGCCACGGTCAAGGGTGGCACGTATTTTCCGCTTACCGTTAAAAAGCACTTGCGGGCCCAGGAGATTGCCCGGCAGAACCACCTGCCCTGCGTGTACCTTGTTGACAGCGGCGGGGCGTTTTTGCCCATGCAGGACGAAGTTTTCCCGGATCGCGACCACTTTGGCCGTATCTTTTTTAATCAGGCGCGGATGTCGGCCGAAGGCATTCCGCAGATTGCCGTGGTACTGGGGAGCTGTACGGCGGGTGGTGCGTATGTGCCGGCCATGAGCGACGAATCGGTTATTGTGCGAAACCAGGGCACCATTTTTCTGGGTGGTCCGCCCTTGGTTAAGGCCGCTACCGGCGAGGAAGTCAGTGCCGAGGAGCTGGGCGGGGCCGACACCCATTGCCGTACCTCCGGTGTCACCGATCACTATGCCGACCATGACGAGGATGCCTTGGCCATTACCCGAAACATACTGGAAACCATCAATCCCAAACCTCTGGCGACGCACGATACCATTGCGTCGGAAGCCCCCGCCTACGACCCCAGCGAAATTTACGGCGTGGTCTCCAGCGACACCCGTATTCCCTACGATGTGCGCGAGGTGATTGCCCGTGTGGTCGACGGCAGCCGTTTTCAGGAGTTTAAGGCGCTGTACGGCCAAACCCTTGTTTGCGGTTTTGCCCGAATCCATGGGCAACTGGTGGGTATTATTGGCAACAACGGGGTGTTGTTCAGCCAAAGCGCGCTGAAGGGTGCCCACTTTGTTGAGCTGTGCAGCCAGCGATCCATTCCGTTGGTGTTTCTACAAAACATTACCGGGTTTATGGTGGGCCGCGACTATGAGGCCGGCGGTATTGCCAAGGATGGCGCCAAACTGGTGCAGGCCGTTAGCAACGCTAACGTGCCCAAGTTTACCGTTATTATTGGCGGCAGCTTTGGGGCGGGCAACTACGGCATGTGCGGCCGGGCCTATGATCCTCGGTTTTTATGGATGTGGCCCAATGCCAAGATTTCGGTGATGGGCGGCGAACAAGCGGCCAATGTGCTGCTCACCGTCAAGCAGGACCAGCGGACGGCCAAGGGCGAAAAGCCGATGGGCGACAAGGAGGCGGCCGCCTTCAAGCAGCCTATTCTCGACAAGTACGAAACCGAGGGTAGTGCCTACTACAGCACGGCCCGCCTTTGGGACGACGGTGTTATTGACCCTGCCGATACCCGTACCGTGTTGGGCCTGGCTATTGCCGTGTCTTTTAACGCGCCCATACTTGAAAAAACGCATGGCGTTTTCAGAATGTAGGATGGCCTGCTTATGACCGCTTTTATTGAAACCATGACCGACGGCCCCGTGGCCACCGTGTCGTTAAACCGGCCCGACGTACACAATGCCTTTAACGATTCGATGATCGATCAGCTCGACAATACCTTTTACCAGCTGGGGCAAGACCCGGCCACGCGCGTTATTGTGTTGCGCAGCGAAGGCCAGTCGTTTTGTGCCGGGGCCGACCTGCACTGGATGTCGTCGATGCTCGACTACACCTTTGACGAAAACGTGGAAGACGCCAAGCGCCTGTTTGCCATGCTGCGCACCATTAACACATGTCCCAAGCCTATTATTGGCCGGGTGCATGGGGCCGCCTTCGGTGGTGGCGTGGGGCTGATCAGTGTGTGCGACATGGTTGTGGCCGTCGAACGGGCATCGTTTTGCCTGAGCGAGGTTAAGCTGGGGTTGTTGCCGGCGGTTATTTCTCCCTTTGTCATGCGCCGCATGACGGCTTCGGCGGCCCGGCGCTATTTCTTGACGGCCGAGCGTTTTAAGGCTCCCGAGGCCCTTGAGCTTGGGTTAATCCATGCCGTGGTGCAAGACGAACCGGCGCTTGACGCGCAGGTGCAGGCGTGGGTTGACCTGTTGGTGGCCAATGCCCCTGTGGCCCTGCGCGAGTGCAAGCAGCTTATTGCCGATGTGGACGGCCTCGATTTTGATTCGGCCCTATACCTGACCACCCGCCGCATTGCCGAGCGGCGGGTCAGCGAAGAGGGGCAGGAGGGCATGCAAGCCTTTCTTGGCAAGCGAACACCGGCGTGGATGAAATGATATGGGCAAGAAAAAAACCACCTCGCCGATACAAAAAGTACTGATGGCCAACCGCGGCGAAATTGCCGTGCGCGTGATTAAAACCCTGCGGGCCATGGGCATTGCCACGGTGGCGGTATACAGCGATGCCGATGCCCAGGCATGCCATGTGCGCCATGCCGACGAGGCACACGCTCTTGGTGGCCAGGCACCGGCCGACACGTACCTGAACATCGACAAGCTTTTGGCCATTGCCCAAGCCAGTGGGTGCGATGCCATCCACCCCGGTTATGGCTTTTTGTCGGAGAATGCCGCTTTTGCCCGGGCCTGTCAATCGGCAGGGGTTACCTTTATTGGCCCCACGCCCACGGTTATCGAACAGATGGGCGACAAGCTGCTAAGCAAGCAGCTGATGCAAGCGGCCGGGGTGCCGGTGGTTCCCAGTTGGCAGGGAGACGTGTCGGATTTAAAGGCGGCCCAAAAGGCCGTGGTAGATCTGGGGTTGCCGGTCCTCGTCAAGGCGGCAGCAGGCGGTGGGGGCAAGGGTATGCGCCTGATTGAATCCATCGACGATTTGGCAGCCGGACTGGCTGCCGCCAGTCGCGAGGCCCAAAAAGCCTTTGGTGATGCACGGGTCTTTGTCGAAAAATTTATTGTTGGCCCACGGCACATCGAGTTCCAGGTGTTTGGTGATACGCATGGCAACGTGGTGCACCTGTTCGAGCGCGATTGTTCTATCCAGCGCCGGCACCAAAAAATTATCGAGGAATCGCCTTCGCCCAAACTCGATGCGACCCTGCGCCAGGCCATGGCTCAGGCGGCTGTGGCGGCAGCTTCGGCCGTGGGGTATACCAACGCCGGAACCGTCGAGTTTATTGTGGGCCAGGATGGCGGGTTTTATTTTCTGGAAATGAACACCCGCCTGCAGGTGGAGCACCCGGTTACCGAGCTGGTCACGGGGCAAGATCTGGTTGAATGGCAGGTTCGGGTGGCGCGCGGCGAGGCGCTTCCCCTGAGTCAGGACGCGATAACCCAGCGCGGTCATGCCCTTGAGTGCCGGGTTTATGCCGAAGATCCTGCCCAGAACTTTATGCCCTCGACAGGGCCGTTGCTGGTGTACCAGGCCCCAACCGGTCCCAATGTCCGGCTCGACAGTGGGGTGGAAGCCGGTGATGAAGTGACGGTGCATTACGATCCGATGCTGGCCAAGCTTATTACCTACGGGGCGACCCGGCAGGCGGCCCTTGACGCCATGGCCGAAGCCCTCAAGACGTATCCCGTGCTGGGGGTGGTAACCAACCATGCCTTGCTGCTGGCCATTTTGCGTCACCCCGAGTTTGTGGCCGGAACGTTTGACACTGGCTTCTTGTCGACGCACCCACCCACCGACCTGCTGGCCGACCAGACGGCAAGTGATGGACTGCCATGGGAAACGGTTCTGGCCGGTGTGCTGAGCCGGCAGTTTGCGACCAGTTCAGCTAGCAGAATAGGGGCTGTTGCAGGCCCCGCCTCGGCAGGTGCTTCAACGGTTTGGCAGGAGGTGGGCCCATGGCGCAACAACTAAGCCAACGCTTGCAGGTCACTGGCCCGGCTGTCGAGGTTGCTGAGGTTATTGAGGTTCAGTGGCAGCAGACCGAGCTTGACGGCAACCGGTTGCGGGTGGAATACGGGCAAGAAGAGGTGTTTGAGGTTTGCCTGCCCGGTCAGTCTGCCGAAGGCCTGCTGGTGGTTGATGGCCAGCAACACCCTTTTTGGTGGGCACGGCAATCGTTGCCCCATGGTCAGGACAAGTTGTTTTTGTTTGTCGCTGGTCAGGTGCGGGTGTACGAGCTTTCGTCAACCGGCCCCAAGCGGTCGACCGCCAGTGGGGCAGGGGCCAGCCATACCGGGCAGGTCGTGGCGCCGATGCCCGGCACGGTGTTACAATGTCACTGCAAGCCGGGCCAATCGGTCAACCAAGGTGATGCGCTGGTGGTGATGGAATCCATGAAGATGGAGCTGACCCTCAGTGCCCCGGCCGACGCTGTTGTTGAGACGGTGTTGTGCCAGGCCGGACAACTGGTGGACATGAATGCGGTGCTCGTAAAACTAAGCCCGGTTGATGCTGTTGATGCCGTGGAGGCAGACTGAACCTGATGATGAGTCACTCCCAACCGCGCGAATCGCTGGTCGAAACCACGCTGCCCAAAACGGTCAGGGTCGTCGAGGTGGGGCCGCGCGACGGGTTGCAGAACGAACCCGAACCGGTATCCACGCCGCATAAGCTGCTGTTTATTCAAAAACTGGCCGAGGCGGGCCTGAAGCATATTGAGGCGTCTTCTTTTGTGTCACCCAAATGGGTGCCGCAGCTGGGCGATGCCGAAGAGATTTTTGCCAACCTGCCCCAACAGGCCGGCGTGGCCTATTCGGCACTGGTGCCCAACATGAAGGGGTTTGAACGGGCCGTGGCCAGTGGGGTTCGTCATATTGCCGTGTTTACCGCTGCTTCGGAAACCTTTGTGCAGCACAACATGAACATGTCCATCGGGGCGTCGCTGGAAAACTTCAAGCCCATCATTGCGGCCGCGTTGCAGGAAAACATTTCCGTGCGCGGCTACATTTCCACATGCTTCGTGTGCCCCTATGAGGGCGAAATTTCCCGGCAGGCCGTGCTGGATGTAACCACCCGCCTGGTGGAGTTGGGGGTTGAGGAGTTGAGTGTCGGCGACACGGTGGGGGCGGCTGCCCCGGTGGACGTGTACGAACTGGTTGGGGTGCTGATGAGTTGCGTGGGCCTGGATCAATTGTCCCTGCACTTTCACGACACCTATGGCACGGCCCTGGCCAACGTGCTGGCTGGCCTGGAAATGGGGGTGACCACGTTTGACGCTTCGGCCGGTGGTTTGGGCGGATGCCCTTATGCACCGGGAGCCAGTGGCAACCTGGCCACGGAAGATCTAGTGTATATGCTGGGCCGCATGGGGATTGAAACCGGTGTGGATTTGGACAAGCTGGCCGAAGCCTCGTACTTTATCCAACGCACGCTGGGCCGGCCGTTACCGGGCAAAGGCTTGCAGCGTATACTGGCCACAAAAGCCAAAGCCGCCAACTAGAGGGCGCCATGACCGGCATCTTTTTTGTTCAACACGTCTTCATTCAATTACCCAGTAGGATTAAAGAGGCGCATGGATGGTGAATCCGCATTAACCCTGCCGCCGGGTGTCTGGCTTGATACCGTTGATTCCACTATGGACGAAGCCAAACGGCGGTTGGCCCAAGGGGCGTTTGAAGGCACCGGTTTTGTGGTGGCGGATCATCAGACCGCTGGCCGGGGGACCCGTGGCCGTGTTTGGGTCAGTCCGGCCGAAGGCCTTTTCTTGTCGCTGGTTTTGCAGGCCACGGTGGACGACCCGCTGGCGCTCACCTCGGCCTACACCCAGGCGGCGGGAGTGGCCTGCGTGGAGGCGCTGCAGTTGGCTACGGGTGTACAGCCGGTGCTCAAGCCCATTAACGATGTGATGCTGCACACCCCACAGGGGGTTAAAAAACTGGGGGGCATCCTGGTAGAAGCCGATGTGAAGGCCGGCCAGTTCCAGTGGGTCATTACCGGGGTAGGCCTCAATTGGCGGCACCCCGACTTCGAGGTGCCCGACGGCAACACACCGGTGGGGCTTGAATCGGTGCTGTCCCCTGCAGCCTTTGCCCGGCTCAACAAGGACACGGTAATCGAGACCCTGATTGCCAAACTCTGTTTCTGGCAGAGCCTGGTCAAGGCCGGGCAGTTGGGCCAGGTCGAGCGGGCTTATGCTCAGCGGCTAATGCCCAAAAGCTAATGTCGGTAAGCTAATGTCGATCAGGTAAGCCGCTTGTTAGGGCGTGTCTGCCGAATCGTCCGCAGACGATTCGGGCCGACTGCCCGATGGTTTCAAGCCGCCGAGGTGGGCAAAAAAGGTACAGGCAAAGTCGTCGGCACGGATCATGGTTTGGTGTTTCTGGCATGTGCCGCTCAGGGCCGTCTGTGCCTTGTAGAACTGGCACTGGTCACAACGGTTTTTGCGCCGGTCGAATTTGCCCGAGCGGGTCTTGCTCCGGCGGTCATTCTGGCTGCTGCGGCGTTCGGGGCCCTGGTATTTTGACATGTGTTCTTGCTTCGATTGTTTCCTGTTTGAGGTGGTGGTGCTAGGGTGTCCCCACCACTTCCCCTTCACGGTCCAATGGGGTAGCCTGCAGGCGTTGGCTCATTTCATCATAAAACGAAGTCCAGCGATTCTCCAGAATGGCCGTTCGGGCCATGGCCGCCAGCCGGATCATGAACCGCACGTTATGAATGCTCAAGAGGGTGCCGCCCGTAGCCTCCTTGATGCGCATCAGGTGCCGCAGGTAGGCGGTGTGGTGGTGCTGGCACGTGTAGCAATCGCAGTCTTCCATCAACGGTTCGAACCGGTCGCGGAATTCGCCGTTCTTGATGTTGCGCCGCCCGTCAAAGGTAAAGAACGATCCGTGCCGGGCCACGCGGGTCGGGTGTACGCAGTCGAACATGTCCACGCCGCGATGGATGCCTTCGAGCACGTCAATGGGTTCGCCCATGCCCATCAGGTAGCGCGGCTTGCCTTCGGGCAGCTGCGGGGCCACCTGGTCCACAATCTGGTTAATCAGGTGTTTGGGTTCCCCCACACTCACGCCGCCAATGGCGTAGCCGGGGGTGTCCATCTCAAGACAAAACGCGATGGATTGCTGGCGCAGATCCTCGTAGACGGATCCCTGCACGATACTGAACAGGGCCTGCTTGGCCGTGTTGGTATGGGCGGCTACGCACCGCTCCAGCCATCGGTGGGTCAGGTGCATCGACTGCTCGGCGTACTGATGGGTGGTGGGGTAGGGCGGGCACTCGTCAAAAGCCATGATGATGTCGGCCCCCAGCGCCCGCTGGATGGCCATGGAGCGTTCCGGTGTGATGGTGTGTTTGGCCCCGGTTATTGGATCCTTGAACTGGACGCCGTTCTCGGTAATCTGCCGAAATTCGCCCAGGCTGAATATTTGGAAGCCCCCCGAATCGGTCAGGATGGGTTTTTGCCAGCCGCACCACCCGTGCAGGCCACCGGCAGCCTCAATCAGGTCGGTGCCGGGCCGCAGAAAGAGGTGGTAGGCATTGCCCAAAATAATCTGGGCCCCGGCTTCCGCCACGTGGCCCATGGTCATCGACTTCAGGGTGGAGTGGGTACCGACGGGCATAAACACGGGGGTTTCAACCACCCCGTGTGGGGTGGTCAGCCGTCCGGCACGGGCTTGTCCTTGGCGGGTTTGGCATTCAAATTCAAACATGGGGGTATTCTTGGAGGGTTGGGTTGGGGTTTAAAAAACGTTATATGCGGTTATAAGCCTTGAATGGACTAGTTTACCGCAGGCCGGGGCGGCTTGGGAGGGGTTCACAGAATTTGGCAGGCCGGTTTGATATAGGAAAGGCAGGTTACAATAATATAAGAACCTCCGGCCGTGCCGACCGCCTGCCCCTTGATGACGTTAGAGTTAAAAAGGTTATCCGCGTTATGTTCTGGTTTTTTCTTAACCTGATTTTGCTGCTGGTCTTGTTTGTTTCCCTCAACATTTTCAGCGCTGTGTTTAATGTGGTGGCCATGATTAGCTCGGCAACCGGCTGGCCGGACGCGACCATCCTGATTGGGATGTGTTTTGTGGGCATCTGGGCCAGCCTGATGACGATGATCGAGGTGGAAAACGGCTATATTTTTATGCTGAGCCTGGGTATTGCCATTTTTTACATTTGGCTGGCCAATAGCTACGGGGCGTTTGGGTGGATTCCCTCCTTCTTCGGCGGGTAAACCGGTTGTTTTAAAGCGGGTTAAACGGCCTGGGTTTTTTCGTATAAATCGTCATCCAACCGGGGCTTCAGGTTCGCCCGTCTCTTGGCACACAGACCGGGGTGATAGCAGGCCTGGTGGTTATGGTGGAACATCATGGAGTACACCACCACGTCGGGTGCCGGTTGGGCCTCGATAATGCTGATCTGGGTATGGCGGTCCCACAGCTTCAGGCGCAGGGCTTCTTCGCTTAACGGAGCCGGTACGCGATCGATGCTGTCGGCCACCACCCAGCCTCCGGTTTTGTCGGGGTACACCAGGTAAACATGGCCGTTGGTTGGCGTGGCCTGGTCGCTGTGGTTCAGGTTGCGCCCGCTCAGGGTGCGGGTGCCATGCTCGGCAATAATCATTGGCTTTTTCGACGTAATGGCTTCGGTCAGGGTTTCTTGTGCCACTTGATCGCATGCGGGCTGTACGGTGGCCACCTTGAATCCCAGCTGCTTGAGGGTATCGTGCACGGTGGCGCGTACCGCCGGGTAGTCGGCCCGGTTTAATGGGGTCAGGCATTTTTCCACACGCTTGCCCGTGTCGCGGCCAAACAGGACCAGCACATTAAGCATGGCACACTGGGCATGGGTATGGGTCAGCTGTTTGTGTTCGCTGGCCCGGGCCATGGCCTTGTGATAGAAGGTGATGGGCACGTCAAAACCGCTGGCCTCGGCATCTTCTGCCTTGGTGGAATGGGGTTTGTGCACCCGGTTATATTGGGCCATCAGGCCCTTGTAATAGGTTGAAACCATCTGTGGTGAGTGGTTTCTCCTCGCTTCGCTTAAACAATTCTGCCGCTGCCGGCCACCCATCCCTGTACAGGAAGGGCGCACGTGCGTGGGCGTGCTTTAAATTTCCCCGAATAAATGGTGTTTCAAGAACGTGCTTAAAAAGACGCTGTTAAAAGGCGAAAAAATATAGGTGTCTGCTGTTGCGCCCAGGTATTATTCCTATGGAAAAACAGGCGTTCCCTTCCCTATTAAAGGGATAAACGCGTTCATGCCCGTATTTGGTGACAGGGTCGTGCCAAAAACGTTACAGAGACTTTATAAAAACGAAGCGCGCCGTTGGCCTCGCACATGACGGCGGTGGCCGGCATAATCCGGTTGCACGGAAAAGGCGAACACGCCTTCAAACTGTTGTTTGAGCACCGGCAGTACCGTGTCGGCATGGTTGAAGGCCCATTCGGCCATCAGGCTGCCGCCGGGTTTCAACCATGCCTGTGCCCCCTCGAAAAGCGTGGTATACAGCTGGGCCGGGTTGTCGGTAAAAAGGCTTGTCGGCGGTTCCCAACCCAGTTCGGGGGCCAGGTGCTTGGCCTGTTCGGCATCAATGTACGGGGGGTTGCATACTATCAAATCGAACTGCAGCGAGGCAACCGGGCTAACCGGGCCAAGGGCTTCGAACCAGCTGCCTTCCAGCAGCGTCAGTGCCACGTCATGGTAGGCGGCGTTTTGCCGGGCGATGGCCAGCGCGTCGGGTGATAGGTCTGTGGCCACGACCTGGGTCTGGGCAAAGCGTTGTTTCAGGCAGATGGCCATGCACCCCGAGCCGGTGCCGAGATCCAGCAGGTGGGTGGGTGATTGTGCCTGCTCTTGTGCCTGTTCCTCTAGAACCGAGCAGGCCCACGCGACCAGCAACTCGGTTTCGGGTCGGGGAATCAATACGCCTGGGGCAACCATGAACGGCTGGCCGTAAAACCAGGCTTCCCCCAACAGATACTGTAACGGGGTGCGCTGGTTCACCCGCTCCTGCAACAGTGATTCGACACGATCCCACACGCTGCGCGCCACCGGGGCATCCGGGTTAAGAAACATGGCTGTCGGGGCGTCCTGATCCAGCAGATGCTGGCAGATTAGGTTCCGTTCGGCGGCAATCTGTTGCCGATCGTCGAGGATGCGGGCCAGTTGCGAATCAATATGGCTGGTTAGGTCAACCAGGCTGGGCGTAGGGACTTCAGGCATCGCGGTGTGATCCTGGTATGCTTTCCCCTTCCCGTCCCCCCATGCCCTGGGCGATACCGGTTACCGGTTCGGAGGCCCCCCGATGACCGGGTGAAGGGGCCAACTGTTTGAGGTGTGTGTCGACGGCCGACAGGATGGCTTGGCTGCTGAGGTCCATGCGGCAGCGGTTGTGGCGGCAAACTTTGGGTGCACAGGGGCGGCAGTCCAGTGCCGTGTTAAATACCGGGGTAAAGTGGCCGTTGTAGGGGTAGGGGCGCCATTGCTGTTCGTTAATGGGGCCGTACAGGGCAATGATATGGGGCACCCCGACGGCTGCACAGAGGTGAACCGGGCCGGAATCCAGACCCAGAAACAGGGTGGCGTGGCGCATGATCGCCAGGCTTTGGCGCAGGGTGCTTTGGCCGCACAGATTAGCAATAGGGACCATGGCCGCTTGCTGCAGACGGTCATAGGTCTCGGCGTCCTGGGCAGTGCCCAGTGCCATGCAGCAGAAACCGGCTTCGTGCAGCCGCTGTACACTGGCGACAAAGCGCTCTAAGGGGATTGATTTTTCCTTTGAGGCGCTCGTGGCGTGGATGATTGCCAGCCGATCGTCAGGGGACAGGCCAAATTTGGCCAGGAGCGTTTGGGCTGCTGCCTCGTCCTGTTGGGTCGTCCATGCCTGCAGGTGCATGTGGCGCTCGATGGTGTCGGCCGGCACGGACAAGGGGGCCAGCAGGCTGGCGTAGGTTTTGGCCTGCGGTACGGTGGTGGTTAGCTCCGGGAAGCGAATCGAATCGGTCAGGCCCCAACCCCAGCGTTTATAGCCCAGCGGCCAGCCAAACCGCTGCTCATCAAAACCGATACGCCGGGGCACGCCGGCCCGTTTAAGGGCCAAGGCTTGCGACACACTGCGACGCGCCAAGATAACCGTGTCGTAGCGTTGGCTTGAGAGCAGGTCGGCCAGAGCGGCCTTGGCTTCGGCCTTTGGCCCTGGTTCGGTATACACGCCGTCGAGCAGGGGGCTGGGCTCAAAGAGGTTGGCCAAGGTGGCCGGCCCGAACAGATCGATACGTGCCTGGGGTAGATGGGCACGCAGTGCGGCTATCATCGGGATGGTCAGTACCCCGTCGCCAATAAAGCGCAAGGGAATGACCAGTAGCTTGCTGGGCGGGGAAAGATCGGAAGGCGTGGAAAAGGTGGAAACCATGGGGGCGGGCATAGCACAGCTTATACAGGGGTTATGGTCCCCAGTATAGACGAAACCCAGACTACAAACGAACGCGAGCCATTGACTCACGTTCGGCTCGCTTTCTAGTTGGGTGTTAGTGGGATCGTTGAGAAGCAGGCTGCTTGAGCAAATTGGCAACCGTTACGTGCTGGAAGGATTGGGGGTCGCGGTGGTTGCCGTTGGGCAGCATCACTTCGTAATGCAAGTGGGGGCCGGTGGAATGACCGGTACTGCCGACCAGGCCAATTACCTGTCCGGCCCGCACCAGTTGGCCCGGATGGACCAGTAATTCCGAGCAGTGGCCGTAGCGGGTTTTGAAGCCGTTGGGGTGGTAGACCACGATGAAGTTGCCGTAACCGCCTTTCCAGCCGGCATAGGTTACAAACCCGTCCTGGGCCGCCCGAATAGGGGAGCCCATGTCGGCGGCAATATCGGTGCCGGTATGCATGCGGCCCCAGCGCCAGCCGTAGGGCGATGAAATGCGTCCCTGGGTGGGCCAAAGCAGCGTGTTGCTGCTGTTGCTACGCGGAATAACGAGGTTGCTTGGGATGGGATAATGGTAGCGGCTGGGCTGGCCAGCGGGCACGTGAATGGCAATGTTATCGCCATACCCGGCGGGCATGGGCAGGCCGTATTTTTTGCGCAGTTCCAGCTCAACCTGCGAGGGGCCAGTCCCGATGGGAGCTTTTAAGGTGTCGGTACTGCCGGTCTGCTTGTAGTCCAAAATGTCGTTGAGATCGTTGAAAAAATTGTTGGGAATGGCTTGCTTGGCGGCCTTTGGTGCGGGCGTATGGGCCGCAATGATTTGTGAGGGCTGGGCAGCCGGCAGCTTCATTTGTGTGATAACGGGCTGCTGCACTGGCTGGAGGGTGGGGGTCGTGGGGGCAGGCGGGCTGCCCGGTGGAGCCCCGATTTGCAACTGATGGGTGTCGAGTACGACAGCAGCCTTGGCCGGAATATGGTTGACGGCTGCGTTGCTCAAATGCTTAACTGGCTTGCTTTGCCAGACGCCACCTGGGCTGGTGTCGTCGATGACTTCGATAGCGGCTGTGGCCATGGCCGTGGTGGTTAAGTTGGCGGCCACCAGTGCACTTAATACGACCAGCACCAGGGTTCGCAGTAGGGTGGTTCGGTCAGGTCGTGCCGAAACCACGGTTGAGACAGTGGTCGGCTTGGTCGGATGGGGGGTCCTGCTAATCAATGGAATGTTCCTCTCGGTTAAAGGGGCTGGTCGCCTGATGAGGAAGCAAAGGGCTTCGATTGGGGCATCCCGAACAAGGGGGGAAGCGTCGGTATGGCCTGGGCACCGTGTTGCCTAGGCGGTGTCATGGGGCTTGGTTCTCGTCTCAGAGATACGAATAAACACTGATGAAACACGTTGGGCACAGAGCTGACGTGATGTCGCTTGCGTTATCTTGAGTGCCACAGCCCACTATCAGGTATTGATAGGGTGTGTCCGTGTGGCGCGCCTCTAATCCTTGTCTATTTCTAGCGTAGCATTTTTTTTAAAAATGAAACGTTCGGGCAACAAACACACACCATCTGGCCGAGTGGGTTTGTTAGATTTCTTAACATTAGAGGGGCCAAGGCCTGTCTGGCAGGAGATTTAATTCATAATCCCCATCAGGCTTTGCTGGGAATGCCCAATGCTTGACGACTGTGACGTTGCGTTTCAGCCAGGGGTTCCCTTGGAACGGTTAACTTGATTTAGACCCGAATCGGGCCTATACTTTACTTTTGTAAGTTATATCGGCCGCATGTGGGGTTTCCTTTAGCCTTTCCCCTGCAAGAGCAGCGACTGGCCTTGAATCGGGATGATTTAACCCCCACTAGTATAGAGAAGGTGGTCCGCGATGGTTTTACTTGGTGTGAATATCGATCATGTGGCAACGGTGCGCAATGCCCGGGGCGGCTTGTTGCCCGACCCGGTTGATGCTGCCCGAATTGCAGAAGCCCATGGCGCCGACGGTATTACCGTGCACTTGCGCGAAGACCGGCGTCACATTAAGGACATGGACTTAACCCGGTTGCGCCAGAGTATTGCAACCCGCCTGAACCTGGAAATGGCCGCCACCCCTGAAATGGTGGATATTGCCCTGGACACCATGCCCGAAATGGTCACGCTGGTGCCAGAGCGGCGCCAGGAATTAACCACTGAAGGGGGATTGGATGTGATAGGTCAGTTTAAGCGGCTTGGGCCCTTTGTTTGTGCCCTGCAGGAGTCTGGTATTCCGGTCAGCCTGTTTGTGGATCCTAACCCCGAGCAAGTCTCGGCCAGTGCCGATGTGGGAGCTGCCTGCATTGAGCTGCATACCGGTGACTATGCCCACGCCTGGCACCGCTCGCCTAACGCGGCGCAACAGGCACCGCTTCGGCAACTGTTTGAATCGGCTGAGTTGGCCCACCAACTGGGGTTAATGGTGAATGCCGGCCACGGGTTGGACTACGAGAACGTTAAACCCGTTATTGCCATGCCTCACCTGCATGAACTCAATATTGGGCACAGTATTGTGGCTCATGCCATCATGGTGGGTCTGGGCGATGCCGTGGCCCAGATGAAAGTGGCTCTGGGTGCCCCGGTATCCCATCAATGGCGGTCCGAATCCAAAAACCCGGCCCGTTAAGCAACAGACCGGACGAAAAGCTGGGGACAGTCAGTCGGGTTTAGCCGAACTGGGTCATCAGCATTTGGGCCAGGGGGTCTTGCCCAAAGCCGATGCCTTGCTGGGCAAACGGTTGCTGGCCAAATGATTGTGGGCATATGGTTGCTGGCCAAAGCCGTTGGGGTTACCGTTAAAAGCCATTTGAGGGGTGTAACCGCCGCCATAATACTGGGTCATGGGGCCAAAAACGCTGTCCATCACGTTGTTCATTTGGGCTTGGTTCATCTGCCCGCCGGGGCCGTAGGGCGACATGGCCCGGTTATACTCGGTCATGGCGTAGTTCATCATCCAACCCGCCATCGGATCGGCAAAAAGGTTGCCCATGCTGGCAAAGGGATCGGTACTGCCGGATCCAAATGCCGGGGCGGACCATTGCCATTGCAACCCACCAGGGGCCCATTGCGTGCTGCTGGTTTGCCACTGATACGTAGTCGGTGGCAGCTGGTATTGGTAGGTTTGGTAACCCGAGAAGCCGGGTGTGATGGAAGTCATGGGGGTGCAGGCGTTCCTGTTTGGTTTTTCGGAGTCGATGCGCAAGGCCCTAGGTATAGGGGGGTGTGCGTGTGTCCTTGCCGTGTTACTCCGTTAAGGTAACTCTAAACGCTGATGTCGTTGCTGCCGTTGACAAAGCTGGCCAACAGTTCTTCGAGAGTGGGGCTGTTGGACGGTGCCGGGGCAGGAGCTGGGGCAGGCGTGTTGTTGACGGTAATGGCATCATTACCACCAAGCAGACCGGCCAGCAGGCCGTTTAGGTCAATGCCACCCAGCGGGTTTTGTGTGGGCTGGCTTGCCGTCGGATAGCCAGTGGGGTAGCCGGTCGGGAGGCCGGTGGGGTAGCCGGTCGGAAAGCCGGTGGGGAATTGGGGTCCTTGCGGTTGCTGTCCGGGCCAGCCGGGGATGCTGGGATAGCTTGGCAGACCTGGGAATTGGCCACCGGCCGGCGGCATTTGGTTCATCATGGCCATCAGTTGGTTGAACATCGGTTGAAGGCCGGCGTTAATGCGGAAGGTGGGGGCATACTCGCGGTACAGGGTGCCGTTGGGCAATTGGTATTGCTGTACTTGCGGGTTGGGTTGGCCGCCCCAGAACTGGTTGGGGGGCATAAAAGCTTGTTGAGGGTACTGCGGCTGGCCTTGGTAAACGGGGCCAGGGGCACCTTGGTAGGGCGCAGCCGGGAACTGCGGAAATTGCTGGGGCCCGTACTGCTGAGGTCCATACTGTTGCGGCGCATATTGCTGCGGAACGTATTGCTGGGGACCGTAGTTTTGAGGAATGCCTGGAAATGACATGGTAACCACCCTTGTATGTCTAAAACGTCAGTACTATAAACAAATAAAAAATATATCCACTAGATAATTGCCTGCCAGACCCCTAAAAAGTAATAAAACTTAATAAACAGTCAAAAAGAAGCCGATTTGGGTTTTGTCTTTCGTTTTTCTTAAGACTTCGGTCAGGGTTTGGGGATAACGAATTAAGGCGAGGTGGGGGTGTCTGGCGCAACCACCGGTTCGGGTGCGGGTTGAGGGTCTGGGTCGGGTCCGTCGCCTAGCTGGAAATGGGTGCGTTTAATCCATGCTTCGCGTTGGGGGCGTGGCAGTGGGTCGAGGGCGGCCGAATGTTCAAAAAATTCCAGGGCGGCTTGGTAGTGTTCGTGAGCATAGTAATAGGCGCCCATGATGTACAACGTGTCCGGGTTATAGGGCCACAGATCGTAGGCCTGCTTCAGGTAGCCGGTAGCCTGTGTGTATCGTTGGTGTTGGATGAGCAGGTGGCTCAGCGCCAGTAGGGTTCGGGTATGGTAGGGGTTATGGTACAGCCCTTTGAGGTAGTACAGCCGGGCTTGGGCCGGCAGGTTGGCCGCCTGGCAGGCCTGCCCCTGCAGGTAGTAGGCCCAACCAATATGCTGGTTGCCGCAAAGTGTTACCTGTTGGGCCAAGGCTTGGAGAGCCTCGGCGTTTTTTTGCTGGTTCGCTTGTTCCCCAGACGGGGGGACGTTGGCGTCGTCGGGTTCGTCGGCAAGGGTGGCCGGTTGCTCGGCGGCCGGGGGGATCAGGGTTAATCCTTTTAAATAGGACGTCAGCCCGCAGGGCAGGGCTTTCGGATTCTCCGCTCCGGCTTGTTCAAGGGTATCGAGTAGCCATTGTTGGCCGGTACGGTGGTTCATCAGCACGTAGTAGTCCATCAGCCGTTCGGCTTCTTCAACGTCAGCGGGATTTTCCTCGACGTTAACCTCCATCAGGGCGACGGCTTGTTTCCACTGCTTGTTTTCCAGAAAGCGGACAATCCGATCCTGCCGGCTGGGGATTTCACCACTAATGGGCTCTGCCCAAGCCGGTGTGAAGTACCCCAGGCCTGAAGCGGCCAACAGCAAGACAGCCGTTATAGTTGCTAAGCCGGCATGCCTAAAGAAAGCCTGAATTTGAGGGATTGAAAGAGGGAACATTGTTTAAACGCTATTTTTAAAAAGGGTTAACCGTGTTTTAGGTCGTGTGATACAACGGGGCCAACGATTTCTTTGTGAATTTGCATAGCCGCCCTTGTGACGAATGTTGCTATAATAGTCTGGCATAGGTTGCCAAAAAATGGTTGCCCTGTGCTGGACGCCTTCCTTTAATGGCCGTTGGCGGCCCCAGTCAATAGGATTTAGCCAGGGGCTTGTCCGGGGACGGCTTTCGTCAGGTTTACAGGCTCCTGTTAAGAATCAACTGCATCATAGAGAATCATTGCCCATGCTGACCCAAGGTTACGGACTGCTGTTCACCCTGTTTGTGCTGTCCCTTATCTTTGCTATTAAATTGCTGGTTATCGCCTGGGTGGTCAGCCCAAAGGCCCCCAACCCGCTGAAGGATTCCACCTATGAATCGGGGATGCCCCTGTTTGGCGGCGCCCACATTCAGTTTGACGTGAAATTTTACTTGTTTTCACTGTTGTTTATCCTCTTCGATATTGAATCGATTTTCCTGTTTCCCTGGGCCGTGGCGTTTGAAAAATTGGGTATGCTCGGCCTGGTGGAAATGCTGTTGTTTATCGGAATTCTGACGCTGGGCCTGGTCTATGCCTGGCGTCGTCGGGCGCTTGAATGGCATTAAGGCCCGGTTTTTGGGTGGTCGCTGTGCCTTGAGCCTTTTGGCGAACTATGAAATAATGCCCAAAGTAGATCCTTGTAGACCCCTTAAATACCCCGTTCTTTAATTTCAATTGTGATCCCCTTGGCTGGTTCGTGTTGTTGATCCGACGCGTCGGTGCATTGTCACAGAGACCGTTGGTGCGGAGGCTGATTCCTATCCATGGCCGGTATACAAGCAGAGTCGAGCAAAAGCTGGTTGAACCTAGACGCCTTTGACCTGGGCGAAATTCTGGCATCGAGCGGCATCCTGCTGGCTTCCGTCGACCTGGTCTACAACTGGGCCCGGTCCAATTCGGTGTGGCCGATGACCTTCGCCACGTCCTGCTGCGGTATCGAGATGATGTCGACCAGCGTGTCCAACTTTGATATTTCCCGCTTTGGGTCCGAGGTGTTTCGGGCCACCCCGCGTCAGTCCGATTTGATGATTACGGCCGGCACCATTACCCACAAGATGGCCCCGGCTATGTTGCGCCTGTACGAGCAGATGCCCGAACCTAAATACGTCATTGCCATGGGGGCATGCACGGTGACGGGTGGCATGTACGAAAACGATTCCTACTCCGTGGTGCGCGGGGTTGACCGCATTATCCCGGTGGACGTGTACGTGCCGGGTTGTCCGCCGCGTCCCGAGGCCTTGCTGGATGCCTTGATTCTGCTGCAGAAGAAAATCCGTACCGAATCACTCCGGGATCGCAAGGCCCGTATTGCGGCCCACCGTCCGCGGGTGCAGCTGGGTGACGGGGACGTTCTGGTCCCGGGCCCCGATGACACGCCGATTGTGCAGTGGGGTGTGCAGACCGAGGCCCATGATCTGGAACAAGTAGCGTTAGTCCGAGGCAATTTGAGATACCGCCATGAGCGACGAGCCGAAAGAGAACGACAAGCCCAAGCCGTCTGACGGCGCCGAAAAACCGGCTAAAAAAGCAGAAGCCGCCGCTCCGCCACCGCCGGAGCTGGGGGTGTGTGGCAAGCTGCTGGAAGGCGCTGGTCTTAAGCCGGTGGCCCTGCCCGCCGATGCGGCCGGAACGGAAACGGTTCAGGTGGATGGTGGCCAGTTAAAGCAGGCCTGCGAGCGGCTGCGTGACGACGCCCAGTTTGATTTGTTGTTGTCGGTCTCCGGTGTAGACAACAAGACCACCCTGACGGCGGTCTACCACTTGTATTCCACAAAAACCAAGGCCAAGCTGGTGGTTAAGGCCAACGGTGACAAGCTGCCCTCCGTTGTGTCGGTATGGCCCGGTGCTGACTGGCACGAGCGTGAGGCCTACGATTTGTTTGGCATTCAGTTTGATGGCCACCCTAACCTCAAGCGCATCCTGATGCCGGACGACTGGGTGGGGCATCCCCTGCGCAAGGATTACACCGTCGACGATCCCAGGCTGGTATGGAACGAGCGCTAGCACGACGTTCCGGCAAGCCGTTTTAGTCACCCCCTTTCATTAGTAACCCCGCATTAACGCATTAGAACTCCCCGACATAGAGAGAGAAACAGCCCGATGTCAATGGCGACAGAACAACCAACACAATCGCTGCCCCAGGGGGTATACCTGGAGAAGGATATTGATGCGGGTGAGCTGACCGTAAACATCGGTCCGCAGCACCCCTCCACCCACGGTGTGTTACGCCTGATTACCACCATTGACGGCGAAGTGGTCCGTGATATCGAGCCGGTTATTGGCTACCTGCACCGCAGCAAGGAAAAAATGGCCGAGAGCCGATCCTTGTTCCAGTACCAGCCCACCATTGACCGGGTTGAGTACCTGTCGGCCTTTTTTGATCACTATGTGTTTGTGACCAGTCTGGAGCAGATTGCCGGGCTGAAGGTGCCCAAACGCATGCAGTACGTGCGCATGATTACCATGGAGCTTAACCGCATTGCGTCGCACCTGTTGTGGTTTGGAACCTTCCTGCTGGATTTGGGGGCAACGAGCCCCATGTTCTACGCCTTTCGTGATCGCGAAAAAATCTTCAGCCTGTTTGAGCAGCTGACCGGTGCCCGGATGATGTACAACTACTACCGCTTTGGCGGGGCCAATGCCGATATGCCCGAAGGCTGGCTTGAAGGGGCACTGGATTTTTGCGACGACTTTGAGCAGCGTATCGACGAGTACGAGGCCATTGTGACAAAGAACCCCATTTTCCTCGATCGCACCGTCGGGGTGGGGGTTGTGGATGCTGAAACCCTGATTGCCCATGGGGTGACCGGTCCCACGTTGCGCGGATCCGGTGTGGCGCTTGATCAGCGCAAGGACAACCCCTACTGCTGCTACGACGAGGTGACGTTTGACGTGCCTGTTGGTCAGAACGGTGACTGCTATGATCGTTACCTGGTGCGCATGGCCGAAATGCGCGAGTCGCTCAAGATTATTCGTCAGGCGGTTCGCCAAATACCGGGGGGCGACACGGCGGATTTGATGCGTCGTCGCGCCGAAGGGGACGAGGCTGCCAACGACATCGAACTGCAGATTGCCGGCCAGAAAATTAACCTGCTGACGTACAAGGCGCCACCTGGCGAGGTAATGACCACCGTCGAATCGCCCCGTGGTTTCCTGGGGTGCTACCTGATTACCGACGGTACGCCGAAAGCCTATCGCTGCAAGTGGCGTGGCGCTTCCTTCTCCAATTTAACCGTGCTACCCTTGTTGATGAAAGGGCGGCTTTTCCCTGATTTGATGGCCATTTTTGGCAGTATCGACGTTATTTTGCCGGAGGTCGACCGCTAACCCCATGCAAGAGTTATTGACCCAACTAATTACCGGTTTTGGCCTACCCGCCTGGTTGTCCTTCTTTTTGTGGGCCGTGGTGCTTTACGGCATGGTGGCCGTGGTGGGGCAGGTGGCCGTGGTCTTTATGGTGTTGATGGAACGTAAGGTTCTGGCATGGTTGACCCAGCGCAAGGGCCCCAACCGGGTTGGCCCCTGGGGAACGCTGCAAACCGTGGCCGATGGCGTAAAGCTGTTGTTCAAGGAAAGCATTGTTGGTCCGGGGCAGGACTGGTTTTTGTTTACCATGGGGCCGGTTATCTTTTTTGCGCCCAGCTTCGTACTCTACGCTCTGATTCCGTTTACCGATCGGCTGGTGGGCATTACCATGCCCCTGGGGCTTCTGTTTGTCTTTGCCCTGTCTTCGCTGTCGGTGGTGGGTATTGTTTTGTCCGGCTGGGCCAGCAACAACAAGTATTCGCTGCTGGGCGGGATGCGCAGCGCCTCGCAGGCCATCAGCTACGAAATTCCGCTGGTGCTCTCGGCGTTGGGTGTAGCCGTGGCCGCCGGATCGCTAGACCTGAAAACCATTGTCGAAGCCCAGAACCAGGGCCCGTTTGGCTTGTTTAGCTGGTACTGGCTCAGCATTCTGCCGGTCAGTTTCGTGATTTTTCATATTGCCTCCATTGCCGAGGTAAACCGTATTCCTTTCGACTTGCCGGAAGCGGAAAGCGAATTGGTAAGCGGTTACAACACCGAGTACAGTGGCATGAAGTTTGCCATGTTCTTTCTGGCCGAATACGCCAGCCTGTTTGCCATGAGTGCGCTGGTGGTGGTGCTGTTTTTTGGCGGCTACTACTCGCCGGTTGGCGGCCTGATGCTGGAGCGCTTTGCCGGTGTGCATGACAACACGCTGCTGGGGCTGGAGATGGTTACCTGGACCGTGTTGAAAACCTACTTCTTCATCTTCTTTGCCATGATCATCCGCGGTACCCTGCCTCGGCTCAAGCCGGATCAACTGATGGCCTTTAGCTGGAAGTTCCTCATCCCGCTGTCGCTGCTTAACGTGTTTTTGGTGGCTGCCCTCAAAATGGCCTGGATGACCGACGGGATGTTGTTGACGGCCGGGCCGTTCACCTTCAACCTGACCTACTGGATTACCTATGGCCTGACGGGCCTGATGACCTTTATTGTGCTGGTGGGATTTGGCCAGTTGTTTGGCCACAAGCAGCCGCCCCTGCCCGGTTTGTCTGCTGCCGGCCCCTAGCCTATAGCCCGCTTGTCGTTTTGTTTACCCCTTTCCTCTCTCTTCTCTGAAAAGAACCCTATCTAAGGACCCTTTCTATGGTGTTCAATGACCTAAAAGACAACAAAGTCACTAGCGGCATGGTCGAAATCGGCCGAGGCCTGAAGACCGTCTCGCAGCATATGCTGCGTCCGCCCGTGACCCTGGAATACCCCGAGGTCATGCCGGATCTGAGCAAACGTTTCCACGGACGCCTGACCCTGCTGACCAAGTCCGATGGATCGGATCTGTGCATCGGCTGCAAGGCCTGCGCGCGGGTTTGCCCTTGTGTCGATTTGATTCAGATTGAGATGCATCGCGATTCGGCCAAAAAGCCGGTGATTGATCGCTTTACCATTGACATGGGCCGTTGCATTTACTGCGGTAACTGCACGGAAGTTTGCCCCGTCGACTGTATCAAGATGCTCAACGACTTCGAGTTGGCAGACTACAGCCGTCAGGCCCTAGTGCTCGACAAGGCAGGCCTGAGTCTGAGCGGTGAGGAATCGGATCGGTATCGCCAAACACATGGATTGGAGGCGCAGGTTTAACCCATGATTGAAACGTCTCCGCTACTGCAACAACTGGCCTTCTGGATTCTGGCTGCCGTGATGCTGGCCAGTGCCATTGGCATCGTCTTCCACCGAAGCATTGTGTACAGTGCCTTGTTTATGCTGGTGGCCTTTATGGCCATTGCCGGCGTGTTTGCCCTGCTTAATGCCCCTTTTCTGGCGGCTGCCCAGATTATGGTATACGGGGTGGGGCTGACCATCGTGATGATTTTCGGGATCATGCTCACCGGCGATCAGCCCTTCCGTGATCCGGCTGGCAAGGAACGGTCGGTTTGGTATGCCCTGTTGCCGTTGGCTGTTGTGGCCGGTTTGGGCGGCGTGTTGTCGTTGGCTATTCTTAAGCCAGCGGCTTCGTTGAATGCCACGAACGGGTTGTTTGTGGCCCAGCAAACGGCCGATTTCTGGCAAACTGCCCTGCAAACCCTGCCTGGTGCCCAGGCCCTGCTTGAAGATGGTGGGCTAAGCCACATTGCCATGCTGCTGTTTTCCAAATACCTGCTTGCCTTTGAGCTGGCTTCGGTGCTGTTGCTGCTGGCCATGGTCGGAGCCATCCTGCTGGCTCTGCGCACCTTCCCCGAGGAAGAACAGGGGGCGGTGACCGGTGGCGCGTTGCAAGCGGATGGCGCCACAAAGGCCTTGAGTGCTGGTGCCGGGTCGGTTGCCGGTGCCGGGCAGGCGGCCAAAGAAGTTGTTCAATCTGCTGCGGGAGCCAAATAAATGCTCGATGTCGGTTTGTACCATTATTTAATCCTGGCCGTGGCCCTGTTTTCCATTGGGTTGTATGGCGTGCTGGCCTCGCGTAACGCCATTCGCGTGTTGATGAGCCTGGAGCTGATGCTCAATGCCGTCAATATCAACTTGGTGGCCTTTAACAATTACCTGCACCTGCACGACCTTAGTGGCCAGGTCTTCAGTATTTTTATTCTCACCGTGTCAGCCGCCGAAGCGTCGGTTGGGTTGGCCGTCCTCATTGCGCTCTTCCGTCGCACCCACAGTGCCGACATGGAGCAGTACTCGATTTTGCAGGGCTAATCAACCGGCCCCTCCCCACACTAACCACTCGTCACGGATAAGAGGCATCGATTCAGATGATAGAACCCAATTCCCTAGTCGGTAACAGCGTCCAGTTTGAGACCCTGTCCAACGTCTGGATGGTCGCGATTTACCCGTTGATTGCCTTTGCCATTATTATGTTTGGCCGTTGGCAAGGCTTTTTGAAAACCAAGCCCGTGACCGCAGCCATTGTGGTTCTTTCCACCCTGATGAGCTTTTTGCACACCCTCGGTGTGTTTAACGTGTACAAGGAAATTATCGGCATTACCCCCACCATTGGCGAAACCTTCCACTGGCTGCACGTGGGTGCCCTGCATATGGACGTGGGCTGGATGCTGGATCCGACCGGGTTCATGATGCTGTTTGTGGTCACCGTCGTCAGTGCCCTGATTCAGGTTTATACCTACGGCTACATGGAAGAAGACCCCAACTTCCACCGGTTTTATGCCTACCTGGCCCTGTTCAATTTTTCCATGTTGGCCCTGGTACTGGCCCCCAACCTGGTACAGATGTACATGTTCTGGGAAATGGTCGGGGTAAGCAGTTACCTGCTTATCGGGTTCTGGGTGTCCCGGCCGTCTGCCGCCTCGGCTGCCGTCAAGGCATTTCTGATGAACCGCGTTGGCGACTTCGGTTTGCTGGTGGGCCTGCTTAGCTTTACGTTTTTGACCTGGGCATTCTGGTCCGGCGATGCGGCACCCGGTCTGCTGTCCTTTCCTGCCCTGGGCAAGGCTTCTGAATACCTGATGCTGCACCATGGCACGGCCATTTTCTCCATTGTTGGCCTGTTGATCTTCCTGGGGCCCGTGGCCAAGAGTGCGCAATTGCCCCTGCATACATGGCTGCCCGATGCCATGGAAGGTCCCACGCCCATCAGTGCCCTGATCCATGCGGCAACGATGGTAGCCGCCGGGGTGTTTCTGATTGCCCGGATGTACCCGATGTACAACATGCCCGGCGGCGAGATGATTATGACCGTCATTGCCTGGGTAGGGGGCTTAACGGCCGTGGTGGCTGCCACGATTGCCCTGACCCAATTCGATATCAAGAAGGCCCTGGCCTACTCCACCATGTCGCAGCTGGGCTACATGGTTATGGCCATGGGGCTAGGGGCTTATGCCGCCGGCCTGTTCCACCTGATGACCCACGCCTTTTTCAAGGCCATGCTCTTTTTGGCTTCGGGCAGCGTTATTCATGGCTGCCATCACGAACAGGACATGCGCCGGATGGGTGGATTGCACAAAACCATGCCCATTACGGCCTGGGTATACCTGATTGGAACTATCGCCATTACCGGCGTACTGCCCTTCAGTGGCTTCTGGTCCAAGGATGAGATTGTGGCGGCTGCCTTCAGTCACCAGACCCTGCTGTATTACATTGCCGTGGGAACAGCCGGCTTGACGGCCTTCTATATGTTCCGCACCTATTTCATGACATTTACCGGCCAATACCGTGGCCATCACGAGGCCCACGAAAGCCCGCTGGTGATGACCCTACCCCTGATCCTGCTGGCCATCCCGTCCATTGGTATTGGTTGGCTGCTGTCCGGGTTCTTTGTCACCGACTTCCCGTCCTTTGCCACGTTGATTACCGCCCCGGCAAGCTTCCATCACCATGCTGCCCACCACATCAACTGGACCGTACTGGGTACCAGTATGGTGGTTGTAATGGGCGGGTTTGCAGCGGCCTTTGCCATGTACAGCCCCATGCGACTGCTTGATCCGGCTCTCTTTGTCAATGGTGCCAAGCCCTTGTATACCTTGTTTAGCAACAAGTGGTACTGGGACGAGTTTTACAGTTTTATTGCCCGCCAGGTGTACCTGACGGTAGCCCAGGTTTCGGCCTGGTTTGACAAGGCCGTTATTGATGGCCTGGTTGGTCTGAGCGCCTTTTCGGTGAACATGAGTGCCTCCGGGCTCAGGCAGTTGCAGAATGGCCGGGTGCAAAGCTACCTGCTGGTTTTTGTGCTGGGCCTGTTGTTGTTGTCGGCTTACACGGCCGTACAGTGGCTGAATTAGCAGAAGGATTCACACGATTATGGAAAACCTGCCCGTCTATTCCATCCTGATTGTGCTGCCGCTGTTACTTGCGCTGATTATTCCGATGCTGCCTGATCGGGATCGTCTGGTGCATACGGTGGCCGTGGCCGGTTCGGCCGTGCTGTGGGTTTTGTCCGCTTTCTTCTGGTACACGTCGCTGACCACCCCCTTCCCCAACCAGACCATTCCGTGGTTCCCTTCCCTGGGGATTAACTACGTGGTGGGGGCCGACGGCCTGAGCTGGGTGCTGGTGCTGCTGACCACCTTCCTCGTTTTCCTGGCGGTGCTGGCCAGTCTGACCTCCATTAACAAGCGCCTGCGGTTCTACTATTCCATGTTGTTTGTTCTGGCCGCCGCCATTCTGGGCGTGTTTATGGCCCGTGATCTGTTTGTGTTCTTCCTGTTCTACGAACTGGAACTGATTCCGATGTACTTCCTTATTGCCGTATGGGGCGGGCCGCGCCGGCAGTATGCCGCCATCAAGTTCGTGTTGTATACGCTGTTCGGCAGTATCTTCTTGTTGGCCGCCACCCTGGGGCTGTATTTCCACGCCGCCCAACTGCTGGGTGCCTCGACGGCCAGCTTTGAATTCGGCAGCCTGTCGGCTGCCGCCTCGGCCGACATGGCCATGGGGCTCCAGATTCTGATGTTT
Organism: Cyanobacteria bacterium HKST-UBA04; assembly: GCA_020431915.1. Taxonomy (GTDB): domain Bacteria; phylum Cyanobacteriota; class Vampirovibrionia; order Vampirovibrionales; family JAGQHJ01; genus JAGQHJ01. Next base: position 5,661 of record JAGQHJ010000001.1, on the reverse strand, counting down.
TTGGGCTTCTTTATCGCTTTTTGCGTCAAGCTGCCGATGGTGCCCTTCCATACCTGGCTGCCCGACGCCCACGTCGAAGCTCCCACGCCCATCAGCATGCTGCTGGCCGGGGTGCTGCTGAAAATGGGGGCTTACGGGTTGTGCCGCTTCTGCTTTGGCTGGTTCCCCGATGCCGCTCTTGCCATGGCGCCCTACGTGGTGCTGTTTGGGGTTATTAACATTATTTACACGGCCGGTGTGGCCATGGTGCAAAGCGATTTGAAGAAGCTGATTGCCTACAGCAGTGTCAGTCACATGGGCTTTGTACTGGTCGGCCTGGGCGCTCTTAACGTGGTGGGCTTCAGTGGGGCTGTCTTCCAGATGATTAGTCACGGTATTATCAGTGCCGGGCTTTTCATGATGGTGGGGACCCTGTACACCCGAACCCATACCCGCCTGATTGCCGAACTGGGTGGCTTTGCCAAGCAAACTCCCACCTTGTATTTCTTTGGCCTTCTGATCTGCCTTTCCAGTCTTGGGTTGCCCCTGCTGGCCGGTTTCCCCGCTGAAACCCTGGTCTTTTACGGGGCGTTCATCTCCAATGCGTTTTCATCCATCAACCTGTTTGGCACGACCCTCGACTGGTCCATCCAGACCCTGACCGTGGTGGCCGGCATTGGGGTGGTGCTGGGCGCCGCTTACCTGCTTTGGATGGTGCAACGGGTGTTTACCGGCCCGGTACTGCCCAAGTGGTCGCGCCTGCCGGATGCCACCCTGAGTGAAGTGGTGGTCTTCTGTTTCCTGGCTGTGGCCATTGTGGGCATTGGTTTCTTTCCGTCCCTGGTCAGCGAACAATACGATTTGGACGTGTCGCTGATGGCCAATCGCTACGCCAAGCCGCTGGCTGAAAAGGCCTTGCCGGAGAAAGCCGCTCCAAGTGATCAGGAAGCCGCCCCGAAAAAAGCGGCCGTTCTTCCAATCAAACCAGCCACCGAGGGCCGCCGGGTGTCGATGGCATCGGCCACTGTGACCCATCCCCTATTGCGTCGTCGATCCAGCCAAGGAGAACCCCACTAATGACGGACGGTTTGGTCTTAGATACCCAGTTTCTAAAGTTTCTCCTGCCGGAACTGTGCTTAACCATTGGCGTGCTGATGGTGATGGTGTTGACCATTGCCAAGACACGTCACAATGCCGACGAGCATGGGGCGCTGGCGGTCGTGTCCATGTTGTTTTCGCTCGGTGCCCTGGCTCTGCTGGGGTATAACTTCAAGCAGTTTGTCGACACCAACCCCAGCCTTATCGTGCACCTTTCCCAGCCGTTTCTGGGGGGCACGCTGGCCAATGTGCCCGAACCCGAAACGTTTTTGTATGCCACCATTCGGGGTGACTTCCTCAGCTACATGATTCGGGGCCTGTTGCTGCTGGGTCTGGTTGTCATCATTCCGTTTTCCACCAAGTACCTCGAAAAACGCACGGCCATCATGGGCGATTACTACCTGCTGGTGATGGGGGCCACCTTGGGTGGCATGGTGCTGGCGTTGGCCAACGATCTGATTTTGTTGTTCGTGGGCCTTGAGACCCTGAGCATCACGTCCTATATCCTGGCCGGTTACCTGCGCCGCCAGCGTGCCAGTGCCGAGGCCAGCTTTAAGTACCTGGTTTATGGTGGTGTGGCCACCGCGTTTTTCCTGTTTGGTACCTCGCTTATATACGGGTTAACCGGGTCGACCAACCTGCAGGAAGTGACCCAGGGCCTGCTTGATTACAGTGCCATGACCCACCCGACCCTGGTGTTGATGGTGCTGATGGTCATGGCCACGGTCCTGTTCAAGCTCTCCATTGCCCCTTTCCAGATGTGGACCCCCGACGTTTACGAAGGGGCCCCCACTCCCGTAGCGGCTTTCCTGTCGGTGGTTTCCAAAACGGCGGCCTTTGCCTTGCTGATTCGGATGTTCTCATACGCCTTCCTCGGCTTTGCCGATATCTGGCAGCCGGTGATGATGCTGCTGGCCGTCGTGTCTATGATTGTGGGCAACGTGGTGGCCCTTAAACAAACCAGCCTGAAGCGGTTGCTGGCCTACAGTACCATTGCCCATGCCGGGTATATGTTATTGGGTATCGTGGTTCTGTCCGTCGACGGGCTTTCGTCCACCCTGTACTACCTGTTGGCCTACCTGTTCATGAACCTTGGCGCATTTGCTGCCGTGTTGTATGTGGAAAACGCCATTGGTTCCGATCAGCTTTCTGACATTAGCGGTTTGTTGGGCAAGCGGCCCGGCCTGGTTCTGGGCCTGTCGGTTTGCCTGTTGTCGCTGGCAGGTATTCCCATTACGGCAGGGTTCTTTGCCAAGTTTTTCCTCTTCCGTGCCGTGATTGCCGCTGGCAACGAGCATATGTGGCTAATCCTGTTTGCCCTGCTGACCTCCACCATCTCGCTGTACTATTACCTGAACCCGATGCGGCTGATGATTGTTGGCGAACCGTCCAAGGTGGTCGAAGGGTTGGCGCCCAGTAGCGATACCCCAATGCCCCTGACCCTGGCCACGGTTGCTACCATTGTGCTGGGGGTGTGGGCGTCTATTTTCCTCAACGCCACGGATTTGACCGCCAGACAATTGCTGGCGTCTTCGCCGCCGATTAAAGTTGAACCACCGGCTGTTTCCCAGCATCTGCTGATACCGGCTCCGTCGCATCAAGACCAAGCTGCGTTGCATGGGCACCAATAAACTGCTGCAGCTGGCTTAACGCCCGCTGGGCATAGGTGGCGTTACGGGCAACCTTGTTCTTTTTCTTGGGCCGTTTGCCTTCTTCACTGAACAGCGTCCAGTCCTCGGCAGACAGCTCTGGCAGGATACCCCAGTTGCTGTTAATGGGTTGGAAGCGGGTGACCGGCTTTCGGGTAATGTAGCGCAACAGGGCCCCGATCATGGTGCTTTCGGGGGGCAGCAGTACCGGGTTGGCATCGGGATGCTGCAGCAACTGGTACACGCTGGTAGCTGCAATCAGTCCGGCGGCAATCGACTCGGTGTAGCCTTCCACACCGGTTAGCTGGCCTGCCACCAGAACGTTGGGGGCCGCTCGAAGCTGCATGGACGGGTTAAGACACTCAGGGCTGTTGATGAACGTGTTTCGGTGCATTACGCCGTAGCGAACCACCTCGGCCTGGCCTAGGCCGGGAATCAGTTCAATCATTGCCTTTTGTTCGCCCCATTTCAGGTTGGTCTGGAACCCCACGATGTTGTACAGCGACCCCTCGGCATTGTCCTGGCGCAGTTGTACCACGGCCCAAGGCGTTTGACCCGTTCGCGGATCGGTAATACCGACGGGCTTCATCGGGCCAAAGCGCGGGGTATCCAGCCCTCGGCTGGCCAACACCTCAATGGGCAGGCAGCTTTCAAAAAACTGGGTGGCCCCGGCCGCTTCCTGCTCGAAGGCTTTGCTTTGTATTTTTTCAGCCTGATTTATAAACGCAATCAGGGCCTCGTATTCCGGTTGACTCATGGGGCAATTGATGTAACTGGCCGCCTCGCTGTCGCTTTGGGACTGGTTGTAGCGGTCCTGGTAGAAGGCGATGTTAAAGTCGATTGAATCGCGCGTCAGGATGGGCGCAGCGGCATCGAAGAAATAGAGCTGCTCCTGCTTGAGCAGGGTTTGCAGGCTGTTAATCAGGCCGGGGGTGGTTAATGGGCCCGTGGCCACAATAACGTACTGGTACGCTCGGGTTGGCAGGGTCTGTACCTCGTCGCAAACCAGGGTAATGTTGGGTTCGGCTTCGAGCTGTCGGGTGACGTCGGCGGCAAACGCTTCGCGGTCTACTGCCAGGGCATTACCCGCCGGTACCGCCAAGCGGTGGGCCGTGGCGATTAGCTGGCAGCCGAGTGCCATCAGCTCGGCTTTTATCAGACCACTGGCTGTGGCCGTTTTCAGGTTGCCAAAACTGTTGCTGCAAACAATTTCGGCACAGTGGCTGTTGTGGTGAGCCGGGCTTTTCTGCTTCGGCTTCATTTCGTATAAATCTACCCGAATACCGCGCCGGGCCAACTGAAGCGCGGCTTCGCTGCCGGCTAGGCCACCGCCGATAACGGCCACGGGAGCCGTATGGCGGTCAGGGACATCTGTTGAAGCGTTTGGAAGGGCAGTCATCAGCCAATAAGCCTTTCATTGAGGGGCACAACCATAAGGTTATACCAGGGTAGCAAACACACTGCGCATCACCAAGAGACAGCTGTCGCCAATAAGCCGTATATACAACGGTTTAGGCGGGTAACAAATTGCAACAAGCTAGCACAAAGTGCCTTAAGAATGTTTTTATATTAATATACATTTTCTTCTCTTACACCCCCGACTCTCGGTTAGTGATAAGTATTGTGTGTGTCCCCGAGAGGGTTGGATGTGTGTCCCAACACCCCCCATAAGTAACCATGCCCTTCTGCAACAGGGTTTTTCAGGATGATGCTCGCGCTCTCTTGCACGCCTGACTTGACCTGGTTGCCCGGCCCATACGGTTTTCCAGTGGTTCTGCCATCCCCCATGTGCAACGCTTGCTTGCGCCGCGTGTCATGTGGCGTGTGGCCGGTACACCCCTCGGGTTTATCCCCGCGTGCGCGTGTACTGCCCTAGAACCCACCCCCGCCTTCGCCGTTGTGCCGATCCAATGGGCTAGGCCAAGCCGCTGTTGCATAGCGATTGGCCTGGGTCTCGTATCTTCTTGCGGCCCGTGGTTCACCAAAAGCCCGCCTGTGTTTCTGTCAGGCCATGGGGCTTTTCTATGGGTGCCTTGGTTCACTATCCTCCCTCTTAGGGCACTGCCTCAGGAGGTTTTTCCACCCATGAGTTTTGCCCCCAATGTTGGCTACTTACTGTTGTATACAGCACGCCAAAGCGATCTCGAGTTTCAGCAGAACTTGATCATCAACAACCTGCAGCAGCTTATTGCCATTGGGACCCGCATCATTTCGGTCGCGGCCAGCACGGACCCCCTGTCTCCCGATCAGGCCCGTGTTGCGGCACTGACGGCGGCGGTGCAACAGCAGGAAAAAGCCCTTCGTTTAACCCTGGCCCGGCTACAGTCGGAGTACCAGGTGGTCACCAAAATGATTGACAGCATCCGAAAACTTATCAGCAAAAACGTTGAAATGTCGTTTAAGACGTTTGGTTAACGCTGTAACCACAAGGAATTTGAACACCCGTGTCCGTAACGTCAGTCCGAATTTTGGAATAAAAATTTTGGAATGAATAAGTGTGTATGTTGTGTGTTCCACCAAAATAATAGGGAACCATTGAAATCTTACTCTAAAACTTAAAAACAGTATGGGTATGCTTCACAGGGTTGAGGCTAGTGTATGGGGCTCCTCCTCGGAATTAAAATCCAGGAGGATTTTTTTTTTTTTTTTTTTTTATTAGACGAGAGAGAAGACAGGGCTGGCATGGGGGGTTTTGGCGTATATTTTAAATGAAATATGACGTATATCAGTTTAAACGGTCAAAACTCCTCTAAGTGCTTGATTGCCGTTCGCTTTAAAACCCGTCAAAATAGTTAGGTTACCCTTGTCTACCCTTGTACGTAGCCGGACCCTCCCAAAAGAGGCCTCTGCCTATCTGTCAGTTACTTTTTCAAGCGCGTACGGTCATGCTATCCTTGCCCGCCAAAGCCGCTTTTAAACAATGAGAGGCGTTGTA
>JAGQHJ010000018.1 GCA_020431915.1 Cyanobacteria bacterium HKST-UBA04 | reverse complement strand
GGGGTTACGGGGTGGGGGGTAACGGTAAAGTCGGGGAAAAATTTTAGGCCGCCCTGCAGGGTCGTTAAGCCCGTTGGGGTGAGGGTAACCGGGGTGACTAGTTCCGGGTGGTGTTGTTTCAGGTAGTCGCCCACGGCATGGACGGTGTTGCCAATAAAGGTTTCAAACGCCTTGGCCGTTTTAAACTGTTGCCCGCCTCGATCCAGAATGAGGGCTGCCCTGGGGGTTTCGTCTGCCATTACGTCGCGACCCACGAACTGATCGGTGGCCAACCGCTCTACAAAGGCCGGGGTGGGTTGCAGGGTGCTGGGCACATAGTCTTGGCCAGGTGAAACCGTCACCAGTAGCTGGGGCGGGTGCTGCTTGGACCAACCAAACCGGGGGTGGTTTGTGATTTTTGTGGTCCTTGTAATCGAAGAATGGTTGAAGGAAACACGGGGGGCGGGCATGGCCATTACGCTTTCTGTTGCAGGGCTCCTCTTAGACAGCGATTAGACCATGGGCCAAGGCGCGCTGACAACGCCTTGTTGCGTTGCATGACACACGCTGTTGAAGGGGAATGGGTTATGTGTGGTGGCCAAAAGTATACCGGGGGCGGCTTTTTGATAGGCCGACCCCGGTGTTGTATACCGCGTGTTTAAACTTAATAGGCTGTAACGGTTGTTCTAACAGCAGCTGTTACATGCTTTGCCGCAACGTTTGCCGCCCCCGCCATGGTGGTGGCCACCACCACCAATCTGCAGCTTTATGCCGCCGCCGCCGTGGTGATGGCCATGACCACCACCCCCGCCGCCGCATTTTTTGGCGCCGCAACAACCGCCGCCGCCGCCGCCGCCACCGGCTCGAATGCTTAGGTTAAAACTCATACACAAGGTCCTCCACGTCATTTCACCATCACAAGGTTGGTTTGGTTTTTGGGCTGCCCAAAGTACCCCGTACCAGGTCGGTTTGCCTTCAAACAACGGCCGGTTCAAGAACCGCCATGGCTATATCAGCGCAGGGCACCGACAGAGGTACAGAGGTACAGAGATAAAGACGTTTGCCAAACCATTAACTGGGCACTTTGCCAAGAACACGACCGTTTGAGGTTACTAATTGGGTTTTTCCATTCAACACATCGACGCGTTGGGGTTTACCTGTCCAAAACCCCGTTTCACCATTAACACCGACTTCACCGTTGCCGTTTGCCCGTAAGCCAGTAGTATTACGGGCAGATCCTGAAGTGTCCAAAAGCTTAAACACCGTTTGCCCATGCAAGTTGCTAGTTTTTTGCCCTTTCTTCAGCTTGTTTTAAGGGCTCTAAGCATTCTGTAAACATGGGGTGGGCCAGGGGATGGGTAATGGTAAAAAAGCGTCTATGTGTGGTTTTTATGCTACTGTACAGGGTCTATGGCGACCAGGCCATGCTGGGCTTTGAGCGCATGCACAAGTGGGTGTTAACGACAGAATTGTTTAACCGATGACGCAGTGTTTCGCTTTCTTCAATCGATACCGTTTACCGTCGAACTGTGCGGCGGGTGTGATGGCCTGTGTAATGGCAGGTGCATTGTTGCTGACGGTGGTTCTGTCGGCCATGGTTGTGACGGGGGTTGCAAGCAGTTCGGTTTCGGCCCAGCCGGCGCTGCCGTATACGCGTCCGGTCAAGGGCGTCATCAGTTCGCCTTACGGTTTGCGGGCCGACCCCGTGCATCACCACTGGCGCCACCATGACGGCATTGATATTGTGGCCCCCTACGGGCATCCCATTGGGGCCTTTGCACCAGGCCGCGTGGTCTATGTGGGCTGGATTAGTGGGTATGGCCGACTGGTTGCCGTCAGTCATCGCCTGGACAACCAGATCCTCATTAGCCGCTATGCCCATTTGCAGGATTGGCAGGTTCAACGGGGCGATACGGTACGTGCCGGTACCGTTATTGGCCATGTGGGGTTGTCGGGCCGAACGACGGGACCCCATTTGCATTTTGAACTTCGGCGCGACGGGCAGGCCGTTGACCCCACGCCATACCTGGCCCAAAGCGTGTTGACGGCCACCGGCAAGCCGGCGTCTTCCTCGACACCCGTTGCTTCGGCCGTGGCCAATCTGGCCAAAAAGTCGGCTGCCACGCTGGTTGATCGCGATTCGGTTGGGCTGGCAACCACCGCTTACCTGCCGCGGATCCGGTACATCGTTAATCCCGATATGCCGGTAGGGCCCTATGAGGCCAACTCGGGTGGCAAATACGGATCGTTGTTTTTGCTCGGCGGCAGCGGACTGCTTGGTACGGTGCTGTTTCTGATGCTGGTGCTGGCATGGGTAAACCATCGTCGTGCCGTTGCCGCGCGGATGTCCCTGCCGCTGCCGGTAGCTCCGATGGTTTGTTTTGGGCCGGACGGGGTCAGACCAGTGCGCGGATTGACCTTTGGCCCGGTATCGGGACGGCCGAGGCGTTTGGCTAAGCCGGCCTTGCCGAGGTTTCAAAATGCCGTGGTGACGTTGACCGGCCAGAACCCGTTCGTCATGCCAGCACATTCTGGTAGTTGATGAGCGCCCTATTGGCGGTAATTGGTTAACAACCAAACAGCGACGCGTGCCGTATCGAGAAGGCGCGCGTCGCTGTGTTGAAATCGAGTCAATGGCAGTGTGCCAGGCGAAGTGGTGTTTAGTAGAAGCCTTGCAGCTGGTAGGGAACCGCACCGAACCCGGGGCCGGCGGGACTGCCAATGGGGGCAGACAATACAGGCTGGCTAGCCGGTACAACGGTGGGGCCTGCAAAGCTGCCAAAACCGCCGTAGCTGCCAACCGGGCCACCTGCCACAGGGTAGGCCACCGGCTCACCCAGGAACAGGCCGCCGCGAACCTGACGAATGGCTTCGTCGCCGACCAGGATGTAAACGGTGTTGTTGCCGTTGCCGTTTACGCTGGCATCATCCGCCGTGGCGTTGGAGTAGACGTAGGGGGCTACGCGGGTGGTGGTGTTGTAGGTGGGGGCAACCCGCGAATTGATACTACCCGGCCACTGTTGTTGGGGTTGTGGCTGGGGTTGGGGTTGCGGATAGGCAAAGCTTTGGGGCTGAATAAAGCTGGCTTGCAACGGGGCTTGGGGAGCCACGTTTTGGTATCCCAGGGGCAGGTTCTGTACGCTGTAATAACCACCGGTTTGATGGCTCAGGTATGGCAGGGGACTGCTGGCCACCGACCATGCGTTGGCCCCGTTGGGGCTGTTGACCAGTTGGAAGGAGTGGCCGAAACCGCCGGTCAGGTTGGGGTCATAGCCCATCTGGGCCGAACCGCTGCCGAGTACGCCCGCTGAATACATGGGCGAGGAATAGGATTGTGGATAAAAAGGAACTGACATAAAACCCGGTTGCTCCTCTCAGTTATCGAGATTGCTTAGCCATGTCTTAATAAAGGCACATGGATATATAAGATTGATATAAAAAATATAAAATATATTAAATTGTTACATCCGTTAATGTTCGTTACGGGTTATGGCGTCAGGCATCCCAGCACAAGGCGAGCACGGCTCTTTAAGGCCCGGTGGGCTGTGGGTTGGGTGACCCGACAGGACTGGTACGGGGGCTGATACGGGGGTCGGTATAGGGTCGGGTGGTCAGGCGATTGGCGTCGTCTTTTACGGCTTGCCGGGTCATTTGGTTGGTTTTGGCCACAATGGCCGATACGCAGGCCAGGGTTAGCAAAAAGCTGGCCAAATACGTTCGGGCGCTTCGGCGAGCGGCTTGCTGTACCAGATGCGGCACCTTGAAACGGGCCCGATCAATGGCCCCTTGCACGGTGGTACTGCCGGACAGCGCCTTCATGAACATCGGGGCCCCAAAAAAGAACATCGCGTCGATGCTGTTTCGCTGGATGGCCAGCTCCTTCAATTCCCGCTTGCTCCTGGCCGATGTCAGCTCCCCCATCGTCAGCATCAGCGACAACAGGATTTGCGCCCCGTCACTCAGTAATGGCCAGCCTTTCAAGCTTTTTAGATAGTTCGGGTAGTTGTAGTCGAGCCTGGGCGCAAGTTTTTGGGTAATAAACCGGTTTAATCCTTTTGGGTTTGGTGTCTTTAGCCCATGGCGAACGAGTAGCCCCAGAAATACCGGCACTCCAATGGCGGTAGAAAATGTAATAGCCTGTTTCAGTTGGGTTTTGGCCTGGAGGGCTTCGTGGTTGCCTTGGTGCTCGTGGCGGTACAGGGCATCGAGGACGTTGGTGTTGACGATGCCAAATTCGCCGCTGAATTGGTTTTTGCCGCTCATCAGCTTGCCGAAGGCCACCTTGATAAACCCGATACTCGACAACAGCAGGCCGCAAACCGCCAAATCCGTCATCAGGAAGTGGCTTTTGGCATTTAAGACGCGTTTTCTAAGGTGTTCCAGTGCTCTGGGGCCCAAGCGTCGCTTGAGGGGGAGGGGTATTCTGTTTTGCAAGGGAATCTTGCCCGACGGATCCCGGAAAAGCCGTATAATTCCCTGGCGCATGGTATTTGTATTGGCTAATTCATTGAATGACAGGCGCATCAGTGTTTGATTGGCACCGGAATGTCCTTTTATTCCAATGCCGTGGCTCATCAGGCGGCTGACAAGCCGGGCATGCAGGGGGGCCATCAGGAAGGCCACCAGCAGGACCAGTCCTTGCCTTAAGGCCCGTTCTTTACGCTCTGACTGGTTTTTAGCCAGGGCAATCAGTGGGACATCCACAGCAGTGACGTCAATAAGGGCTTTATTGACCAGCCCAAGCTGTTGGAACTCCTTGACCGCTTGAACGAAGGGGGGCAGGGTAACGGGAAGTGGCAAGCGTATAACAAACCCATTGATGTGTTGCAAGGCGCGTATCGGCTGGAGAAGCGCCAAAAAACTGTCTATAGTGTAATTAAATCGGCACCCGATTCAAAACTGCCTTTGGGGCCACGTTAAACGAGAGTTATATTGGGAAGGGCCACGATTAGCGGTATTTTTATACCCCCTGCAAATAAACGATGTGGAGAATCCTTGGGCCGGGATACAATAGTGAATAAATGGGCGATTTATAGGCGCCCAGCGATTTACAGTAGGCTAATTCGGTTGGATCTGCTTGCTTAGAGTGGTTTCCCCGTTTTAACGGATGCTCTTGAACCGTAGCCCCGACGCCACCCCAAACCAGAGACCCTGTTGCCCATGACCCACCCACCCAACGAAGCCTTTGTCGATAGAAGAGGCTCGTCCCCAGAATCAAACAAAGGCAGACGCGCCTCGGACAAAAGGCCGCAGCGCCGTGCCTCGGACAAAAAGCCGTTTCCGTTGCATTTGTTGACGGCCATGATGCTGGGTACGATTCTGTTTGTGCTGTTTGTGGGTGCTGAAAAATACCACGACTACACCACGGACCTGGAGCAGGCTCAACAGGCCATTTTGGACAACCCGCTGAAGAAGTCCCTGATTGCCTCAGATGATGGCCGGACGATGAGCGTGTTGATGGCAGCCCGCCATGGGGATCCGCAGTGGTTTGAGAAGCACCGGCAGTTTGATAATCGCCAGCAAAAGGACCTGAACCACCTACGTAGCATGATTGGCGACACCAACCTGACCGGTGTCGGCGAACAGTTGCAGGCCCTGTACGAGTCGTCCGTCAAGCTGGACAAGGAAGCCTTGGCCATGATTGCCGCAGGCAAAGCGGGTCAGGCCCAGGAGCTACTGGAAAAACAAGACTACCTGAACATTAAGCAACAATACAGCAGCCAGTTGTCTGCCCTGGATCTGGTACTGGTTCGCAAGGCGGAAGCCGCCCACCAGCAGAAACTGGTGGTGTCGGGTATTTACCTGCTCGTCTGGGTTTGCTTCATCGTGTCGCTGGTGTTGCTGTGGGTCAAGCTGTACCAAAGCATCAAGCTGTGGTACGTGATGCGCTGTGAGGCCGAGGCCCGTGCCGAATATGCCCAGCAGCAGTACAACCTGTTGCTGAATCGCCAGAATGCCTTGCTTAACCATATCCACGACATGGCCTGGATTAAGGACACCGATGGTCGTTATATTGCGGTCAATGAGCCCTTCACGAAGGTCTTGCAGCGCAGCCCGGCCGATTTAATTGGCAAGACCGACTTTGATATTTTCCCGGCCTTCCTGGCCAAAAAATACCAGGAGGAAGATCGCCAGGTGCTCGAAAGCGGCGATGCCCTGATGACCGAAACCGAGCTGTACCTGCCCGACAAGAGCACCATTCAGATTTTTGTAACCAAAACGCCTTTCAGCGATGACAGCAACCAGATTGTGGGCACCGTTGGCATTGGCTCGAGCGTCAACAGTCTCAACGAAGCATCCCCGTAAACCACGTATCGCCGAAGGACAACGGGGCACGGTTTAAATCAGGTTGGACGGTCCCGGTTTTGATAAATCACCGGCTAACAAGGCCAGGCCTGTTTCTGCACGGCTATCGCCAAACAAAAGGTCTACAGCAGTGGTGTTTTTGCTGTTGTTTTCTTTGTTTTCGCTGGTGTGATGCTGGTTTTGGCACGGCTTGGGATGCTCCGATCGCATCAAGGCAGGGTCGGAGGGTAAGCTGTTTGGGTTGAACCACTGACGAATCAAGGGATAAAGCACTCCCGCTAAGTGAAGGGGTATAGGGCCCCTATAGGTGTTTCTGCAAAAAATAGCAAAACTTTAGGCCCGATGTTCTGACGAGCAGGGGGGGGCTATGATAAGCTGAAGGGTGGTCACGTGTTGTGTTGGTCGTCAAGGCCAAACGAGCTTGTTATAAAGGATATTTTTGGGTGTTTACCGAGGAACAATTAGCCATGCATCAGCAATCGGTTTTTACGCGGCAGAAGTCATTTTTTAACCGTCATGGACTGCTCTTGGGCGTGTTGGGCCTTTGTGCCGTGCTGCTGTTTTCCACAACAGGCTGTGTGGTTCAAAGCTGGCGGCGTGCCGAGGCGGTTCGCGAGGCCTATGTCGACGTCATTGGCAAGGAGCCGACCGTCGAACAGCTTAATTTCTGGGTTAAGCAGGTTGAGGACGGCATGCCCATCGAAGAGGTCCGCAAGGAGCTCTATTCGTCCGACGAGTATTACGAGCAGCTGGTGGTTACCACGTTTACCGATTTGTATGGGCATCCGCCTAGTGAAGTCGTACAAAAACGGTTGGTTGACCGGCTTAAATCCGGTGCAATAAAGCCTAATCGGCTCAAAGCCCGCTTGATGAAAACAGCCCGCTATAAAAACTTTGCAGCCCATAAGCAACAAACCCAGTCCGAAACGCGTAAAGCCAGACGGGCTGCCAAGCAGGCGGAAGCGGAAAAGGAAAAGGCGGCTGCCAACCCTTAAGCGCGGTTGTGCTAATGCCTTTGTCAGACAGGCTTTAGGGCGTTGTCGGATGGTGCAGTGCCCCTGAAGTTACCCGTCATGGGGGGGCCCGTAACAATATTGAGATGTTCTGGCCCGGACCCCTCCCGCGCCCCCCATGCCATCGGTTACAATAAGGCCTGTTAAGAGGGCCTGTTTGATCCGCGTGCTGCGCTCTGGTGCGGCAGTTGTGCAATGGTCGGCCCTGTTTTGATAGAGAGCTTGACGGTGGACGTCTGGTACGGCACAGCTAGGCCTGCCTCCCACCGCTTAAGGAAGTTATGCCCCCCACATCCGCAAACGCGACAATTCAGTCCGGCAAACCGGCCCGTCACAGCGAGTTTTCTGACGCTGTAATGCTTTCATCCATAGAGGATGGCGGTTTTGAACGATTACCCCCCCAAAGCCTGGAAGCTGAACAGGCGGTGCTGGGCTGTATCCTCATTGATCCCGATGCCATCCTGAAGGTGCTTGAGATTGTGCGTCCCGAGGACTTTTATCGCCAGGTGCACAAGACCATTTATTCGGCCATGTTGGCCTTGTTTGACCGCAGCGAGCCGATTGATATCGTGACGGTTTCCGAGTCCCTCAACAACCAGGGGCATTTGGAAGATATTGGCGGTCGTACCTATATCAACGAGCTGGCATTGGCTGTTGTAACCAGCGAAAACGTGGCCTGGTATGCCCAGACCATCCATGACAAGTCCATTTTAAGGGGCCTGGTGCAAGGGGGCACCGACATTGTCCATACGGCCTACGAGTCCACCGACGCCGAGGAGGCCCTGGACAAAGCCGAGCAGATTGTATTTAACCTGGCCCAACGCGGGTTGCCCGATGACTTGAGCGTGATACGCGACATCTTGCCCGTTACCTACGAGATGATTGAGGAGCGCTACAACAACAAGGGAAGCTTAATGGGCGTCAGTACCGGGTTTTATGAACTCGATACCATGACCAGTGGCCTGCAGCGCTCTGATTTGATTATTGTGGCAGCCCGGCCGTCGATGGGTAAAACCGCCTTTGCCCTGAACGTGGCCAGCCATGTGGCCCTAAAGGAAAACAAGCCGACCCTGGTTTTCAGCCTGGAGATGAGCAAGGAACAGCTGACCCAACGGCTGTTGTGTTCCGAGGCCGAGGTCGATGCCCAGCGCATCCGTACCGGTGAGATTACTCCCAAGGATTTCGGCAAGCTGTCGGAGGCCATGGGCAAGCTGGGCGATGCCCCGCTCTTTATTGACGACACCCCGGCCATTAGCCTGATGGAGTTGCGGGCCAAGGCCCGCAAGCTGATGATGGAGCACGGGGAGCTGGGCATGATTATGATTGATTACCTACAGCTGATGGAAGCCCGTGACAGCAAAAAGGGCGGCTCTGAGAACCGGGCCCAGGAGATTTCCACTATTTCTCGGGGGCTCAAGAGTATTGCCCGCGAAATGAAGGTGCCGCTGGTCGCCTTGTCTCAGCTGTCCAGGGCCGTGGAAGGTCGTCAGGACAAGAAACCAATGCTTAGCGACCTGCGCGAATCCGGCTCCATCGAGCAGGATGCCGATTTGGTCATGTTCCTTTACCGCGACGAATACTATTCCAAGGAGCTGTGCGAGCGCCCCGGCTATGCCGATGTCATTCTGGCCAAGCAACGGAATGGCCCGGTGGGGTCTATCGAGTTGCTGTTCCGCAACCAGATTACCAAGTTCCTGAACCCGCAGGCCCAGCACATCGAGATATTCTAGCTTCTCTCTGCGTGTCTGCTTCAGCTCCAGCTGCTTCTACATCAGGCGTTGGGCCAACAGTTCCAGCTCGCTTAAGGCGTTGGCAGGGTCTACCCACTTGGTTTGCGACGTGGCGTGGAAACTTTGGGTGTGGCGCTGGACCGAGCCATCGGTGTCTTTGAAGGTGACGGTGGTGCAGGTGTTTTTATGGACGGTAACCGGTTGCAGGGCCGGCACAAAACGGTTTAGGTGGATCATCAGTCGTCTCTAAGCTCCCCTATAATCTCTATCATTGGTTTTTGGTCTCACAGGGGAACTGTAATGAGGAAAGCCACCGTTGCAACAACGGTGGCCTAAAGATGTTACATGCGTGTCGACGTACCGTGACTTGGGCGAAGGGGTGGTGGTTAACCCTTAAACCAGGTATTGCTGGTTTGGGTCGGCCGGAATGGCCGAAAAATCCACCCGATCCGTTTCGTACTGATGCGCTTTCATTTTAACGGGGCCATGGCTGCCACTGCCACTGCTGCCGCCTGATGTCTCTTTGTTGCCAGACGGTTTGCTGCTGATCGGCGAAGCAGAGGCCTGTTGGCCTTCCGGTTTTCGGCCGGTGACAAAGCCCAGGATATTCGTCAACAATGTCATAATCGTGTCCTGTCGCACCACCGGCGCTGGTCCCTGCCAACAGCCTTAGGCGGCCGTGGAGACAGATGCCGGTTTTTTGGTGTCTAATGCAGTTGCTTCTCGTAACCCAGAGATAAGGAGTGCTTATGGCCGCCTGGCGGCTAAACGCGTTCCTATTCAATAGAAAAATACCGTGCAAACAATGGCGTCATTGCCTGACGTGATACTGATAGTGTCGCCAGATTTCAGCCAAATTAAAACGCCGGGCCGTGATTTTAACGTTTCTTAATTTCCGATTATCGGAAATTCACGGTATCAGGCACGAGACGCTGGTTTTCAGGAGGGTTAGACGCTAGGACTTGGCTACGTTCGAGCCAAACATGGCGTCGGTAATCCGCTCGATGTCTTCGTTGATGTGATCCAGTTTGGGGGCCAGGGACTCGACCAGCATGCGCTTGTCGTAGGCATAGCCCGCATTGCTCAGGGCGGTGGGGTCAATGGTGTTGCCGCTGCCATCGCTAATGTAGGGCGAAATCAGGTTAGCCACATGAACAGCGACAATCAGCTTGTAGTCTTCCTTGAGCACTTTCATGTAGGCCCGTTGCGGGTCGTGGTGGTAGCGGATGACGTTCTGGTAAACAATCGGCAGCTTCCAGGTGTCGGCCAATTTAAGGCCCACGCGGGGATGATGGAAATTAAAGGTTTCCATCTCGGCATCAAGCAGTGACTGGCCGGTTGTCCGGGCTCGTTCGATAACCGGGGCGTAGTCTTCCCGGGCAAATTCGCAAAGGGGCAACTGGCCCAGGTCGCACAGCAGGCCGCCGGTAAAACACAGGTCGGACCGGTTGATATTGAGGCGGGTTCCTACTTCCTTGGCCATAAAGGCCGAAAACAGGGCCGATTTCCAAAGGGTTAAAAACAGCGGATTCACGTTGAACTTGCTGGCTTCGAGCATGGAGCTGTACAGCGTGGATTTGATGACGTTGGTTCCCACCCGCATCATGGCTTCCCCAACGGTGTGCACCGACCCCTGGAATCCGTAGAAGGCGGAATTGGCCAGGCGCAGGATTTTGCTCGTCAGCACCTCTTCCATCGAAATAAAGTCGGCGACCTTGGCAATGGAGACCTTCGGATCTTCGAGCATGTTTAATGCCTGTACCGATGCCTTGGGAGGTTCAGGCAAGTTGTCGATGTGTTTAAGAATGTGATCCAGCGTAATCATTGGGGAGACAGGGTGCCACTCAACACAATACAACGTATTAGGATAAAGGAATTAGAATACAGGTTATTCAAAAATCATACAGGTGTTCAGGCCATATGGCCATAGGGTGGCTTGCGATTTGGGCCAAATGGCCGAGGGCGCTCGTAAAATATACGGATTCACGGGGTTAGGCTACCGCTGCCATTGTTGAACCAGGTTGGCCAGGGCCATATGTCGGTGGCTGCAGGCATTTTTAACGTCGGCTGGCAGGCTGGCAAGGGTTTGGCCGGGTCGATCGGCTGGTGCCATGATTGGGTCGTAGCCGAAGCCACCCTGACCGGAGGCTTGATGGGCCACAACCAGGGGCAGGTGGCCATGGGCTTCAATACAGTGCTGTTCGGGCAGGGTTACGGCAGCAATGGCTGCCTGGTAGGAGGCACGCCGATCGGCTACGCCGTCGAGTAGCCGGAGCAGGGCCTGGCATTTATGGCTATAGGTGAGCGGTTCATGGGGGCAATCGCCCAGCAAGCGCCTGGCCAGGGTCTCGTCATTTAGCCAGCGGTCGGAGTAGATGCCCGGAAAAGGCGACAACCCCGAGGTCCCTGCCAGGCTGGGGACAACCAGCCCGGAGTCTTCGGCCATTAATAAGGTCAGGTCTTCGGGCAGTGGGGCTGCCGGATGGCTTAGGGCGGCCGCCAGCTTAAGCTGGGCGTTGGCCAGAAAGGTCTGGCCGGTTTCTTCTACCGTCTGGGCGGTTTCAATAGGCACCACTTCGACGGTCAAGGGCGCCATCAGCCGGTTCAGGATGGCCTGGGTTTCCTGGCACTTGTGCGGGTTGGTTGTGGCAAAACCGATTCGACGGATGTCTTGAGGTATCGCTTGGGGTATCGCTTGAGGCATAGCTTGAAGGGGGGCTTGGGATTGGGAGGTGATCATCATGGGCGCAAGAGAGGCCCGCGCCCGAGGGAAACCGGAATATCCTCTGTTGTGGTGATGTGGCCAAAGGGCTGGGTTGGCAGACTGAAGAAACCCCTATTATTATGGGGACAGGTTGGTTTCGATTCAACCCGAAAAGAGACCTTTACGACCCCCTGTCTGTGGCATTGTGCCGTGCCGGGTGTGTCGGTGTCGTTTCCAAGGCTGTCCCGAGGTTTAGATAGTTTCCGTGTCCATGTTTCGATGCAACGCCTGTGGCTCAACCGAATTTAGCCTGATGCCCCAGCCTCACCTGAAGGCTGATATTCGCATCGAGGTGACCGAGGACGAGGACGTGATGATCCACGTGGAGGGGCACCGCAGTTTTTTGGCCGATTTGTATTTTATGAACCAGTTTGCCGTCTGCTCGACGTGCAACGAGATTGGCCAGTGGGCGTACCACTACCCAAAATCGGCCCAAGCCAAGCCGTCCAAAAAACGGGCCCTTTGATCCGCACACGTGGGTGTAAGTGAGTGTGTGTGTGTTGGGTTAGCCCAACTTGAAGGTGACCCCATGGCCATCGTCGGGGTAAAACCATTCGATGCTTTGGTAGGTGCAACCGAGCCGGCAGGCCCCGCATTCAAAGCAGTTTTCGTAAGCCACCAGGGTCTTTTGCTGGCGGGCATCCCATTCGTAAACGTTGGCCGGGCAAAAGAAGTTGCAGGCCTTGGTCGGGCAGCGCTGGCAGTCATTCTGGTCGGGAATCAGGTGGCTTGACGGCCCAGGCTTGTATTTGACGGTAAACAGTTTTTCTTCGATGGTGGATTGTGGTTGGGCAGACATTGGTCAGGGTATCCTCCTGTAAGTAGGGGATCGGCAAGATGGGGAAAGGCTTTAGCTGTTGATAATGGGCAGGCCGACCTTCAGGGCATCGAGGGCCATGTGGAAGGGTGACCGGGCTTTCAGGGTGTCGCCGACAAAGGCCTGCATCTTTTCTTTCTTGGGCACGCTGTCCACGGAAACGAAGGTGTCGAACAGCTTGTTGAGTGCGTTGGGGTAATGCCCCATGAACACGTTGCTGTATTTTTCAACCGTGGGCAAGATGTCGCGGTAGGTTTGCAAATCCTGGTACACGTAACTGCTTTTCAGCAGTTTTTCGTACAGCGAGAGCTGAAAATGGCTAAAATCGTTGTTTTCCAGGGCTTGCAGAGCGGTTTGGGCGGCAAACACGCCACTGGCCATGGCCAGGTTGGTGCCTTCCCAATGGACGTTGTTAACCAGCATGGCCGCGTCACCCACCACCATGGCCCCGTCGCAGAACAGTTGCGGCATGGCGTGGTAGCCGCCTTCCGGAATCATGTGCCCGGAGTACTCCAGCATTTTGCCGCCGGCAATCAGGGGCCGGACGACAGGGTGTTGCTTGAAGATTTCCAGCAGATCATAGGGCTTGACCAATCGCTGTTGCAAATCCTCAAGCGAGGCTCCCAACCCGACGACGACGGAGTCCTTGTTGGTGTAGATAAACCCCATGGCTACCAGGCCGTCAAAGACGTCGCCCATCATTGTGTAAATAACGCCGCTGCCGTTTTCGCAGTTAAAGCGATCATTGATGACCTGTTCGTCCAGGGCAATCACTTCCTTTACCCCCAGGGCCACTTCGCTGGGCTTGGGAATACGGGTGCGCAATCCGGCTTTTTCCGTTAGCAACGAATTGACCCCGTCTCCGATGATGGTGACCTTGGCCGGGAAGTCTTCCTGCTCGGTTTTTACGCCGGCAATCCGGGTGCCGTCCCAAAGCAGGTCGCGTACGGTGGTGCTGGTTACAATAAAGGCTCCGGCGGCTTCGGCTTGCTCGGCACACCAGCGGTCCCACTTGGCTCGCTGTACCGTAAAGCTGTTGTAATGGGGGGCTTCCATGTGTTGCTGGCTTTTGTACCCCATCGTTACCGCCGAGTCTGGCGTCATCATGCAGAACCGGTGCTCGGCATTGTAGCGTTCCACGGGGGCTGTTTCCCAAAAATCGGGATACAGCTCGGCGGTGGGTTGCGTGTAAATGGCCCCGCCAAACACGTTTTTTGCCCCCACAAATTCGCCGCGTTCCAGTACCACCACTTCCTTGCCTGCCCTGGCCAGGGTTAGGGCGGCTGCGATACCCGCCGGGCCTGCACCAACAACGACGACATCAACGGCATCATCCATTTGGGCCATGGTGGTGAATCACTCCTTGTGAAGGGTTGAAACGGGTTAAACGGTCATGGGGGATTTTTCGGAAGCCTTGGCCGGCTTTTTGCCGATGCAGATATAGTCGAAGCCCAGGTCAAGCAGTCGCTGCCGTGGGTAGAGGTTACGACCATCCACAATCAGGCGGCATGTGGTCGCTTCCTTCAGTTGCATAAAGTTGATCTGCTCCAGTTCGCTCCAGTTGGTCAGCACGGCAATGGCATCGGCATTTTGAGCGGCTTCAAAGGGACTGTCAAAGTAGTCGATGTCCGGCAGGATTTTACGCGTGTTTTCGATGGCCAGCGGATCGAAGGCTCGGATTTTGGCGCCGCGTTTCTGGAGGCTGCGAATGATGGTGATGCTTGGGGCGTCGCGCATGTCATCGGTATGGGGCCGGTACGCCAGCCCCCAGATGCAGACGGTTTTACCACGAAGGTTGCCGTCCAGCGCGGTCTCAATTTTCTCGACGAAGTGGATGCGCTGATACCGGTTAACCGTATCCACAGCCTTGATTAGGTCAAACTGCAGGTGGTATTCGTCGGCAATGGAAACGAGCGAGGCGATGTCTTTTGGGAAAAAGATACCGCCGTAGCCGACACCGGCCTGCAGGTAATCGGACGAAATTCGTTTGTCCAGGCTCATGCCCTTGCTGATGGCATCGATGTTGGCATCGGTTTTTTCACAGAGCTGGGCCAGGGAATTGATAAAGGAGATTTTCATGGCCAGGAAGGCATTGGTGGCGTGCTTGATCAACTCGGCGCTATTGATGTCCGTCAGCAGGATAGGCGCGTTCAGGGGTTTGTGGAGGGTGGTTAAAATGTTCTGGGCCCGTTCGGTATTGGCCCCGATAATAATGCGCGAGGGCTCCATGAAATCCTGCACGGCATGGCCTTCGCGCAGGAACTGGGGCACAGCGGCCACGTCGAACTCAACACCTTTGCTCACCCCTTTGCTCAGGGTTTCAATCAGCCAGTCTCCGGTTTTTATGGGCAGGGTCGATCGCTCCACGACCAGGGTATAGCCGGTCATGCCTTCGGCAATGTCCTTGATGGCCTGCTCCAGCGGTTTGAGATCCGGTTTGCCGTTGGGCAGCGGGGGCGTGCCCACGCAAATAAAAATCACGTCGGCGTCCTTGACGGCCACCTTGTTGTCGGCCACAAAGCTGAGCCGGCCTTCTTCCATGTTGGCCTTGATGAGCGGCTCAATGCCATGTTCGAAAAAGGGAGTGCGCCCTTCGTTGAGCATTTTAATGCGCTTGGCGTCCACATCGGCACAGACGACCTGGTGCCCAAGCTCGGCAAAACACGCCCCGGTTACCGTACCCACGTAGCCGGTACCGATAATGGCCATTCTCATCGGGGGACCCTCTCCTTGCACACAATAAAACGTCGAGCCGTCAGGGTTTACACAAATACAAAGCTTATGCAGACCGGCACGGCCTTGTGTTGTCAGACCCTCACTTTACCATATTCGGGACGAAACAGGCCATGGGCGCCCATTTACCACGTGGGTAATAATCCGGTTACATGGCGTATTGTAAATAAATGTAAAAAATGGCATGATGGCTCATGAGCCCCGTCCCACCAAACATGAATCGTAGGGTATAGTTGATTATAGCGAAGGACAAGGTCATGATTGCCTCTGTGTTGTCGTTAGCCTTACCAGCCTTTGTGTTTGGCATTTATAATCCTTAAAAGCTACTCAAATAAAAGGAATGAGGGGCAGTATCCGGTAGGAAAGCAGCGACCAGCCTGAGTCCCTGTTAAAAACGGTTAAAAGAGAGCACCCCTAACAGGCATCCCATTTTGTTCCGTGTGTCGATATGGAATTCGCCGCCCCTGGCTGAGATGCCCCACTTTGCAACCCCCTAGGAATTGGTATTACTTGTGATCCACCTGAAAGACGTTTTTGGTCTGCGCCCTGCCGTCCAAATCTCGAATCCGGCCCCGTCGGGGGCTTCGAGCCAACCTTTTTCAAAGGCTTCGCCCTTTGAAACCGGGGTGGTCACCAAACCGGCGCCTCTTTTGCCCACCATGGCCGCGCCGATGTCGGCGGTTGATTTTTCCCAGCGCGACGTGTTCTTCTCCGACCAGTCCACCCGGGCCATCGTTAGCCGGTTTGTGTTCCAGAAAAACACGTCGGACGGTCTTTTTCTAAGCTTTGGCCAGCCCAATTCGGCTTTGCCGGTGTGGGACGTACTAGCGCGGCCTGACAGCGACATGGTTCTTGCCGCGATCCAGGCTGCCGGCAAGCCGGGTACGGTGTCCACGCCGATTAAGACCGAGCAGACCCACCCGGTTACCAAGCAACCGGTGCTCGAGCAAGTGGTTATCCAAGGCAAGGATACCCCCACGGCCCGTTCCCTGACGTTGGCCGAGATCAACCCGGCGGCCTTCAAGCCGTCCTCAAAAACCGATCAACCGTCTCCCTTCCTTAGCCCGGCAGCTGCCGAGCCCGAGGCTACGGCCAGCCCGATTAAGAAAAGACGCCTGATGCGGCAGGTGATGCTGCATCACGTCAAGGGCCGCGTATTGCCCGCCGATCAATTCCAGGCTTTGGAGCAGGCCTTTAAAACCCAGTATCGCGATCCTTCGCAACCCAGTTGGGTGGCCCGTCCGGCAGGCGGGGCCGACCCCTATCTGCTGAAGGCCGACATGACCCCGGCCCAGCTGGGGTACCGTAAACTGGTGCATCCGCTCAAGGCTGGTCTGAACAAGGTGGTGGGTTCGTTGTTGGAATCGTGGCTAAAGCTGCCCCGGATTGAAGCCGGTTGGCAGTTGCCCAATGGGGCGATTCTGGAGGCCGAGCCGGGGCATTGGGTTAACCCTGCCGGTCAGCCGGTGGACCTGATGCAGGTGGCCAAGGCGGCCAACGGTCAGTGGGTTCGCATTAATCGCAATTTGAGCCAGCGACAGATCCCTTATGGCAACAAAAAGCTCTTGTCCCTGAGCATTCAAAATATATTGGGGCCACTCCAAAGCAGTGGGGCGGTTCGTCAGTACCCCGCTATGCCGGAGCTACCGCCCTTGCCCGCTATGCCTTCCATTGCCTTACCGGCCGATGCCGCAAACCGTTCCGCTGATAGTCGTCCGGCCGGCCAATCGCCTTTTGTGCCCCGCAGCAACCTGACCAATACCCCACCATCGGATTCGGGTGTGACTTCGGCCAAAGCGCAAGCCACCACGGTTGAATCGACGCGGTTTAACGACACCTTTACGGCTTCAGTCCAACCGGCTTCAGTCCAATCGACCGAGAGGCCAGCGGCGGTCAGCAAAAAAGCAGCCAATACCCCACCCATCGACTAAGACCGTCTGGCGTTAAGCGGCGTTAAATGGTCATTAACTCTTTTTCTTTGTTGTCCACCAGCGAGTCGAGCTGGTGCACGTATTTGTCTGTCAGTTTTTGCAGATCTTCGAGTTCGCCCTTGATGACGTCTTCGGGCATTTTTTCTTCTTTTTCAAGCTTCTTAATGCTGTCCTGAGCATCGCGGCGGATGTTTCGGACGGCCACTTTGCCGTCTTCGCCGTATTTCTTGGTCAGTTTGACCATCTCCTTGCGCCGTTCCTCGGTTAAAGGCGGAACGGTCAGGCGCACGTTGCTGCCGTCGTTGTTGGGGGTCAGTCCCAGTTCGGATTGGGCAATGGCTTTTTCAATGGCCGGGATGGCACTTTTGTCGTAGGGCTGTATTAGGATGGTTTGCCCGTCGGGGGTTGAGACGTTGGCCAGCTGGTGTACCGGGGTGGGTGCGCCGTAATAGTCTACCGATACGCGATCAAGCAGTTGTGGGTTGGCCCGGCCCGTCCGAATCGAACTCAGCTCGCTTTGGGTCGAGGTGATGGCTTTTTGCATCCGTGCTTCGGCGTCGGTTTGAATCTCTTCGAGGGTCGGCATAACGGGAGGGCCTTTTCTAAACATCACAACAATTTTTGCATGACCAGTGTAGGGGCAAGGGGATTGAAAAATCAACCGGCCTGATCGACCAACTGACCCTGACAGTGCCCCTTAGGCGGTTACGGCATGGGTGGTGTCATGCAGGGCTTCAAGAAACTTTTCGGTTTCCAGGGCGGCCATGCAGCCACTGCCGGCGGCTGTGATGGCTTGCCGGTATTTGGTGTCCTGCACATCGCCGCAGGCAAACACCCCACTGATGTTGGTTTTTACGGTCCCAGGCTCTACAAGGGCGTAACCGTTGGGATCCAGGTTGATCTGGCCGTTAAATACATCGGTATTGGGCTTGTGGCCAATTGCCACAAAAAAGCCCTGAAGATCCAGATCGCGCGTGGTCTGATCCGTGGCGTCCTGCAGCGTCACGCCGGTGACACCGGTGTCCTTGCTGCCATGGACCTGCACCACATGGGTGTTGTACAGGGGTTCAATCTTGGGGTTGTCCAGAGCGCGCTGCTGCATGATTTTGCTGGCCCGGAAGCTGTCGCGGCGATGGATCAGGTAGACTTTGCTGGCAAAGCGGGTCAGGAAGGTTGCTTCCTCCATGGCCGAGTCACCCCCGCCAACGACGGCAATCGTCTTGTCACGGAAGAAAAACCCGTCACAGGTGGCACAAGACGAGACGCCATGGCCCACCAGTTCATGCTCGCCGGGTATGCCCAGCCATTTGGCGGCTGCGCCGGTGGCAATAATAACGGCATCGGCCGTGTACAGACTGTCTTCTACCCAAACCTTAAACGGCCGACTGGAAAAATCGGTTTTGGTGACCACCTCAAACTGGCACTCGGCGCCAAACCGTTTGGCCTGTTCGCGCATCCGGTCAATCAGTTCGGGGCCTTGAATACCTTCGGGGAAGCCGGGAAAATTTTCGACTTCGGTGGTGGTCGTCAGCTGGCCGCCGGGTTCTAGGCCTTCGAATACCAGCGGCTGCAGGTTTGCACGGGCTGTGTACAAGGCGGCGGTCAGGCCGGCCGGGCCCGAACCGATGATGATAACCTGGCGGTGAGAGGAGGGGGACGCGTCAGTCATGGCAGGTCTTTGGTTGCTTCCTAGCTAAACGGAACAAGTGGGAGGGGCAGGCATGGGGGATACTGTCTCCTGCTTCGTTTACTGTAGCGCAAGCCGGTGGCGACTGTCATCTGGTCAACCCCGTTATCCGGTGGATCGTGAATGGGGCTGTGTCGCTGGGGGGGAGGCAAGAGATGGTCCGAATAGCGTATTCAGCCCCGACCGTCCGGGCCGATACCCCTATATCTCTAGCGTGTCTGGTGTGACCCCGACCCCCTCGTTATGTCCGCCGACGCTTCCCCTGCTAAACCCGATTTCCTCTTTCCTTCTCTCTCTCTCTCTCTCTCTCTCCACACGATAAACACGGTTTTCAACTTATCGTTAATGCGTTGTTTGTAGAACAACGCATTTTCTTTTTTTAGGCCGGGTTGTAGGCGGGCGTTTGCTCAAGCAGGCCATTTTAAGTGGGCTATCGGGTTCGCCCTTTGCCTTATGTTCCGGCTACAATAAATAAACTGCCCTATTGGCTTATCGTGGCAAAAGAGAGAGAGGGCATGGTAACCTCGCCTATGTATCAACGCAGCTTTTTTATTGTGGTGTTGGCCCTGGTTCTGGTGGCTATGGCCAATACCGGGTTTCGGTATCTGGCCACGGTGCCTTGGATTTCTGGGAATCCGTCGGCCTATGACCCCAACATAAGCATACAAGAGGCCTTTCAATCTGCTAAAACGCCCTTATTGGTGGAGTTTTATACGGACAGTTGCCAGACCTGCCGGCAGGTGACGCCTACCATTGCCAAAGTGAAAACGGGTTTGGCGGATCGGCTGACGTTTGTGATGATTAACCTCGATGATCCGCAGCAGCAGCCGGTGGCCAATATTTTTGGCGTGTCTTACGTGCCGGCGCTGTTTGTGTTTGATCCGGGCAAGATGCAAAAACAGCAGGTTCCGCTGACGCAGATGGCCAGCGAGCAGCAGCTGAACCAGGCTCTGGTTGCAGCGCTCGATACCCTTAAAACCTTGCCCAGCCGACGTCGGCCTGGAATGATGATGCCCCCGACGCAAGCGGCCATGCCCGCACCCGCACCCGCATCCGCACCTGCACCCGCACAAGTGCTCCAGGCGTCTTAGATATACCGGAGTGGCATGGACTGCCCTTAGCAAAACAGAGAAAAAGGATGACGTTGACCCGATATGCATATCACCGCTGCCCTGACCTACCCGTTTCGTAGCGATAACATTAAACCCGCCCTGATGTGGCCCATCATTATCCACGCCAGCGTGGTGGTCGTGGCCATTGCCGTGGTGCTGGTGGCGGTAATCTTTGGGGCCGTTGCCGATTTAAGCGAAGATGCCGCATTGGTGGTCTTGATTCCGCTTTTTATCGGTCTGGCCGTGGTCGGGCTTATTGTGTCGGCCCCCATGATTGGGTATTTATGGGCCTTGACGGGGGTTTGGATGGCCCAAGGCTACCAGGCCACGTCGCCCCCGTTTAAGGGCAACTGGGTGCAGTTTACCTGGGCAGGTGGGCATTTGTACCTACTGTCGCTAATCCTGGCGATCCCGTCCGTGCTGAACATTCTGACCCTGGGGCTGTTAACCCCTTTTTTCATGGGACCTTTCCTGCTTTCGGCCCAGCAATGCACCGTGGCTGAATATTTCCGGCAGTTGGGTCCCGGTATCAGCTTGGCCAAAGACAACTATTTGCGGCTGTTGGGCGCCACCTACATGGGGATTCCCCTGATGCTGGGGTATTGGATCCTGGCGTTGGGGCTGAACATAACGATTATTGGCTATTTATTCAGTGGTGCTTGCCAGATTTGGTGTTATATGGCCTGGCTAAGCCTGTTTGTGCAGCAGGTAACCCCAAAAACAGAGGCGGTTTTGGCTCAAGCTGATCCGTTTTAACACCGTGGGGCGTTGAATTTCGCCCTTCTCATTCAAACGGAGGATGGGTGGGCGTGGTTTGCCGGGGGATGGCGGATGTGAACCTTCGTAACATGACGGGGGGGGCCAAGCTCAAGAAGCGTCTCATATTTACCGATACACCCCCTAAGGTTAAGTGTGGCCTCTGACGGGGTAAATTTAGTTTTTTTCTTTTTTGGAGCTCAAGGGTTTAACCCATGCATCTGCTTACAGCCATCCTCTATCCCTTTAACCGCAGCCGTTTAAACGACACGGTTAAACTCCCCGTGCTGATTAGCGCCGTGTATATGGCGCTGTATTTGGCGCTGTACGGGACGGCGTTTTTGCTGATGTTTATGCGGCTTGTGGATGAAGCGACCATGTTGCCGGTTGTGGTGGGAATTGCCTTGGCCATGGTGGGGGTATCCCTGGTATGCCTGGCGCCCTTAATGGGGTATCTCTGGCTTACGGTGGGCAACTGGATGCAGGACGGTTATGAGGCCGAACCACCGCGTTGGGCCGGACAGTGGGCCAACCATTTTAAGGCGGGCATGCATTTCTACGCCTGTATGCTTCTGGTTGCCCTGCCTTCGATGTTGATACCCGTTACCCTGGGGCTGGCCACACCGCTTTTTGTTACCCCTTTTCTGCTTGCTTCGCGCCAGCGTACGGTAATGGCCTTTATTCGGGCTATTGGGCCGGGTTTTGAGCTGGCTAGGTCGAACTACATACCGCTGTTGCTGGCCACTTACGCCTCCCTGCTTATTCATGTGGCATTTTCCATTGGCCTAAGCCTGTTAAGCATTACGGTTGTCGGCATTTTAGCTTCAGCTGCCGTCATGTTCTGGGGTATGTTGGCTTCTTGCCAGGTATTTGTTCAGCAATTGGGTGTCCCGGCCCATACCGACACAGGCCATGGGCCACATGCCGACTCATACCAGGGGCCGTCTCATGATTCGGCCGGTATTTATGACGACGGGCTGCCGGATGGCGGCGTTGCTGCACCCGTTGGTTTTGACGAAGGTAGCAGTGGCGGGCATATGATGATGGTGCCCGGTTCGGTTGTCGGCGAAGGCGGGATGGCCAGTCTGGGTGCCTTGTTTGTACCGCGCCGGATTGATTCGACGGGGATTCAGCCTGAAAACAAGCCGATGTACACGTTTGATACCTCGGCAGCCGAACTGTCCGAGCAGGCTTCCGGCATTGAGGCACCGGATCATGTTCAGCCTGAAGCGGATTTTGGCCATGAAGGTTCTGACAATGTGGATGCGGTCAATGTAGAAGGCCATGCCCAGCTGGTTAGCCACCAGCCGGAAGGATCCGCTTCTTTGAGTGACCCTTCAGGGTCCCATGACCATGGGATGAGCGGTGAAAGAGGCTTGCCTGGCACCACAGCCACAGCCACGGCGGCCAATGGTTTGATGACCTTAACCAATAACCCCTGGATGTAGTACCGCTCTCTGAAAGGCCCGATTGTCCCTTAAGGAGGCTTTATTTCAACCGTTTGCGGGGCATGGAATACCGGGGTGCCTTGGTACTATGGATATAATGTGGTAATCCCCTGCCGAATCGCGGTTGGGTTACCTTGCGGTAGGACCACGCCACCCAAGCCGCGTGTGCCGATCTGGTCCAGGAACGCTTATGTCCGTTTGGTTGAACCTTTTTCAAGATCGAGGGCCTTGCTTGCCAAGGCGTTGGACGGCCTTGCTCATAGGCCTGGTTTGCCTGTCGCTGGCGGTGTGGGTGGCCCTTTACCCGACTTCGGTTGTGGTGGTTTGGGTCGCGGTTGAGAATTGGGCCTGGCCACCATCGGTAGCCGATGTGATCGGGTTGGCCCGTTATTTCTTTCAGTCTGGCTTGCTTTGGCTGTTGTGGCCCTTGTTGCTGCCTTGCCTGAGGCCGTTTTGGCAACTGTTCAAACGCTTTCCGCTGGTGGTGGGGTTAATTGGGCTGGTGGCAGGGGGACTGTGGTGGCCCATGCCGTTTATTGTGTGGGGGGCTCATAGTGCCCATAACCTGCAAAATCCTGACTGGTGGGGGTGGTTTGTGTTTCTGCTCAAGGCGATTGGGCCAGTGGTGGGCATGGCAGTTGCCGTTACTACTTTATTCTGGCTGGTTGACTGGCTTTTGGGCAGGGTAATTGGCTGGCTGGGTTGGCTGGGCCGGTTGGGTCACAGGCTAACCCTACTTTGTCGGCCTGTTTGGCAAAACCGTATGATTCGATCAGGCTTGGCCTGGCTGGTTAGCGGACCGGCCATCGTTCTGTATGCCACGCTGTTGGTTATAGGAGGCCTGCTGTCCCTGCAGGATTCGGTTGTCCAGTTCGTCCTGTTGCTCGTGAACGGGTATACCGCCCCCACATGGGCTGACTGGATAACGATTTTGCCTGATGTATTAACCGTTCTGGCCTTGGTTGGGGCGGTGGGTTTGGGCGTGTGGTTGGCATGGTGGTTGGTCAGGTGGCTGTGGGCCAGGGTGCTTTGCCCCGTGTTGGACCAGTACCGTGCCGGGATCCATGACACCCTCGTGGCGGTGCAGGATGCCACGGCGATTGGCTTGTTGCTGGTGTTTGGGCCGCTGAACCGGTTGGCGGGACTGGTGATGTATCACAGTACCCAAGTGTTTGGGCCGGTGTTTGGGCCGGCATTTGGTCCGGCGTCTGGGGCCAGCCGGCCATGGGGGTTGTGGCAACTGCTCAATGACCACCTGCTTAACCTGTTGCTTGGCCTGATTTTGGCCGTGGGGCTCTGGTCCCTGCGGCACCCCATTCGGGTGGGGGTGGGCTGGCTGATATCCGGCGTAGTCGGGTACGTGGCTTGGACTGTCCGTACCCTGTTTCGAGCATGGCGCTCACCGCAGGTGTCGCGGTGGTGGTTGTTGGGTTGGGTGGTTGTTTCCGGCCTGGTTTCTGTTGTCTTAGGCATATTGACGCTGGTGGTTGCCGTGCTGTTGCTTTGCGACCGGGTTACCGTGTCCAAGCTCATCGTGTTTAACCAGTCAATTCAGCCCGTCGGCGACCTGTTTCAATACGTGTTGACGGATCCGGTCTCGGGGCTGGTTAACCTGAACGTGGTGAGCATGGGGGGCGTGGCCGTTCTGATGGCTGTGCTGGTGGGGGCAGGGCTGTTTGTCGTGTTGTGTGCAACCGGCCCGGTCAATCTGGGCTATCGTCCAACCGATGAAACGGTGGGCCCCGTGCTGCAGCAGACCGGGCTAGAACCGGTAAAATCCTGGTTTTCTCGGTATTCAGGTGTGTTTGGCGGGCATAACCTTGAAGTCATTACGGTGGTGCCTGCCCTGCTGTTGACAACGGCTACTTTTTTGGGGACGGTTGGGGTTGTGTTCTACATACACACCTATAAAGCCAATGCCCTCAACGGGTTGGCGGCCGCCTTGTACGCCTATGCCAACACCCAGGCGTTGCCCCCCCTGGCAGAGGCGTTGAGCGGGGCGGTGTCTGTTATTGGGTTTGATTTGGTCATTGCCCTGTGTTTCGGTTTTCTGGTGGCCGTGGTGGTGGCTATTCCCCTGATGGGGTTCTGGTGTGAATGTGTCCGGGTTTGGCTGGCCAACGGGTTTAATGCGCCCTTGCCCCAGTGGAACCAGCGATGGGGGGCGTACTATAGTGCAGGCCTGCACTCGGCCTATTTTTTCATAATAGGGTTGGTGCCGGCCCTGGTTTTGAGCCTGCTGACCCTGGGGCGGGGTGGGTTGGTGTTTGTTGTGTCGTGGTTGCGCCATGTACGCCAACCCAGCCTGAATGCGATGGTGGCCGACTTGGGGCCGTCGGCCGGGCTGGTTTGGCAGCATGCCGAAGCGACCAACCGACTGCTTAAGGACGCGGCAAAGGCCTTGCCGATGCTGGGACTGGGTCTCCTGTTGACCCTGCCGACGTTAATCTTGCCCGTTATTCTGGTGGTGCTGGCCATGCCTGTGGTCTTAATGCGGTTGTGCCAATATCACCGCGAGCTTGGTTGAGACAACCGGTCAGGGGTAGCGTGTAGCGTGGTAGGGTTGCCCCGTTGAAACAGGCCACGGGTCTCGCTTATGATAGCGTGGCGTGTGCAGGTACTTACAGGTATTTACCAGGACTTGCATGACGCTAGGTACTGACGGTACCGGTCACAGCCCGGCTTTATTTCAATCTCGAGTGTGTTTTCTTATGGCTTCATCCCGTTTTGAGCAACCCGACACAAGCGCCCCCGGCCGTCCTCGTCGCAAGGTGTACATTGATACGTTGGGTTGCCAGATGAACAAGAACGACAGCGAGCTGATGCTGGGCTTGCTGGCGCCTTACGGGTTTGACCAAACCCTGGACAAGACCCAAGCCGATCTGGTGATTCTGAACACGTGCCAGATTCGGGCCAATGCCGAAGACAAGGCGTTTTGTACCTTGCAAAACTGGAAGGCCCTCAAGCATGCTAACCCCCAGGTCAAAATTGCCATGGGGGGCTGCGTGGCCCAGCAGGTGAAGGACGAGGTGTTTGACAAGGTGCCGTTGGTCGACATCGTGTTTGGTACCCAGAATATTCAGGACCTGCCCCGCTTGGTGGAAGAGGCGTTTAGGAAAACCGCCCGGTTCTCGGCCCCCAAAACCGCCCGTCGTCACAAGGTGCTGGCGGCAGACAAACAGAAGCCCCAAAGCACCTATGCGTATTTTGACCACATTACGCCGGTTCGCCAAAGCCAGGTTTCGGCGTGGATTACCATCATTGAGGGGTGCGACTACTTCTGCACCTATTGTGTGGTGCCTTATACGCGCGGGCGGCAAATCAGCCGGCCGGCTGCCAGCATCCTTGAGGAGGTTCGGCAGGTTGAGCAGCAGGGGTACCGCGAGATTACACTGCTGGGGCAAACCGTGGACTCCTACGGCAAGGACTTGGCACCGGGCTACGGCTTGGCCGAGCTGCTGTACGACCTCCATGAAACCTGCCCCGGCATTGACCGCATTCGGTTTATGACCAGCCACCCGCTGGACCTGGGCGAGTCGATTATACAAGCCGTGGCCGACCTGCCCAGGGTGATGGAGTACATCCACGTCCCCATGCAGTCGGGCAGCACGGCGGTGCTGGATCGTATGCGCCGTGGCTACAGCCGTCAGGCTTATTTTGAGCTGACGGATCGTATTCGCCAAGTTGTGCCGGGTTGCGGTTTGTCGGGAGATTTTATCGTGGGCTTTCCTGGTGAAACCGAGGCCCAATTTGAGGAAACCCTTTCGGCGGTTCGCCGTGTCGGGTTTGATCTGGCCAACACGGCCGTCTATTCCGCCCGTCAGCAAACCCCGGCCGGACTGTGGGAAGGCCGGGGCGAAGGTACGGTGGCCGACGACGTTAAAGCCGAGCGCTTGCAGGTGCTCAACGACGTCGTTGCCCAGGAAGCCATGCGCCGCAACACGGTACTTGTGGGGCAGGTGGTTGAGGTATTGGTGGAAGGGCCCAGCCAACGGCAAAGATACCAGCACCGGTGGCGTGGCCGTACCCGTACAAACAAGGTGGTTAATTTCGACTCGTCGCATCCGACAGCCGACCTGACCGGACAGTTGCTGGCGGTGCGTATCGATCAGGCTGGTCCGTTTGCCCTGCAGGGTCACCATAACCACGAGGCCCCCGATCGCCTCGAAGCCCCCGATTACATGTTTTTGGCCCAGCTTGGCCAGGGAGGCAGTGCCGGGCCCGCGCCTGAGGGTGATCGGCTACTGGCAGACCCGGTGTTGGCAACCTGATGATGGCGTCTTCTGGTTGCCAACACCGGGCCACGGATTGTCCTGGGGACTGGGTGGATGTGTACATCGGGGCCGGTAGCAACCTGGGCCAGCGCAGCGAGCAGTTGCACCGGGCATGGCATGCACTGTGTCGCCTGCTCGATACAGCGGGGGTGGCCATGGCCCCCTTCATCGAAACACCGGCCATCGGGCCGCCGCAGCCCATGTTCTTGAACACGGTGTTTCATCTCAAAACACGCTTATCACCGGCCTTGCTGCTGCAGGCCTGCCAGCAGCTAGAATGGCGTGCCGGCCGCCGGGGATGGCGCTACCCGATTGCCTGGACCCCCAGGCCGCTGGATCTCGACGTGCTGCTTTATGCCGATTGGGTCATCGAGGAGGCTGGCTTATGTGTGCCCCATCCGGGGCTGGCGACCCGGCCCTTTGTTCGGCAGCCGCTCAAGGCGTTGGGGGTGCCCGTGAAGTCCTTGCCCATGCAGTCCGTGCCCAGGCCCGAGGTCGTTCAAGTCTAGCGGGGTTTCGGGTGGCCAAAAAGTAGCCCAAAAGCGGCCAAGAAAAAAGCTGGCGATCGTAATCACCAGCTGTCCTAACTTGATGGTTGAGAACGCAGTTAAAATCTAGTAGGTCAGGCTTCCGGTCTGGAAGTTGGTCTGCCCTTGCGGCATATCGCCCTGGGTGGTCGACCCGCCATTGACGATGGTGGGGTTGGCACCACCATAGGCCGTGGTAGCCGTGGTCGGGCTCATCGTTCCACCGTTGGGGTCGGTAACCATAATGCTGAGACGGCCGCCGGAGGGAATTTCAACCGCCCGGCCTTTCTTGGCAACGGCATACCCGATGCCGCCCAAGGCCCCCACACCCAGGCCAAACAAGGCACCGCTGCCGGTGGCACCCAGCAGGCCACCAATGGCGGTACCAGCCAGTGTGCCTGCACCGGTAATGCCGGCGGCACTACCCACGGTTCGGATGACGCGGGCTTGTTCGCTGTTGCCTTTAATCACGCCGGTGTTGTCCGGGGTGACGACGCTGGCCCGAAGCGGGTAGGTTTGCCCGGAGGGGGTGCGGATGGAATTAAAGTCAATGCCCAGTTTGCCCTGCTGGTGAACCCGACCGGTGGGCCGTGCCGAAGTAATGGCGCCATAGGCCACGGATCCGGCAGGAATGACGGTTTGGCCGTCAATCATGACGTCGTTTTCGACGACGGCGTTAATAGGATCGCCAATGTGGGCACTTTCCGAGTTGATGGGGCCCTGGGTTTTTACGCCAATGATGGTACCTACCGGTACGGTGGTCAGGTGGCCGCGCAGTACCGGCTGTTGTGGTTGGTTGTAATAGCTGTTGGCGTCCGGCTGGTACTCGTTGGTGCTGGAGTAGTTGCCCGTTGCCGAGGAGTCGTAGTAGGAGGCAGGCGGTGCCGTGCTATAACCCGATGCGGCATAGGGGTCGGTGGTGGTGGCCCGTGAGTAGGGGTCAGCCGTCGTGGTAGTGTAACCACTGTTATAGGAAGGGGTCGAATTGGCATCGTAGCTTTGCGGGTCGGCATAGTACTGGGCCTGTGCCATTAACGGGGTAAAGGCGAAGGACAGAGCCATGGCAGAAGCTACCAAAGCGCTGGTCAGCTGCTTGGAAATCATGATGTTTACGGTACTCCTTTGTTGCCCCTTAGCGTCACCTAAAACCATCTTTTACATTCAGACAAAACACCGAGGTGGGGCGATATGGTAAAAATAATCTGCTGCGATTCGGCAGGTTGCAAACCGCTTTGCCATTATAGGGGATGATTCATGATCCGGGGAAGGGGGTGTGGGGCGACGTCATGGCTAAGGTCGGCAGGCGGGTGAATGGCGGAGCAGCGCCAGGTGGCAGGCGGGTGTTGCGGGGAGGTTACTGTGTATTTGACACTAATTTGATTTTTCACTACACTTTAGCCAATGGTTTTGAGACCTGTGGTTTAAAATCCTGTGGTTTAACGTTTTCGTTGAATGAGTTTGGTTGTTTAGGTTGAGTCGAAGATGAGCCAAGTTGCACGCCCCTCGTTTGGGTTACTAACGGTTATTAATCCCACCCTGCGCCAGCGGGTGGAAAAAGAATTGCGGGAATATGCCGATCGCGGGTATCCCAACTGCCGCTCTTCCCATCAGGCGCCCACTCTTGAAGCCTTGCGGCTGTGGAGTGGGGATCAGAAAATCGCCACGGACAAGTTTGTCCCTAGGGACACGTCGGACCCCGGTATTTTCCCCGACATCGGGTTAAATGCCCAGGCCGGCTTGCTACCGTTGCCCAAGGGTTGGGGGTTGATTGCCACCAACGATCAGGCTGTGGTGGCCGATTCGCGGCCATGGAAAACCATCTATCCCCACGATGATCTTAACCATGCCCTGGCGGCAGCTCGTGGCCAGGGCCATGAACCCATAACCCTGTCGCTAATACCGCTGCGGCTGACAGCCCCCTTCATGGTGTCGGGATACCTGGCCCATGAGCAAAAACGATCGGCTGCCGGAGCCAAGCCCCCCATTCACCAGTTTGAGCAAACAGCTTGAAGCCAACCGAAAAAGGATCACACGTACTGTGAAAACACCGGCCATTCAGTTTGGATTATTAACGGTTATTAATCCCACCCTGCGCCAGCGGGTGGAAAAAGAGCTTCGGCGGGGTGATGGGCGTCAAACGCCTGTTATTGATGGCTTGGCCAAGATGCGTGGAGACCAGCGGATTGAATATGGGTGTTTTAAGCCGGGTTATGAATCGCTCGATGGTGGGATGTACCCCAATATTGACGATCATGCCCGGGTGGGCCTTTTTCCCCTGCCCCATGGTTGGGGATTGGTGGCCTCCAACGACAAGGCACGGTGCAGCGACGAGCGGGTCTACAGTGAGATTATGCCCCCCGACGACATGAATCACCTGATTCGCATGCTTTCGCACCGGCTGCGTCGAAGGGGTGAGGCGTTGAGCGTGGAAGACACGGTGTCGGCCTATTTGGCCCATGAGGAAAAACGATCGGCTGCCGGGGCCAAACCCCCTATTGGTAAATTCGAACAGACGGCCTGAGGCAGGTACGAAGCGATAGCGCGAAAGTACAGCGAAAAGGTACAGCGAAAAGGTGAGCACGGCCCTACGGTCATCTCCCTACCCGGTTTTCCTAGAGAAAAAGAGAGAAAAAAAGCAAAAGAACGCAAAAGAATGCAAAAGACAGAGCTTATTTTTTTCAAGAGGACTTGATGTTCAGGTTGATGTTCAGGTTGATGTTTAGGTTGGATAACCCTTAATTAGGAGTAACAGACAAAATGCATATTACCGCGTTTGGTGGCGGTCGTCAGCATGGGGCGGCCCGGTTTGGCTTGATTACGGTGTTGAGTCCCACGGTGCGCCAGGCCGTCGAGGCCGAGTTGCGCTCTGCCAACAATCAGACCGTTATTGCCGGGATTAGCCGGCTGGTTAGCGACCCGCAAATTACTCGGCCCAACTTGTTGGGGCCTTGGGATGCGTCAGGGGTTTGGCCCCATATTGATCATGATGCCGAAGGCGGGGTGTTTCCGTTGCCCGACGGCCGGGGCCTGATTGCCACCAACGAGCCGGGCCATAAGCGCCGGTTGGTCGAGTGCAGCCGGCCCGACACACCCAACAACGGTGATGACATGAACCATTTAATTCGCATGCTCAAAGACCGGCGGGGTCAATCCAGCGAAGCGGTGGCTGCGGGCTATTTAGACAGCGAGCAGGCCCTGGCCTCGGCCGGTGCCAAACCGTCTGTTCGGCAAGTAAACGTGGTGGTGTAGCGCGTAGGCTTTTTCCCACGCCAGCCCTTCCCTGCTACGGCAAACCCACACGGATTGACAAACCCGACGCTTTCGCCCAACATTGGGTCACCCTGTTTGCCCAACAGTGGGTCTCCCTGGTTTTGGTTACGTTGAACGGTTGAATTTGGGTTTGTTTAGTGATGGTTGATTCGAGTTGGCCTGCCTGTTGGTTGCGTTGAAGGATAGGCGCATGGGCAAGCGGGTTTTTCTGAAAGACGACTCTGAAACATGAACGAGGTGAACACGATATGACAGTTAATACGGTCCAGCCCCGGTTTGGGTTAATTACGGTGTTAAACCCGACCCGTACCCGGCAATTGCAAACGTATTTGAATGAAACGGCCCGTGGGGCATTAAACCGCCCAAACATGGTCGATCAGTTGTCGCAGGAGCGAGCCCAGGTTGGTGGCCATAGAGATGACGCGTTCCGGACGGCTGCGTTTCATGCCCGTTCAAGGGAATCGACCGGGGTTTGGCCCTATATCTCCGATTTGTCAGAGGCGGGGTTGTTTCCCTTGGGCGAGGACGGTTGGAGTGCCGTGGTTACGAACCACTGGGCTTCCAAGATAGATTTGTCTCGGTGGGGCCGGCGGCCTTACCCGCATGACACCATGAACCACTTGCTGTTTGCCCTGCGCGAAGATCCTAGGGCCTTTAACCATCCCGGCCAGGTGGTGGCAGAGTTTGTTGGCAACGAGCGGCGTGACCATGCCAAGCTGGAAGCGCATCCGATTGTGGATTTAATCGCGTAACGCCGTTCCAGAACCTGGTTTGACGTAACAGTTTTGTAAAATCAGCCGGGGATTGCTGCTGTTCATATAGCGTGCTTGCTATACTTTTAACTTAATTCTTTTGAATAGGGTTGTGTTTAACTCCCCCGTTTCATGGTTTGGTTATGGGCGCTTGAAGCCTGTACGCAAAAGAGATTTGTTGAATGACGCAGGTTCCTGCTGTTGGTTTTGGGTTATTAACGGTTGTCAGCAAGCAACTGGGTGATCGCTTACGTCGTGATTTATCGACCTATGCCTCGCGGGCCTACCCAACCTGCCGAAGCACCCTGAACAGTGAGGCTTTGGCTGAAATACGCCAGGGGTCGGCCGACCCCAAGCTGTCGCTGGATCGGTTTGTGCCCCCGTCCGAACCGGCCGGGACCCAAAAGGACGGCGTTTACCCCAATATCAGCCCAAAGGCCAGTGCCGGGCTGTTTCGGGTCGATAAAGATCGGTGGTTGATTGCCACCAACGATCAGGCCCGGTTGGAGCACCTCGATGAGGTGTTCCGCTTTCCCTTTGATGACCTGAACCACCTGTGCTACATGCTGAAAACCCAGCGTGCCAGCCGGCCGGAGGCCGACATTTTGGAGGAATACCTGGCCCATGAACAGCGGCGAACCTCGCCCAGTGCCCAGCCTATCCAGAAACCGGCGGTGGCCTACGTGGATTTGTCGGCCTGATTGGCCTGAATGCCCCTTTGCGCGTCCACCCGTCTGTCGCGCTACCCGCCATCTTAAGTAACGTTTTTCCGTTGAAATAGTGTCGAGAGAATAAAGGGAGTACCCTATCACCATGAACGTATCCGCTGTTGCCTTTGGCAAAATAACCATTCTAGACCCGCAAACCACCCATGCGTTGGCCACCGAGCTTCGGGCCGTGTCTACCTCGCGGAATCAATATGCTGAAACACCCGTGCTTGACAAGGTCCGGGGCCGCCGGACCGAGCGTTCCAGCAACGACGACCCCCGGCTGATTAAGGATTCGTTTTCACCCAGAAGCAGAAGCTATGGGTCGGCCAGCGGGGTCTTTCCGTCGTTTGACCAGTACAGCCGAGCCGGGCTGTTTCCGTTGCGCGACGGCTGGGGTGCGGTTGTGACCAACGACGGGGCCCACGTCAAGGATTTGTCGACGGGTAGCGGTGCACCGCACAAGTACGATGACCTGAACAGCCTGCTGTTTACCTTCCATCGCGACCCCGAAGGCTTTTCGGACCCGGCAGCGGTGGTGTCGAAGTTTGTGGCCAGCGAACGCGGCCTGCAACATAAGCCCGACCGCAGCCTGCCCGAGCAGTCCGGCCCCATTGTTCAATTGGATTTGCGTGCTTAACCTGGCGCCTTGATAGCGGTAAAGGTTTGAGCCTCGTTTATTGACAGCGGCACAGGCCCTGGCCTAAAATATAGGGTCTGTGCCCGCTCCGTTTCCGGGGTGGTTGCCTTATTCGCAAACAGGTTGGCCCACTTTACATATTTCCGTTCACTTGAATTGAGTGTTGAGACCTATGGTTTTGCCCGTATCGGCTGTTCGCCCAGGGTTTGGGCGTGTTACCTTTATCAACGAGGTGATCTCCGATCGTCTTCGCCAAGAATTGCCTGCCCTGGCTAAAGGGGAAGCAACCCGAGCGCCGACGGTTAACGCCTTGCGCCGGTTTACCGGTGACCCGCAGATTCGGACCGATGCCTTTATTCCCAAGGGGGCTTCGGATAAGGCCGACAACGGGATTTACCCGGCCAACCGGTTTGACTTTGACCACGGCGTAAGTTCCCAGGCGCAGGCCGGGTTGTTTAGCCTGGGCGAAGGCCGGGGTGACGTGATTGTGACCAACGATATCGACCGAAAACCAGCCGATGATCTGGGGCCGCATAAACCCGCCGATTTTATGGATCTCGACCGGCTCAGAGACATGCTGGGCGAGACCATTCGCAACGATGCGCCCGAGCTGGTTTCGGAATTCTTCGATCATGAGCGGGCCCTGGCCGGTAAGCGCCACTATTCGCCGATATGGGAAGTGGATGATGTACTGGATGACGATAATACCCGCATACGGCATTACGAACGGGTGGAAACATGGGCCTACGAACCCATTGGTCCGCCCCCGCCGCTCGGAAGAAACAGGCGGCCGGTTTTTGGCCGGGTAAGCATTGTTGGGCCCACGCTTTATGGCCGGATTAAGGACGAGCTACGCCAATATGCCGACAGGGGTGGTCCTCTGATGGGGGATGGTGAAAAGAGCGCCCTGAGTGGCTTGCGGGAAGGGACCGGTGACGGCCATTTGGCAGGCCCCTTCTTTAATCCGTTTCACAACGCTGATAAACCTGGTATCAATGCCGATTTAAACCGGGATGCCGATGCCGGGGCCTTTGATTTGCCCTTTGGCTGGGGGGCATTGATTACCAATGATCACCGTAAAAGCCGACCAATGCCTGCGGCTGAATCTGGCTTGGATGTCAAAGCCTTTGATGATTTGGATCGGTGGCGCGCAGCGCACCGGGCCGCGTCACACACCAGGGAAGGGGTAGGGGACATGGAACGGTTTAATGCAGCATTTGTTGGTCAGGAGCGTGCCCTGTCGACCAAACGCCAGGCTGCCCCGATTGAGGAGTGGACGCTGCGCCTGTTGGCTTAAGCGCTAGGGTTTGCCTGCTGGCTTAAATACTTGGTGCGTGCGTCTTTTTAGTTATGGGTGGTTCCTTTAGGTTGTTTGGCCGGGTGTTTGGGCTATACTTGTTGTATACAGAGTGGGCCTGTCTATGATTTGGCGGTTCGGCTACACTGTATGGGCTTTAATGAGTAGCTTGTGGGAGGAGGATGACCCTGTGAAGGCCTTAACGCTTTACCCGACAGTACCGGTGGCTTTTGGACAGCTAACCGTGTTGAACCCTGCCCTGACCCATCGCCTGAAATCGGAAATGGACCGGCTGGCTGGCGACAAGGGTACCGGTTATGACCCGGCGGTGATGAATGCCATTCGGGTGTTGCGCCAGGACTACCCCAAAGACGACAACATCAGCTGGGCGGGTTTTGCCATTCAACGTGGGGTTAACGGACAATACCCCAACCTGGCGTTGCATGCCCGGGCAGGCTTGTTTCCACTTAAGGCAGGGTGGTCTTTAATTGCCTCGAACAACGGCAAGGTAACCTTGGGCAGCGATGCCCGGTTTCCTGAGGCCGACTTGAACCATCTGATGCGGATGCTGCGTGATTCTGCCAATGCCCAACGCCCGGCCGAGGACGTGGTTAGCGATTACCTGACCAACGAGAAGGCCTTGCACCAGAAACGGGCCCATGCGCCCATTGCCCAGCTCGAAATAAACTATTTGGCTTAATTCGGCTGGTTCAGCGCTTTCTCTCTCTCTCTCTCTCTCTCTCTCTCTCTCTCTCTCTCTCTCGGATGAACGCGCATGTGCCTTCGTTTTCAAAAATAAAGCGCTTATGGGCCAAAGCCCGTAAGCGCTTGATATTTGGTGTTGAATAAAACCTGTTACGGTTTAAGACACTGGATAATCGAGAGAGAGAGAGAGAGAGAGATGGTTTTAGGTTGTAAAACTGTTTGAAAAAGTTCGAGAAAACTCGAGATCAATAGAAGGCTTTTCTGTTTAACCGATGGCGGCAAAGTTGCTGTTGCCAATTTGGGTGAGCGATCCACCGTGGATACCCACAGCCGTGTTTACACCACCATGTTGGTGAATGTTGCTGCCGGTAGCGCCGTGCACGTAGTTGGAACGACCATGCTGGCTCAGGTTGGAATAGTTGATGTTGCCGGCGTGGTTGCGGTAGCCGTTTTGGCTAAGGTTTGACCCGTAGGCATTATGAATGTTGTTGTAGCCGCCGAATTGACGCAGGTTGGCGCCGCGCAGCCGGTTGCCGTTGTTGAAACGACCAACCTGGGTGCCGCTGAAGTGACGGCCGGTAATGGAGTTACGGTAACCACGCTGAAAAACACTAGTAAAACTCATATGTCCACACACCTATGTTTTTTGTATTGAGGGTAGCCCTGCACCTACCTGACGACAACGTCTGTGCCGAGACATCAGACTCTTGCATTCAGGCCGATGGCCCTTGTAGGGTATATCCCCAATTGGTTTCACACACACATACACTGCACAGCCGAAGGCTGTGTATCAATACACCACCCGTTAAGGTGCTGCCTGGGCGTGTTGGCTGTTGCCCAGCCACCTGCCCTATTGATATTTGTATAAAAGCAATCAATAGGATTTTGTTGTCAATTTTTCCCCGTTCCTAACAATCAATTCATAATTGGGTTTGGATAGGCCGGGTGGGGGCGTGGTTATATTTTAACCGGGCCGCGGTTGTCGGCGTGCAGGTGTACCGTGTCGACGAAGCGAATCAGCCCGCTCTTGAGGGTCATCACGATGCTGTGGGTTCTGGCGCCGCTGCCGAAATAGCGAACCCCTTTCAGGGTGTCGCCATGGGTAACGCCGCTGGCGGCAAAGACAATTTCGTCGCCGGGAACCAGGTCATCCATCAGGTACACGTTATCCGGGTCGGCGTCAATGCCAAAGGCCTCAATGGTCTTGCGTTGCTCGTCGTCAAACCAGCAAAGCTGGGTTTGGATTTCACCACCCAGGCATTTGACGGCCGCTGCTGCCAGTACCCCTTGGGGGGCACCGCCAATGCCCATAACGGCATGGATACCCGCGCCGCTCAGGCAGGTGGTAATGGCCGGCATTACATCGCCATCGGCAATGAGCTTTATTCGGGCACCGCAGTCGCGTACCTGGGCAATCAGCTCGTCGTGGCGGGGGCGATCCAGAATGACCACGGTAATATCCTCGATGTTCCGTTCCAGGCTCATGGCAATAATACTGAGGTTGTAGCGGACGGGGGCATTGATGTCGACCTTGCCTTTGGCCAGTGGGCCAACAATCAGCTTGCGCATATAGCATTCCGGGGCCTTGAACAGCCCGCCTGAGCTGGACAAGGCAATACAGGAAATGGCGTTGGGCAGGCCCTTGGCCACTAGCTTGGCCCCTTCCACGGCATTCAGGGCAATGTCGGTTCGGCTGATGGACGGGGGGCTACCTTGCCCGACGGTCTCGCCCGATTTCAGGCCGGGGATTTCCGGCAGCTTGGTTTCCCCAATCACGATCTCGCCTTCCATCGTGATCTGTTCCAGGCATTCGTGCATGGCCGTTCGGGCGGCCCGATCTACTTCAACCTCGTCGCCGTTGCCCATGGTACGGGCGGCGGCAATGGCCGTGGCCTCGACAACCCCCAGCATTTCGCGCGACAAGTGCCGCTCGGTCAAGGTACCGTCTTGAAACTGAGAA
Source organism: Cyanobacteria bacterium HKST-UBA04 (assembly GCA_020431915.1). Classification (GTDB taxonomy): domain Bacteria; phylum Cyanobacteriota; class Vampirovibrionia; order Vampirovibrionales; family JAGQHJ01; genus JAGQHJ01. Next base: position 671 of record JAGQHJ010000018.1, on the reverse strand, counting down.
ACAACCATTGAATGAAGGGCCCCCTGTGTTTGCTAAGGTGGGTAATACTTTGAAAATCCGTTAACGTTTGGTCTAGCATTATAGCGTTAAAGTGCCCGTCGTAAAAGCCTGAAAACACGCACACTATCCCCAGGAAGCTTGGTCTCGCCGATATGGAACTCTCCCTGCAAACCGCCGTCCCGTTTAAGACCCTTGAGGCTGCCACGGCGGCCATTGATGGCCTGGGCATGGACGTACACAAGCTTGGGACCAGCCGAATCAAGGCGGTGCTGCAGACATTAGGTAATCCGCAAGACCGGGTTCCTGCCCTTCATGTGGTGGGCACCAACGGCAAAGGATCGGTGACGGCTTATTTGACCGCTATGCTTCAGGCCGCCGGCTTTCAATGCGGAACGTTTACCAGCCCCCATCTCGTCGATGTGCGCGAGCGTATCCAGGTTAACGGCCGTCCGATTGACCAAAGTGCCTTTATTGAGGCCACTAACCGGGTGTTTATGGCCATGGGGGCTGTTGGGGGACAGGTTCCTGACCCGGCCAGCGCGTTGTCTTATTTTGAATGCCTGAATGCCATGGCCTTTGACGAGTTTGCCCGGCTCAAGCTGGATGTAGCGGTCATAGAAGCCGGCCTGGGGGGGCGTCTCGACTCGACCAATGTCATGGCATCACCGCTG
>JAGQHJ010000017.1 GCA_020431915.1 Cyanobacteria bacterium HKST-UBA04 | reverse complement strand
CTGCAACGCCTCATGCCCGTTGAAAGGGATAGAGCTAAGCGCCGGTTAAAAGATCCCGAAGATGCCGCCACCCGAGCCCCGAGGCCGGCCAAAGCCCAGGCCCGACCCAACGGTTAAGGGGCCATCGAGGCCGTCCAAATAATCGTTGGGGTCATAGGGGTTGTAAGGGGGCGAACCCGTCGTGGGCGTCGGGGCCGGAGTCGGTGCTACCGGATACCCGTAGCTGCCAAAGGAATCGTGAGAATCGTAGGTCGTGTAGACGTCCGGCGTGCTGAAGTCGTCCATCGAGTGGCTATAGTCGTAGGAAGAACCGGAATAAACAGGTCCGGGCGGGGTGCCCCCCACCACCGGCAGCGTCCAAATGTGAGGCCCCGTTGTGGCAATCGGTGGCTGCGACACCACAGGGCCAGTCGTGGTTACCGGCGGATCCCAAATCACGGGACCAGTGGTCGCCGTAGGCGGGTACCATGGCGGATCAATAACAGGACCAGTCGTCGTGGGCGGATCCCAGATCACAGGACCGGTGGTTGTGGGTGGATTCCAGATCACAGGACCGGTGGCCGTAGGCGGATCCCAGATCACAGGACCGGTGGTCGTGCGCGGATCCCAGGTGGGGAACGGAAACCCTGTCGAGCCGTTGCCAGGCAGGTTCCAAATGGGTAACGGGGGCAACATTCCCCCCATGCCACCAGGAAAACCGTTGTTGTTACCCACAAAGGGCAAGCCAAAAATCTGCGGCCCGTTGCCGTTGTTATTGCCCACAAAGGGCAAGCCAAAAATCTGCGACCCGTTGCCGTTGTTATTGCCCACAAAGGGCAGCCCGTAAACGGCGGTATTGGCCACAGCGGCCCATGTGTTTGGTAAAAAAGTCATCGCTTATACATCCCTGTCAGCCTGATGCTATATATTATATATAAATAAAAACAAATAATTTAAAAAATTGCCCCAAAGTGCTCACTTTGACCGACCCTGGCTCAACATTTCGGCCGTTACGCGATCGAAAGGCCTCTCCATGGCCAGCATGGGGTCTGACAAACGGTTTGCCTTGGGCGTGGGTTACGCCCAGAACGTGTTGTCCACCGAATCGGCCCAATAAGCCGAATCGGCGTACTGGGTGTTGGCGTAAATGGCGGGGTCTTCCCAATAGCTGCTGTCGTTGTATTCAAGGCTGGCAAAATAGTCGGTATCGTCTACCCAGGCAATCGTGTCGGCCGTCGTATCGGTCATCGTGTTGGTCAGCGCCCAGTCGTAGCTGCTGGTGTCGGTCATCGTGTCGGCCAGCGTCACCAGGCTTTGAGCATAAGCCCCCTCCAGGCTGCCTTCCAGCGTAGTTTGGTACGCCGTGGTTTGGGTCAAAGGAGCACCGATGGATTCGGCCACAACGAGAGGCGCCGATACAGCGGCTGTCTTAACCACCGGCTGACTGGAGGCCCCGACGGTCGTGGCCGTTGCTGGTGAAGGCTTAGCGGCTGAAACGGGCGCAACGTTAGCCAGCAGACCCGTGTTGGCCAGCCCCCACCCATACAGGCTTGGCTGGCCCAAAAGCGATTGCCCCTGCAGGGCCGACAAGGCCATATTCGGGCTGGTTAATGCCGGGTACAGACCAAACGAAGACACCCCATACGGGTTATAACCGGTTAAACCGAACAGATTTGGCTGGGAAGCCCGGTTAAACGCACTAACGAACTGGTTCAGCCAGGTTGAAGCTTGGCTAGAGGATTGGCTCGAAGCCTGGGTCGAAGCAGGGGAAGCGGTGGTGGCCGTCAGAGAAGGGGTTGGCTGATCGGCTTGGGAAGGTGGCGGGCTGGACGTAGGCCAGTGGTTAAACGGCTGGCTCCAGGCCAGCAAGGGGTTCCAAGCCGCACCGGAAAAGGCGTTGAACATAGGCAGCGACTGCTGCCAGCCCAGCGGGGTATACGGTTGCCATGCAGACCCTAAGCCGGTATTACGGGTACTCGACGTGCTATACAACGTCGAATCCAGTAGATTCCGTGTCGCGTTGGTCCATTGATTGGTTTGGAAAAACATACCCAAATACTCATTAACACTGTGTCGTGCACACTTTAAACTACGAACGCTTGAGCCATTAGAACGATTTTAGATATATATTATATATAAATAAAACCGAAAAGAGCCTTATAATTGACTCAAAACTTTATATTATTAAGATATCTTCACATCGACCACCGCCTACTCTAACGACAGCGGCTGTGCTAAGGTAGGGGTTCAGGATAGACGATTTTTGTGGAGGATGTTTGTCGATGCGTGCTGGTTTGTTAAGCTTTTTGGCTGGTCCGGTAAAAACAACCCAAGGGTTTAAGCGCCCAATCGCCCCAGTTGCCACAGTTGCCACAGGGTGTGCCTGCGCCATTGCGGTATCGGTGATGGTGGCGAGCCCTTCGTTTGCAAGCACTCGCTCGGCCCCACTGCCCAAGCTGCCGCCCCAGCAAGAGGCAACGGCCATGATGGGTGTGGCGGAGCATACCACCACCACCCCGGCCAAAACCCAAAAGCATGAACCCACAAAAGGGCTAACCCTCGAGCAAAGAAACGTACGCCAGCAGTTGGCCCGCCATGCAGAGCAACCAGCGGCTGAAAAGCCGGATCCTTCGGCCTTTGATCCTGGCACGGCTGAAATAAAAGACGGCGAAACCACCCCGCCGGCAAAAAGTCCCGCAAAAAGCAAAGCCACCAAAACCGAATCCACCCCGTCAAAAACGTCCCCCTCAAAAACAGCCACCAAAAAAACGGCAACCCCAAAAACCGCAACCAAACCGGAAGCCACCAAACCGGCCCCGGCTCAGCCCACCCCACCCCAGCCGCAGAAAGTGACGGTTAACCGGTACCAGCACCCCAACGTGCTGATTGAAACCCAGCCGTTAACCCTGGACTCGCGCAAGCTGCGCAACCGTTTTTACGCCGTCGAGATTCGCCTGACCAACGAGGCCCCGGATCAAATCGAGCTGCTCGACGCCCATGTCTTTCCGTCCTACTCGGGCATGACGGCCGCCGAAATGGATCGCACCCCCAACTATAAAACCCTCGACAGCCTGGTCGAGGATTTTAAACCCGAGACGGGCGTCAAAGCCATCAGCGAAGAAGTGTCCTTGCTCGACAAGGACCAGGCAGCCGCTCCAAAAAGCCTGAACGATTTTGCCAACCAGTTTTCGCCCAACAAACTGCCCCCCAATACCGTGGCCAGCACCCACAGCCTGATTCCGCGCAGTATCGATCAGGCCCTACTTCGGGTTACCTACCGCGACAAGGCCAGCGACACCATCCGCTTTATCGAGCAGCCGCTGTCCGTGCAGGAAAGCGCCCCTCAGCCCAGCGGCAGCAGTACGAGTAACGGGCACGAGTAACGGGCACGAGTAACGCGTACAACTAACGCGGTACTAGTCCAGGCGGCGTACCGTACCTCGGTGGCTGTCCAGTTCAACCCGGTCGCCATCGTGCAGGGCCTGCGTGGCATGCTTGACCCCAACCAGGGTCGGCAGCTCCAGCTCGCGAGCCAGAATGGACACGTGGGACAGAGGGCTGCCGTACTCCATAATCAACCCCGAAGCGGCAGGAAACAGGTGAATCAAGCCCGGATGGCCCTGGCGAACCAGCAGGATATCGCCCGGCTCCGGTCTGAGATCATTGGGATTGTCCACAATACGAATGGTGCCTTCCAGCTTGCCCGGGAAGCAGCCCTGGCCGGTCAGCGCCAGCCCGTCGCCTTCCTCTTCCCCTTGGCAATGGCCATAAGCCGCGACCGGGGTCATGGGGGACATAGTGTACTGCTGCTCGGGGTCATAAACCATCCCGGCCGTTTCAAACATGGGGTCGGGTGCCGGGGCACGCTCGTAGCTTTTGTAGGCATTGTTTCGCTGGCGAACAAGCTGCTTGAGGGCCGTGTCGACAGCCGTACCGTGCACGTAGCCAATCATTTCCGGGAAGGTCAGCATCATCACATCCTCGGCATACACCAGGGCATCGGCTTGCTGCAGATGATACCCCAGGGCCAGGGCATACCAACGAAGCTGGGTCAGCAGACGGGCATTGGCCCGATGCAGGTGCTCTTTCTGGCTTAGCCAGTAGCGAGCCTGGCCCAGAATCGTCTGGAACAGCCACTGTTCAATCGGCTTGTGCTGAAGCTTCCACTGCACGGTTGCCTCGGCTTCCTGGCGAATTTGAACCCCTTTGGGCAAGCCCAGAACGGCTGCCCCCATGTCGGCACCGGCTTTTTCGGCCAGCTCGGCCATCCCACGATCGGGCTCGGTATCGGTGTGGGCATGGGCATCGTCGCCCACCTTCGACCAGGCCATGGTAAAGGCCCACTCGCCAATGCTTCGAAGCAGGGGGGTGGGGTCCTCGGCCAGCGATCCACGCTCGATAATGTAGCTGTCGTCACCGCAGGTGCCGTACTGGTGCATGTACCGTTCAAACTGTTGGGCCAGGGCCGGGTGCTCGTACATGGCCGCCATGGCGGTCTTGCCCGATTTGTGGCGAAACGCTGCCATCACTTTGGGCATGGTACTGACGGTTTGAGCCAGGGCTTGCAAGGCACGGGTTTGCTGGTGGCTGGGCCGTTGCGGATTGGCACACAGCAGATCGCTGGCCAGGTTGGGCTTGGCCCCCTCCGTGTCCACCCAGCGGCTGCATGCCCACTGCAGGGCATCAAACCAAATGCTGGTCGTGTAGTTCACCATAATCGACACATGCCAGTGATGGAACAGGCAGTCCATGGTCGATTCAATATTAAAGGCCAGTTGGTGCGCGTTTAAACGATTCGGGTTCGGGGGCATCGTGCGGCTTTTCTGGCTTAGGGCATGGAAGGTTTGCGTGCAGGCCCCTTTTAAGCGGTGCAACAACTGAAACCCGTTGAGCAGACCCGCACAAAACCCAACCATCGACGGCACCGGCTGGCCGGCGACGCCGGGATGTTGGTGGTGCGGGTGTTGGCTGTGGGCATGCAGCCATGACTGGATCGCCGTAAAGGGCGGCCGATACTGCCACAACACATCCAAGTGGGATTGGTTCCAGTACAGGCGGCCTTGGATCAGGCCCAGCAGCTTGCCTCGAATAGGGGCAATGGCCTCCAAGTGAGCCGGGCTGGCGCCACAGAACCGGAAAAACCGGTCATACCCAATGGCATAGGCACGCCGTATCAAATCGAAGGTAGCAGGGCCAATCACGCCCGGCCACATTTCGTCCACCCCCTCGTTGTGCCAGAAGGTAACGGTTTTTACCTTATCAAAGGCGGTAATGGGGCGGCTTTGCAAAATATACAATGTCCCGTCCTTCAGGGCCCATTCAATATCCTGAGGTGTCCCGAAGTGGGCTTCAATGCGCTTAAAAACCCGACCCAGGTACCGGGCCTGTTTTTGCGACAGGGCCGGCCGGTCAGCCAGAGAGGCCTCCACCGGGCATGCCACAACCTCTTGCCCGTTGCAGTGGTGAGCGGTTCCCTTGTGGGCCACATTGTAATCCAGCACTTCCTCAAGCGGACCAAGGGTAATCAGGTCCGCATCCATTTCGCCGGAAGCCACCCCAAGGCCCAACCCGTAGGCGGCGGCAATCAGCTGGCGATCCACCCGGTTCTTGATCGGGTCGGCCGTAAAGGCAATGCCACTGACATCGGGATCAACCAGCTTTTGAACCAGAACGGCCGGCACCAGCATATGGGTGGGAATATGGTGAATTTGGCTGTAGTCGAGCACGCGCTGGCGGAAGGCGGCACGCCACACCTGCTTGATGCTGTCGTGCAGATTCTCGATGGAGACATTCAGCTCGCTGTGGTAAATACCGGCAAAGGAAACCTGGTGGCTGTCTTCCAGACGAGCCGAAGAACGGACGGCCAGGCGAGCCGACTCGAACCCATGGTGCTGTACGGCTTGCCGAAGGGCGGCCTGCGCCATTTCACAAATGCTGATGTTCTCGAACCACGCGTCAAACGCAGCCTCATCCCCCTGGGAAATCAGGGCATTGAGCTCGGTGATGTTGATGCTGTCAAAGAAGGCCTTGGGGGTTAAAACAAACCACCGGGGCACATGGATGTTGAGCTGACGGCAGCTTTCATTGAGCAGTGCCAGGGCACGGGCCTTGCCGCCAATCATTTGCAGGGGCGATTCGGTATACCGGCCGGGATGCGCCCGGTTGTCCGTGGCGGCCGAACTGTGGGCCAAATCAATCACATACTCCGCCAACGGGTTCGGGTAACCCGCCACAGCGGACTCGGTGGCGGTGGCGGCATGCGTAGCGGTCTGGGAGAGAAGCGAATCAGGCGTCATGGATGGCAAATTGCCCTTTTATTCAACGGTAAACCAACGTAAAAAAGCGGTCGATTGGCCAAAAACTGACCAAAACCGGCCAAAAACTGCAAAACCCGCTAGCGAGCGTGGCGGGCAGTTTTTAGGGTCATATTTCGGGAGAAGGCTTTAGGCTGTATGGAGAACTCTGTAATAAACGCAGTAAAAGCTCGTAGAGCCCTGGGTTTCACCCTTAAATTAAAGTGCCCCAGGTAAGTATGGTATCGGTGGGTGACCGGTGAACTTCAACAAAACCCGGCTCTCGCAATATTTGTTCATATAAATTGAGGAGACCCGCTAACAGCCCGATTTTTTATAGCTGGTTCAAGCCGGTGACACTAGCCAATAACTGACCAATGACTGGCCAATGGCCGGGCAAAACCACCACACCGACACCCCATACGTATTGATTGTGCAGCTTAAAGCAACTATGCTAATGTGCCCCGGTTTTGATCCAGCGGGTTTCCCCTCTGTGTTCTGTTCCCTATTCTGTTTCCTGTCTTTATGAGCCCATGGCGTCTGTCCCCTTATGCGAGTAGGTTATCTGGGCCCCACCGGTACACATTCCCACGTGGCGGCCAAACAATTCAAGCAAATGCTGCGTCAGCACAACACAGCGGATTCGGTAGCCCTGTTCCCCATGGCCACCTTTACCCAGCTGCTGCATGACGTCGAGGCCCAAGCCATCGAGCTGGCCTGTGTCCCCATTGAGAATGCCCTGGAGGGCAGTGTCAACGAGGTCATTGATAACCTGGCCCTGTACCGCGACGAACTGGCCATCGTGGGAGATTTCGTCATCCCCATTCGCCACGCCCTTATCCGCACCGTCAGTGCCCGTGACGGCATCCAGTTCATTCACTCGCACCCGCATGTTTGGAACCAGTGCCGCCAGACGATCTACGATCTGCTCGGCCATGACGTAACCTACATTTCCACCTCCTCGTCGGCAGAGGCCATACGGGCCCTGAACGCTCAGGATGCCAGCCATGCAGCCCTAGGAACCCTTGAAGCCGCCGAACACCACGGCCTCGACATTGTGATGGAAGACTGCAGCGCCCACAACAAAAACGCCACCCGCTTTCTGCTGATTGCCCACAAAGACACCAACCCTCTGGCCGATTGGGCCATTGACACACTGCCCCGAAAAACCTCCTACTGTTTTGCCTTTCGCGAGGACGAGGCCGGTATCCTCATCAAGGGACTCAAGGTGCTGGCCGATGCCAACCTGAACATGACCAAGATTGAAAGCCGCCCCACCAAGCAGGCCCTGGGAGCTTACATGTTTCTGGTGGACGTGGAAGGGGATGTACCCCAAGCCGTGGAAGCCGAGTTCAAAACCCATTGCAGCTTTCTAAAAATCCTGGGCCGCTACCCGGTCTTTGGCCTAATTGAAGCCCCCACCCCCTCGACCACCCAGCCGGCCCATCATTAAGCTCCCCCCTTACAGGCTTCAAGCACACCTTGCCCCTGCCCAAGCGCTAAACCGCTACGGTTTTGTGGCCTTGGCCGGGCGAATACCAGCCCCCACCGGCACCAGCTTGACGCCTTCGCCTTCTACACGAACAGGCTCAACCGTGCAGTGGCTGAACCGCTGCTTGAGATCGGCCAGCAGTTTTTTCTGGTTGCCAAAAGGCCCCACCACCACGCCACAGGTTGAACCGCTGCCGCTAATAAAGACACCCAGAACCTTATGCGCAATGTCATCGGACTCGGCCCAGGCTTTGAGATCCCCAAACTCGGGAATCAACGGCCCGCGCGACACCTCATGGATGACATCGCCGCTAAGGGCCTGTCTGAGCAGCGTATCATCGGCTGTTTGAACCCCATGGATCCATGCCGCCATATGCCGAATCCCCGTAACCATATCCACCGGCAAATACGTGTTCGGCAGGGCCTGACGGGTCTGGTGGGTATCCACCTTGTTGGAGGGAATGACCAGAATTAACCCCCAGGCTTCGGGCCATTTCAGCTCAAAGGTATGGAACTGATCGCTGCAGCAGCGAATGTTGCCCAACAAAGCCGGAACCACATTGTCAGGATGGCCTTCCAGCTCAACGGCACAATGCACCAGGGCATCCGGGCTAAACCGCTCGCCCATCACGGTACGAGCCAGGGATAATCCGCCAACAATAGCCGTTGAACTGCTGCCCAGCCCCCTTGAAAGAGGGATATGGCTTTCTATAACCAGCTTGGTATTGGGCACCGGCTGGTTGCGAAGCTGAAAATAATGGCTGTAGGCATTGGCCAACAGGTTTTCTTGAGGCGAAAAGCTGATGCCGTCGGCCGATACACTGCTGGCCGACGACCATTCGAGAGTCAAGCCCGGCTCTGCACAGGGGTGGGCCTCAAAAAGGTTATGCATACTGACAGCCATACCCAGCGTATCGAAGCCGGGACCCAAATTGGCCATCGTCGCGGGCACTTGTACACAAACAGGTTTGTTAAAAGCAGGCATAAGCATAGCAGACGGTTAGTAAAGGCTTGGATAGAACCATTTACTCATAAAAGACACGGCATAGACAGTAGCCTAAACGCCCAGGGAAGCTAGGGCGTCTGGTTTTCGGTCCGAACGGTCTTGGGAGCCACGATACTGACCACATTGGGCCGGGTAAAATAGGCCTTTGCTGCCGTCATCACATCGCTGACCGACACGTCGCCTATCATCTGGCCGTAGCGGTTATCAAACGCGTAGCCAATGCCCAGCGTCTCGTATAGTCCCAGATAGAAGGCCTGCTTGGCATTGGTATCATGGGCCAAGGCAAACTGGCCAATAAGCTTGCTTTTGGCAAATTCAAGGTCCTGCTCATTAATCGGCTCGCTGACAAGACGGTGAACCTGCTCGTCGAGCGCCTGAAGGACCTGGCCCTCGTTCTTGGGATCGGTGCCCAGGTACATGACAAAGTAACCGGGGGTTTGGCGGGTCGGGTAAAACGAACCAATTTCGTAGGCCAAGCCCTGCTTCTCGCGCAGCTCGACAAAAAGCCGACCGCTCAACCCACTGCCCATCAGGCTGTTAATCACCTTCATACTGGCATAGTCGCGAATCGTCGTCTCGTTATTGGGCTGCGGAATCGTTGGCGCCAGCCAGCCATACCCTATCCAGGTAGCGGCCTGTTCCGGCTTCTGGTCCTTAACAACCAGTTCCTTGGCCGGCGGATTGGCAACCGGCTTGGCCGGTTTGGCGGCGCTGGCAACCGGAGATTTCTCCGACCGGGGTAAAGCCGACATCATTTGTGCCATCTGGGCTTCAACCTGCTTGGGCTCTACCGGCCCAACCACGCTAATTACCAGCCGATCCGGGCTGAACTGCCGGTGCCAGAACTGCTTGACGTCGGCCAGTGCCACCTTGTCAATGGCGTCCTCAAGGCGTTTACCGGTCAACCCGTAGGGGTGGTTCGGGTAGAGGTTCATCGACAGGTTCTCCAGCATCAACGAGGTTGGCTGTTCGCGCGAGGCCTTGAGGATGTTGATTTGGTTGGTTTTAACCTTGTCAAACTGCTCGGCATCAAACGCCGGGTAAGCCATCATGTCTTCGAGCAACAGCAGCAGGTGGTTAAAATCATCAGCCACGGCCGATCCTTCCACCAACATATAATCGGATTCACTGCCCACCGACAGTCCAATACCGTTGGATTCCAGTTCATCGGCCCACTGCTGGACGTCGCGGTGCAGGGTCCCCTTGTTCATCAAACCCGCTGCCAGTGTGGAAGCACCCGGTTTGGTCTCCAGCAAATGCCCGCCACGGGCAAACACGCTAACGGCTACTGTGTGGGTGGAAGGGGTCGGTTTAACCAACAGCCTGGCCCCACCGGGCAAGCGGTAGTCTACCACCTCGCCTTCCTTAACGGCCCCGGACTCGGCTTCAGACCCACGACTGGCCAGCTCACTGGTAGCAGCACCAACAGCACCGCCATGGGCCGCCGTCTGGGCTGCTTGAGCCAAGGCTTGCCGGTTCTGGGTATCCACCTCGGCCAGGCTTTGGCCGGCCGCTTTAACCATCGACTCGGGCAAGGCCTCGACCAGATAACCATTGTCAAACGTCACAACACGGCGCAGGGCCTCGTTGACATCGGTCACCGTCAGCGCCTCGACCAACGGCACGTAGCTGGAGAAATCGGCCAGTTCGCCAATGGTTACAATATTGCCAATGGTGCTGGCCAGCCCGGCGGAAGACTCGGTCAGAAAGGCATGCTGCTTGACGGTCTGCGTCTTGGCTTTAACCAGCTCGGCTTCATCAATACCCTCGGCCAACAAGCGCTGCACTTCCTCAAGAATAATGGGCTTGGCCTGTTCGGCCTTGTCCGGCTGCAGGGTACTGGTAATCAGGAACAATCCGTTATGGGCAAAGGTATAGTTTAAGGCGCTGATATCGTCGACCAGCTGCAGCTGTTCATGCAGACGCTTGTGCAGCCGCGAGCTTGCCCCTTGCCCCAACACCAGCGCTGCCACGTCCAGGGCCATGTCGGTTTTCTTGTCACGAAAGCCCGGTGTCACAAACCCGAGGGTGTATTTGACCGTGTTCAGGTTGGGATCCGTAAAACTGGCGGCCCCAGGCAAGCTGGCAGGCCGGGGCTCAACCGTTTCAATGGCCGGCAATCCAGCCATTCTGGGCGAATCCGATACCTTAAAGGCACCCTCTACCTGCTTGAGCACCACAGCCGTATCCACGTCCCCCGTAATCACGGTACGGAAATTGGCCGGCTGGTACCAGCGGTGGTAGTAGTCCAGAATGCCCTGTCTGGGAATGTTGGCAATGTTGGTTTTGGGCCCCAGCGTGGTGCGCGTGTAGGGATGGTTGGGACCGAAAAGCCCGGCCATCAACAGGTCAAACGCCTGCCGAAAAGGGCTGTCCAGGCTTCGGTTAATTTCTTCCTGTACCACGGCCCGTTCACGATCCAGCTCCGGCGTTGGGATGTTGGCATTAAGGAGCATGTCGGCATGGAGCTTGAGGGCCTCTTCAAAATACTGCGGCGACGTGGTGATGTTGAAATGAGTAAAATCCTTGCTGGTAGCCGCATTGAACGTGGCCCCGCGCGACTCCAGAATTCGGTCCATTTCCCCCACCTTGTGCGTGGGGGTCCCCTTGAACAGCAGGTGCTCGAGGAAGTGCGACACACCGTTGTTGGCATCGTCCTCTTGGGCAGACCCCACCTGTACCCAGGTGTCGATGGTCACAATGGGCTTGGCATGGTTCTCGTTAACATACACCGTCTGGCCGCTGGGCAGGGTATTCTTGGAAATCGGAATGGGGGTATAGGCATAAGCAAACGAGGTCAGCCCATACAGCAGGGCCACCATCAGGCAGATAACCCACAGCCACCACTGCTGGTACCACGGAACCGACTGGCCCAGATCATCCTCGAGGGCCGGCGGGTTGGCGTACGTTAGTTCGGGCGGCGACAAGGAGACATGCCTTTCTCTCGGCGATTCGGCGGGCATGCCGGACGCGGGCAATGAAGAGACTGACTGGGGGGTATTCTGGGGGTGGGCAAGCTTGGTATTCATAAGGGGGGTCCATCCATCGGTGGCTGGTGTCTCAAGAATAGGGCACTATGTTTATTCTACAAAAGCTTCGGCAATGTGGATCATCATTCCAGTGCTTCAAGCAGGGCCTTGGCCGGCACATACACGGAGGCCAGTTCCAGGCAGCGGTTCAAAGCCTCGCGGGCCTTGTCGTTCTCCTTTAGTTTGGCATAGGTTTGGCCAAAATGGAAAAACACCTCCGGGTCGGTAGGCAATTTCTGGCGGCCCTGCTCCAGGCATGTCAGGGCCCTGTCGTACAAGCCCACGTGCAACATCGCCCGGCCAGCGAACTTGTAGGCTTCCAGGTTAAGGCCGCTCAAGAACTCGGTGGCACTGTAAAGATTTTCAAACGCCTCGGTCTGCCCGGCATGGTACAGGTTCATCAGGTCCGCCTCAAAGTGGTTACGAACCTGCAGGAAGGTCGGCACACAGTTTGCCTGTTGCGACACAAACCCGTACAAGGAAAACGCCCAATGGTTGGGGCGGCTGTAAAGCAGGGGCTGCCAGTTGTTGGCCGCATTCGTCAAATCGCCCGATAGCAGACAGCAGTAGCCAGCCATGTAGTGGTTGCTGGCGCAGAAAAACCAGTCGTACGCGCTTCGGTAATCCCCTTTTAACACGTACACATAGCCCGTCAGTTCACAGCCCTCGTTATACAGCCATGTCGGCAGGTCCGGCGGCTGCTCGCCAAATACCCGGCTCAGTATCTGAAGGGCCTCGTCAGGCGCCTGATCCAAAAACAGCTTGTTACGGGCTTCCCTAAGCAAGGACTCCATTAATCCAGCCTCGCAAACAGTGACCGACAGGAACATCATCCCGATGCCGCGCAGGGTGCATCATCAACCTCGGTGACACCTCAAAGACAGACACTTAATAAACAGATAAGTAATAGACCCGTGGTTAAGGCCCTATTATACCGCATCGGCCGGGGTGGTTTATCGCCCCGTCAGGTTGGTTTTTTGCGGGGCAGCAGGTTCATCACGCTGTCCAACTGTGCCTTGCTGTGGCCCCCACGGTGGGCCTGCTCGTTGGCCTGGCGGATTTCGTTGTAAAGCTCTTCACGGTATATCTGAACCGAACGGGGTGCCTTGAACCCCAGCTTGACCGAATCACCCCGGATTTCCACAACCGTAATCTCGATATTATCGCCGATAAGGAGCTTTTGGCCTGATTTTCTGCTTAATACCAGCATCGGCGCCTACCCTTCCTCCACTTCATCGACTTCACCCGCTTCGCCCGCTTCACCCGATAGCACTTCCAAATGACCCAGCAACGGGGTTTTCAGGCCGTATTTATCCGAGTCCAATACCAGCTGCATGGCCCGGTAATTGCGCTGGTTAATGACAATGGGGGCCGTCAGGTTTGCCGTCATCTGCGAAGGATCCTGCTCGGGGATGGTCACCAGCGACAGTACCAGTACTTCGGCAACGTCTTGAATATCAAGCGCTTCAACGGCAGCGTCAGGAATCTCAAATTCGTAGTGAATCCCAAACAGGCCGGGATGAGTCACGACAAAGGCCAGCTCACCATCTTCAATCGACTGGAGCCACTTGAAGGGCGAGTCGGGTTGGTGGTCCAACAGCGTAAACCGGTTTAACCGCTCAAACCCAAGGATGGGCTTATAGAACGACAGGACGCTGTTTTCCTCAATCTCGACCACACCAAAGCGGCTGGTTTCCAATGTAACTTTACCCATTAGTAGGATACTCATCTCACGAGGTTCGTCGTATAATGTGGCCACCTTATCGGAGGGAAACCTATCATATCACCCTATTGTTGGTGTGAGGACGCTAAAAAATCAAGCCGATGAAGGAGATACTTCGGCATTTCTTCAACTTATGGCCGGATGGTCGATAACCTGACCAGTATCAGCCAACGCTGTTTTTCCTGTATGCCTGTTTGTTGGGAGCAACCGGTGTGGCTGAAACCGAGTGTTACGCCATGGAACGTGTGAGGGTATCGCACCGTGACCCATCCCTACCAGCCCGCCCAAACGAGAACCAAACCCCAGCTGAATCAGCTGATGAGTGAATACAGCCGTATCAGCCAGCATGTGGAGTACCACGAGGCCTTTTTAGTGGGCCGGCAACGCCATATGGCCATGATGAAACAGAACTACATTGACTCGATGAACTAGGATCGCCGGATCGCCCAAAAACGATCCCCCGAAAAAACCGTTCTGCCGAAAGAGACTTGGGCAACCACGCAACCGGCCATTAAACCGTGGCCCGTTAGGGTTTTCGCTACAAAAACAACCAGAAGCAGAGTACCGCCACCACAATGCGGTACACCCCAAACCACCACAGGGCGTGACGTTGCAGAAACCCAACAAACGCCTTGACCGCCAGCACGGCACTGACGAGTGAAACAACAAACCCCAAGCCCAGCATCTGCATGTCGGCCGAACTCATGTCGCCCAGGTGCTTGGCAAACACATACGCCGTGGCCAGTACCATAATCGGTACCGCCGCGATAAAAGAAAATTCGGCAGCCGTCTTGCGATCCAAGCCACTGACCATCCCGCCAATAATGGTTGACGCCGATCGGCTCATGCCGGGCCAAAGCGAAAAACACTGAAACACGCCGACGATGGCGGCATCCTTAAAGGTCAGGTTGTCCAGCCCGGTGGTCGGCTCCGGTTTAAACCGGCCAATCACGCGCTCAATAAACAATAAAATAATCCCGCCAACCAACAGCGCCCAGGCAACCGTCACCGGATTAAACAGGTTCGTTTCAATGTAGTCGTGGGTCAGCAGTCCCATCAGGCTGGCGGGGAAAGACGTCACGGCCAGCAGGCCCCATGCCCGCAGCCCCGAAAACCCACGGTCCTGCTTGAAGTTGAAGAGGGCCAAAAAACGCGGCCAATACAAAAAAACCACGGCCAAAATGGCGCCCAACTGAATACAAACCTCGAAGGTGGGGGCCATGTCGCTGTCAAACCCCAGCAATTGCCCACCAATAATCAAATGCCCGGTCGAAGAGACCGGCAAGAATTCCGTCAAACCTTCAACCAACCCCAGAATCAGGGCTTCAAGCCATTGTTGCACGCGTATTACTCTTTCAAGCCTATAACCCTAACAAAGCCCATTATACCGGCTTTATTCAATCCGCGACGCCTTGCTGTTTCAGTCCCTACTTGCCCCCTTTTGAAGCAAACGCCCCTTCCACCCGGCGGGTTTTGACAAAGTCATGCTCGGGGTGGGCAAAGTCGTCGTCTTCTCGGTTCTTCTGCTCTTCGATGCGGTGATCCTTCCGGCCAAAAAAGAACCCAAGCACCTGGCTGGTGATAAAGGGCAACGGGTTCTCAAAGAAATCCTGCACGGCATTTTGAAACCCGTTAAGCTGCTGGAACAACACCTGCTGCTGGCGTTGTACGCCCCGAAGCAGTTGGCTTACAAATCCGCCAATCGAACCACCCAATGCCAAAGCCCCGGCTTGAAACCCGGCAAGGGCACGGCCCAACACAGTGGCCGGCAAGCCCCGCAACCCCGCCTCGGGGGCGGCGGGACGCAATTGAGCCTGGAACGACTGGTCACGAATTTGCCGTTGCGCCTGTCGACCCTGCAACGAATCGAGCCGGGTTTGGGTCACATAGCGGGTGCCCCGCTCATCGGCTTTCTCCTTGTTATAGGAGCGATGATCAAAATAGGCACGGCCTTCGCAATATTGGATAAATCGTTGGATGTTTACCACAATCGGGATCACGCTTGGGGGCGCCCTACGCACAAAAGGCCAGCGCGCCCATCAGACATTCAAGGGGGTCATTAGTGGGTCATTTGCCGTGAAAGGCAACATTAGGTGTGGATCAGATAGCTACTATTATAAGGCCCTTTAAACGGGGAACGCAAACGATTGCTTGCCCCCTACTCTGCGTCGGGCCAAAAATCGTAGTGCTATTGCACGGCAGAGTCGGGGGGGCGGTCAAGTGACAGTTTGATACCCAAAACCGCTCTTTCTGTCATGGGTACCCTCTCGCCCTTAAATAAACGGAACAGCTGCCAACAGCTTGGCCAGGATGGTGCCGGTGCCAAAGGCAATCACCCACGATCCAAGCAGGACGATCGAGGATTCAACAAGACCGCGCTCTTTCCAGATAACGGTGGCCGAGGCGATACAGGGTACAAACAGCGTAATGGTTACCAGAGCGGTTAAAATCTGCAGTGAGGTCAGCTGCTCGCTCATCATATAGAGACCTGCCGCCCCGAAGTCGCGACGAACCATCCCCATAATAAACACCTCGGCGCTTTGGGCCGGCAGGTTCAACAGCTCCACGGTAATGGGAGCCAGAATTCCCTGGACCCAAACCAGTAGACCGGTTACCTGACTGATGCTGACCAGCAGTGAGCCGAGCATAAACAGCGGCGCCGCTTCCTTGAGGAAGACCACCGTGCGCACCCATGTTTTCTTCAGGACGTTCTTGAGCAGCGGCATGCGAATAGGCGGCAAATCGAGCAGCAGGCCCGACGACTGGCCCGGCAGCAACTTGTTAAGGGCTGTGCCCAGCAGCGTCAACACCACAACCAGGGAGGCCATAAACAGCAACCAAGGGACCAACCCGCCAATCTTGGCCATTAACCCGACAATAACGGCAATCTGGGCCGAGCAGGGAATAGTCACGGCCAGAATGGTCGAGGCAATGGTACGCTCGCGCTGGGAGGTAAGCACACGCGTGCTGACCGTGGCCATCGTCACACAGCCAAATCCCAGCACAATGGGAATCACGGCCCGGCCGTTGAGGCCGATTTTACTCAGCAAGCTGTCGCACAACACGGCAATACGGGGCAGGTAACCGCAGTCCTCCAACAAAGACACATAGATATAGAAGCCCAAAATAATGGGAAACAGCACCCCAAAAATATACTGCACGCTCATGGTCAACACCCCGAATTCACCAGCCAAAATGGTATTGAGGGCTCCCAGCAGCGGGTGGCCGTGGGGGGGCACCAGGTTATTGACAACGGACTGGATAAGGGGAACCAGGCCACCAAGCATCAGGGTCCCCTCGGTAAAGTTCACCACGTCGCCGGCCACCCAAACGCCAACCACCTGGTACAGCATCAGCAGGCAGGCCACCCCACTGACAATACCCACAAAGGGGTTTAGCAGCCACTGGCCAAGCCGACCAGACCACCCCTTGGGCTGCCCGGTTTCAAGGTGCCGCACCACCTCGCGCACAATGCCGTTAATGTAGCGACGCCGTTGCCCGTACACCTGAAGCTGCTGGGCCGGGTTGTCTTCCAAAAGCTCTAGGGCATCGGGGTCGGCCGGTACGTCGGGAGTATGCGTCCCGCAACGGGCCACGGCAGCCAGTGGCAAAATATCGTCAAGCCCCTTGCCCTCCGTGGCAATCGTGGCCAGCACCGGCACGCCCAAAAAAGTTTCCAGCCGGGCCAGGTCTATTTCAATACCCAGCCGTTGCGCCTCGTCAATCTGGTTTACCACCACCACCAGCGGCTTGCCAAAATCGATAATCTGCTGGGTTAAAAACAAATCGCGCTCAAGCGTAGCGGCGCTAACCACGTTAATGACGACATCGGCCTGCAAAATGGTTTGCTTGGCCACCTGTTCCTCTTCACTAAAGCGCGACAGGCCATAGACACCGGGCGTGTCTTTGAGCAGACGGTTATCCGCCAGATAGCCTTTGGGAATGTCGACGGTGGTCCCGGGGAAATTGCTGACGTTGGTATAACTGCCCGTCAGGTGGTTAAACACCACCGATTTGCCCACATTGGGGTTGCCGGCCAGCACCAGGACCTGGTCGGGGTTAATGGCCGCTTCTTTGGCCTGAAGAGACCTGCCGGCAAGGAAACGCGAGGCATAGCACAAGTACGGATTGCTTTCGCCCCCCCTGACGGCCTGTTGCTGAGACGCCGCCAAAGCCGGCGACGTTGGCGTGAGGCTCATACCAGGGCCTCCATGGCGCTATGGGTTTTTTTTACCATGATTTCAGCCGCATAGGCCCTGCCAATAGCCAGTTCCATGCCGCCACGACGAACCACAACCGGCCCGGAAGGCACCACCGCCTGGCATGTTACCGTACAGCCCTCTACCAGGCCCAGACGCGTGGCCATGCTGGCCACATAGGGACTGCTCAACCGCGTAATGGTTACGCGATCACCGGGCTTACAATGGCTCAAAGGCCGGTCTATGTCTTGCTGTTCAGGCGGAAGGGCCACAGACACCATCCTGTTACTGGGGTGGGGTTAAACGGCGGGAAAAGGGAAACACCCCTTCCATAGGAAAAACCGGGGCTAAAGCAGTCTAGCGCAAACCCTTCGCCGAATCGACCGCCAGGAATCGAAAACCTGGAACCGGCTTGAAAGAGGCCCCGGCGAGGTTGGGGTATAATAGGGCTGTTATCGATACCCCATCGGCAGGAGCGCAGGCTGTGACCAAGGAAGAACTGCTTGACCTAATTGGTGAAGAGAACAAGCTGACCAAAACCGTTGATGTGCGGACCCTGGTGCTCGATATTGTGCGCGAACGCATGAATGAAGGGGACATCCTCAACCTGTTCTGGAACCACCTGAAGGATGTGGACGAGCCGTTCCTGAAAGACTATTTCTACCGCCAATCCTACTAGGGGTTGCTGTTATCACCTGCAAGCACGAGTTTCATCATTCGCCATGGTAAAAATCCTTATTTCCAATGACGACGGGCATTACGCACCGGGTATTCGTACCCTGGCCACCACCCTCGGCAAGCACCACGACGTGTACGTATCGGCCCCCGATCGCGAACGCAGCGCCATGGGCCACGCCCTGACGCTGCACAAGCCCATTCGTATCGACGAAGTGGATTTCGGCCCCCATGTCAAGCAGGCTGTGTCCGTCACAGGGACCCCCAGCGACTGCGTCAAGCTGGCCCTTAACGCCACGATGGCCGATGTCGGCTTTGACATGGTTATCAGCGGCATTAACCACGGCCCCAACCTGGGCTACGATGTCCTGTACAGCGGCACCGTCAGTGCCGCCATGGAAGGTTCTTGGCATGGGCTGCCCAGTGTGGCCGTTTCGCTAATGAACGGCTTTGACCGGGCCGCCGAATTTGAGCATACCGCCGAATTCATCGCCAACCTTGTCCCCTTTGTGCAGTCCGTGGATTTTCCCAACCGCACCCTGCTCAACGTCAATTTCCCCGCCGTCCCGTTGCAGGACGTAACCGGTATTCGTCTAACCAAGCTCGGGGCACGGATGTACACCGACAGCTACGAACGCCGGGTCGACCCGCGCGACCAGGTCTACTTCTGGCTGGCTGGCGAAATCATTGAAAGCGACGGGGAGGAAGGCACCGACATCACCGCCATCCGGGACAACGCCATTTCCATTACCCCCGTTACGTTTGACCTGACCAACGAAACCTTTACCGAGGATCACCAGTGGGAGCTCAACGACCTGTACAAAACCCTCTGTGACCCCTCTACCTAGCCAAAGAGACCGAACCCGCCCAAAGAAGTAGCCATGCCACGCCTATGACAGCTTGTGAAACCTATGACGTGATTGTAGTGGGCGGCGGCTCGTCCGGGGTGGCAGCCGCCGTTGCCTCTGCCCGAGCCGGAGCCAACACCCTGCTGATTGAGCAAAATGGCTACCTGGGCGGCACGGCCACAGCCTCGCTGGTAACCCCGATGATGCCCAACCAGAGCAAGGGGGTTAACCTAACCGAGGGGCTATACGAGACGGTTCTGCTAGACTTGGCCCAGCGCTGGGGCGGGGCCCAACGCTTCAGCGACAACAACCCGGGGTGGGTCAACCCCGAACTGCTCAAGGCCTACCTCGACGAACTCTGCACCACGGCTGGGGTGACGGTACGGTACGACATGACCCTAATCGGCGTGGAGCGGCATCAGGAAACCATCAGCGCCCTCAATTGCATCCTCCATGGCCAAACGGTTCGGTATCAGGCCAAGCGATTTATTGACGCCTCGGGCAATGCCACCCTGTCTTACCTGGCCAACGTGCCCATGCTCGATGACGAGGGCCACCAGGCCCTGAGCCTGCGGTTTATTATGGGGGGCGTTAACCTTGAGCAACTGGCCGACTGGATACGACAATGGGACCCGGACAACAAAAACAGCGCCATTTACCGGCATCCCAACGGCCACTACATGCTGTCGACCGCCCACACCCTCGACGACGACTCCTGGCTGCTGCGGCCCGTGTTTGAGGAAGGGTTGAGCGAAGGGCTGATTACCGAGGCCGAAGCGGCCTACTTCCAGATTTTTACCGTACCAGGCATGCCCGGCTGCGTGTCCTTTAATTGTCCGCGCATTGCCGCCACAACTCCCCTCGACCCGCTTGACCCGGCCGACGTTGCCTACGCCTACCAGACGGGGCGCCAGCAGATTCAACGGCTGGTTCGGTTCTGCATAGCCAAGATAGGTGGCTTCGAAGCCGCCTTCCTGGCCCAGATGGCCCCGCAACTGGGCGTACGCGAAAGCCGGCGTATCCGGGGGCAATACATCGTCAGCGACGAGGATATTCTGGGCTGCCGAAAATTTGGCTCGCAGGCCGTGGCCAAGTGCGCCTACCCCATCGACATCCACAAGGCCTCCCCCAAGGCCGACAAAGGCGGGCTGCAGAAGCTAAAGGACGGCGACTACTACGAAATCCCGCTTCAGGCCCTGATGCCGGAAGGCGTCGGCAACCTGCTGGTGGTCGGTCGGTGCATCAGCGCCACGTTCCTGGCACAGTCCTCGTTCCGCATCCAGGCCGTTTGCTGGCGCATGGGCGAATGTGCCGGCCAATACTCGGCACAGCAGGTACAACACGCACAGCAAGTCTAAGCGCCTCTATAAGACACCGTAAGACGCTGTAAGGCACTGTACACAAACCAGAGTCCAGCACGCCCTTTAGGGATTAGGTTTCCAGTTGCACGTCAGCGCCAGCCGAAACTTTAGAACCCTGGCCAGACGTGGCTTGACGGCGGGCCAGATAAGCCGCTTCGTCGAAATCGGGCTTAATGCCTTCAGGCAGCTTGGTGGAGAATTGGATGGGGCCCTTTCTCAAATCGTAGTCCGGCAGGGTCATCCCGGCTTCTCTGCTGATACGGTACTCGCTATACAACTTGCCTGCCATGATCTGAGCATGGGAGTAGCGGTCATCGGATTCATGCAGCCCCCTGTTAAATTCGGGAATCGCCAGCGGCAGCGTCCGGGGCGTAGGATCCGGTCGATCATAAGCCCCGACTGCAATGGGGGTTTTGGGATAATCCTGGTTATAGGCCCGGATGAATTCGGCGTTACCACGGTTACGGCGATCATTGGCCATTTTGCGCAAGGCGTTGACGCTGTCAACCAGCCCCTGGTTCTCGGACTGGGTCTGTAACACCTCGTCGTACAACTGTTCGCGAAGCTCCATGGCGGGGTACTTGGTCATTTCATAGGCCCACAACAGGTTGGGCAGCCAGTTTTTGGCCATCAGGTTATCCACGGGCACGGTTTCACGATCCGTCAGGCCGCCGCGCTTGCGCGTCAGCTCGTTGGCATCCAGCCGTGCATCGTCCCAGCCCGCATAAAAGTCAATATTGGACTGCCGGCGCCGGTCCAGATCCGCATCACGCTGCGCTTCATAGGCCTTGGGGTCAACCATCGGAAATTCCGATTCAAGCAGGCGCAGCCGCTCTGAGTGGTCGGCCTGCTCGAAGCGTTCCAGTTGCTCTTTGTAAGGGGCAATCACATGGTGCTTGACGCGATCGACAAACGCCCCGATGAAATTACCCATCGGCTCGGACTGGGGCGGATACAGATACCCGGTATGACCTTTGGCTGTGTGCAATTCCGATTCGGGATGGCTCATCCAGTAGTACTGCAAGGCCCGACTAACCTGCGGCATTTTGGCTTCAAGCAGCCCCATGGCCTTATCAAAATCTCGAGAACCACCTTTGCCGTAGTCGTTGCGGATTACCCACGCCCCGCCGCCAGGATGGGGCAGTACCATGGCCGTTGTACGCGGATCGGCCACGTCGGGATAAATGCCGGTTTGCCGCTGAAAGCGATCGGGATGAATCGAGCTGGATTCGGCCGGGCTAAAGGCGTCTTGCCAGCCTTCAATAGGAACCTGACTGTCCGAGGAAACCCCCTCGGCTTTTTCCCGCAGGGTTCTCATGTAGGGACCAGCCTCGTTGGAGGACAAATATTCGACCCGGCCAAACCGTGGGGCAGCAGGCTGGGCAGCACGCTCAAACCGATCCGGTGCCGCTGCCAAGGGGGCGGTGTACGCCAGCGGGGAAGTGGCCCCAGGGTTCGTACTTACCTTGGATAGTAGGTTGTTTTTTGGACGAAGAAGCTCTAGAGGCTGAATGGCTTGGGTCATAAACGATGTGGTCCTTATTCCCTCGGTTGCTACAGGGCGCGCCCGTACAGGTTAATGGGGTTGATTGTGCTTTTTTTGGGGGTGGTATGCACTGGGATCAGAGGGGAATGGCTCGCTAATAAAGTCAGGGGAAACCAGTTTGTTTTACCCGTTGGTTTCATCACGGGGGGTCATCATAGGTTGTCATAGGTTGTCATAGCCAATGGGGTGCCTGTCGTGCCGATTGCCACACATACGGGCACCACGATCAGTTTATCGGGAAAACCAGGCGAGTGTCAATGCGCCACAACAGCCTGGGCTGGCTATAACCCCCTTGTCGACAAACTGGACAAACCAGGGGATACCTCTTAAATAACCCCCCTGAAAACCGCGGATTGCCTTATACCTTGGTCTAGTATTTCGGCGAACCCACGCCCCGTCGGAGGGGTTCATAGGGTTCGAACCCCTCCGACTGAACCGTTTGGTGGTATTTTTTCAGGCGTTGGCGCGTTAGCCAGATATTGAGCAGGGCCGGAAAAACCGACATCAACACGGTGGTCGCGGCAAACTGGGCCAGCGTTTTCCGGGTTTCAAACGCCACAGCCTTTTTTAGCAGCCCGGCCGATAGTTCTGTTCCCTTGCCTGTCGAGGCTTTCCAGGCCTTCCAGTTAAACTGTCCCTCGGGACTGTAGAACCCAGGCAGCTTTTTCGCCCACCCCACCGATTGGTTCTTAAAGTACGGCAGCCCCCCCACAATCAGCCCCGGCATCATGAACATCACGTTAAAGTTAATCATCTTCAGCAACTGCTCTTTGACCTCAAAGGCGTCGCGCGAAGCGGCAATCAGGGCCGCATAACACGGTAACCCCCAGTAGGCCAGGGCATGGGCATCCGTCATCTCGTTGGCATGGCTTCCCCTGAAACAGGCCCCGTTGAGCATTTTCTTGAGCGAGCGGTCCACCCCCCACGACTTGAACACCGGGTTAAGACGATTGCTGCTGCCTGAAAACAGTGAAAATCGGCCCATCGAGCCACTCGCCAGCCCAAACCCCAATAGCCCCAGGGCCGTTCCCACTAAAAAAATGTCGCGGCCCAGCATCAAATCGTGCCGAACCTTGGCCATAACCTCGCCGCGCTCCTTCTGGTTGGCCACCTCGGCCGGGTGCAAAAAGGCCGAAGCAAACGAGGTCGGGTTTCTATTTGGCGACTGGCCCTGCCGCGTGATGAGGTTTTTGAAATTGGTGGTACCGGAGCTATAGGCCGTATACGCGTTTCGTATAAACGGCATGGCCGCCATAAACGCAAATAGCGGGGGAATCAGTAACAGCGACTTGGCCACCCGCCCCCGGCTAAGAACCCCCGGCTGGTTAATCACATTCAAGCCGTTGTGCTTAAGCAGTTTGTCCACCAACGCGCCCCCGCCCCAAAGCAGGCCAAAAAACCCAACCGTATTGCCCAGCTCGCAAACGGCCACATCCATTTTTTCACGGGTCGTGCGTGTCAACAGAATTCGGGGCAGGTTAATGCCCAGAACCTCGACACCCACAGCCTTAAAGCTCTTGTCGGTGTTAACCAGGTAACTGGCTTGGCGGACCGCCGGATTGGACAACAGGGTTGCAATGGACAACGGCAAGACGGGGGGTTCCCCAATAAGTTAGCATCCACACCGAACCACCCGAAAAACGGTTGCCTACAAGGATTACCACCTAAGGCACCCAGGCAAAACCGGTGGCTCGGAATATCGGTTTAATTAACGTGATAGGCCAATAAACACAAAAGGCCCGCTTAATGTGCCTTATGTGCCTTGGTTGCCTACACCAAGCCCTAGACCGACTGCGGCGTTTTGGCTTCGCTCTCCACGGCAGCACTGCCCGATTGACTTGCGGTCTTAGTCGCCCCTGCGCCCGGCGAATTAATTGCCGGTGGCCCCTCATCGGTTGCACCGGCAGCGGCATCCTTAAACTGGCGAACCCCTTTGCCCATGGCCTTAAACACTTCCGGCAGCTTGCCCGGTCCAAACAGAATCAAAATTACGATAAAGACCAGTACAATTTCGGTGGTCCCCACCGACGGGAAAAACAGCAGTGGGGCACGGCCATGTAAGATCACATCAAGTATCATAGGGCGGGTCGTCCTGAACGTGGTTGCTTTATGCCCTCGGCGACGAATCGCTTCAGTGGCAAGGTCTACAATTCAGCCCCCAGTCTAGCACAAGCAGTACAGCGACCAATAGTGGGGTTTTTTAGCCTCCCCTCAAACCAAAGGGCCTTGCCCGTAGTCGCTCAGGCACAATGGCCGCTGTTTCAAAACGCTTCGCCTGAGCCTATTTCCCTCTGCACATGGTATCCTGTCTTAACAGATGCCGGAAAGGCCTTTCCCTGGCACCCGACGTGCCAATGGAAGGACTTGCCACCGTTTTCAAGCTGTTTCCGGAAGGTTTTTTAGGAGAACAAACGGCTTATGGCCCCTACCCAGGCAGACTTACGCTTACTGCTCCGCCAAAAAGGGTTCCGTATCACGCCACAGCGCGAGAAAATTCTCGATATTTTCTTTGATCTGCCGGAAGGCGACCACTTGTCGGCCGAAGACTTGCAGAACCGACTGAAATCAGACAGCTCGGATATCAGCCTGGCCACCTCCTACCGAACACTCAAGCTTTTGGCGTCGCTCGACGTACTGCGAGAACTGGATTTCGGCGAAGACCAGAAGTTCTACGAGCTGGTCCGCGACGAGTCGGATTTTGAACACCAGCATATTCTTTGCATAGATTGCGGCGCCACAAAGGAGTTTACCAGCGAAGAGCTCTTTTGCATGGCCCAGAATATTGCCGAAAGGCTTAAGTTTGAGCTTATCGATACCCAGCTCAAACTGGTTGGACACTGTAAACTGCTGAAGCAAACCGGGTTTTGCGAAAGCCAGAAACGGCAGCAAGGCGCAAAGCACTAAAATTTAAAGCTGGGCAACGATTTCGACGACCGTGTCATCAATATGACAGTCTCTTTCGATCAAGGCAGCTACAATGCCAATTAACAGCTTTCAATTTCACCCCGTTATTTTGAAAAATATTGCGAAGGAACTTTCTTTTACGGAATGCGTCGTACCGAATACCCAAAACTGCTGAAAACCACTTTGGTAATCGCTTTTGGCGCAGGCCTAAAAGGGGCGTGCAACCCCCATAGAACCGTATACACACCATTCACCCTATAAAATAAAGGTTGCCGCTCGACCGCGTGTTGAGACTGGAAGATGTTACTGTCAGTTTAGTTAACCCGTTAATGGCCTGCACCATGCGTTTATAAGGCGACCGTGCGGGCTTTTTAGAAAAGGAAACCCAACCACCATGAAACAGAACAAACAAATCGCCCTGACCCTGTTGGCCGGCGCAGCCATGATGGCCGGTGCCTCGATGCTGGATCAGCCCGCCCAGGCCGCCGACAACATGTTTTCGCTCAACGAGGTCTCGGCCCCGATTCTGCTTGCCAAAGGCGACCACCACAAATGCGGTGCCGGTGCCTGCGGCGGCAAAGACGGTGACAAGAAATGCGGCGGCAAACACAGCGACAAAAAGTGTGGCAGCAAAGATGGCGACAAGAAATGCGGCGGCAAGGACAGCGGTGAGCATAAATGCGGTGCCGGTGCCTGTGGCAGCAAAGACGGTGACAAGCAATGCGGCAGCAAAGACGGCGGCGACCACAAATGTGGGGCCGGTGCCTGCGGCGGCAAAGAGTAACCCCCAGCGTTAACCCCTTATAAACCTTAAAGGAGATTCGTCACGATGATGAAAAAATGGATAGGCGTCAGCCTCCTGGTTGCCGGGACAGCCATGGTGATTATGGGCAATATGCCCAGCAGCCATGCGGCTTCCGACAACCAGACCCACCTGTTGCCAACCGCCGGTACGCCCATAGTGGCTATTGACCACTGTGGTACCGGTAAAAAAGGCGGCGAGAAAAAATAGCCCCTTGCGGGGTGGGGCAGCCCACCCCGCTTTTTCACCTTCCCCATTGGCCGGCCACCCACTAAACACACCAAATAAATAAGGTGCCGATACGACGAGGGAAGGCACGTGAACGATCCTCCATCAATCCCACTCAGGAACGGCGCATGATCAGTCCCACCGATGATTTTCAACAAATCAAGGCAACCCTGCCTAAACTCGGTATCGGACTTGGTCTGCGCCGTTCCCTTTACACCGACACCCTGCAAGCCAGGCAACACATTGACTGGCTTGAAATCGTGCCCGAAAACCATATGGGCCGAGGCGGGAAAGCCTACGACATGATTGCCGAAGCCCGAGATCACGGCTTCCCGATTATTTCGCACGGTGTGGCCCTGTCCATTGGCAGCACCGATGCCCTCGACGAAGGGTATATCCGTGCCCTGCAAGACTTGTTCAAGGTGGCCCAACCGGCATGGTTCAGCGATCACCTGACCTTCTCCTCCTACGACAACATTCACTTCCAGGATCTCATCCCGATGCCCTTTACCTACGAGGCCATCGATCATGTCGTGGCGAAAATCCAACAGCTCCAGGCCCGCTTTGACATTCCCTTCCTCATCGAAAACGCCTCGTACTACTGCGCCTTTGGCCAGCCCGAACTGAGTGAAGCCCAGTTCATTACCGAGGTTCTGGAACGGGCCAACTGTGGCCTGATGCTCGACATCAACAACGTATTCGTCAACGCCACCAACCATGGCTATGACCCGGTGGCTTTCCTCAAACAGCTTCCCCTCGATCGCGTGGTGCAGCTGCACGTGGCCGGCCACCTGGAACGAGGCAACCTGATTATCGACACCCACGGCGAGGCCATACGCGACGAAGTCTACGATCTGCTGGCAACCGCCCTGCCGATGATGGACGTGCACGGCATTCTGCTTGAACGCGACCAAAATTTTCCACCCTTTGACGAGCTGTTGGGCGAACTGCGGCAATTGCGTCAAATTGACGAAGCCGCCACCACAAAAACCACAACCCCACTGGAGGTGGCCTAAGCCAACGCCGATGCCCTTTACCCTCGACCAATACCAAGCCACCCTAAAGGACCTGATGCTGACCGAAGCCGGTCGGCACAGCCTGGCTTCGGGCGAAGCCCTGGAAACCTTTCTTGCCCAGCGCGATATTCCCGACACGTTAAAAGCACAGTTTCGCCAACAACCTCTCGACCGGCTGGGCCAGTACCAGTACATGGTTTGCGCCAACATCGTCGAAGCCTTCGACAATATTTTTCCGCTCACCAAGGCCCTCCTGGGCGATCAGTGGGACACAACGGTCAAAGCGTTCTTCTACGGCAACCCGTCACAAACCTACCACTTTGTCGACATTGCCAAACCCTTTGTCGACTTCCTTGAGATCAACCCCTTCGATGCCTACCCGTTCCTGCACGAGCTGGCCCTGTACGAGTGGATAGAAGCCAAGCTGCTGAGTTTGCCCAACCATGAGACGGAGGCACAAACAACCGAACCTGCCCGATTGCCGACCACCGTTGACGAGGCCCAGCGGCTGATACCGGTGCTCAACAAAGCCTGCGATCTGCTGGCCCTTGAGTACGACATCCCGGCCCTAGTCGCACTACTGCAAGCCCATCAAGTCCTATCGGATCATCCACAAGCCGTCTTGCCTGCACCCCAGCCCGTCTATGTCTGGGTATACCGCCAGCGCCTTGCCGGCAGTGGCCCCAACATTAACCGGCATCACTACGAATGCCGCTACTTCCAGCTAAACCCCATGCTGGCCCAGTGGTTAAACGACTTACGCCAAGCCGAAACAGCCACCACCTACGACGACCTGACCCGGCCCCTGTTCGAAGCCATTGCCACCACCGGCTCGGCCGACATGACGTACGATCGCTTTTGCACACAGCTATTGGGCACCCTGCCCGCCCTGCTCGACAACCAAATCCTGCTCGGATCTAGCACAGCGTAAGCTGCATGGCCGGGTTGGACTTGAGTAGATCGATAATACGGTTGTTGGCCTTGGGAAACGCATAAGCGCTCATCTCGTCGAGGGTAACCCACTGGAGTGCCTGCGACGCCTTGGGCTGAGGGATGCCGGAAACATACAGGCAATCGTACACGTGCAGGGTAACCTTGAAGTGAGTGTAGGCATGCTTGATTTCGGTCAGCTTGGCTCCCACGGCAATTTCAATGCCGATTTCCTCCATGATTTCACGGGCCACGCAGGCCGGCAGGGTTTCGTCGGCTTCGCGCTTGCCACCGGGAAACTCCCACAACCCGCCCAGCAACCCGTCCTGTGGACGCAGGGCAATGAGGCACTGCTGGCGCGTCTCGTCCTTCCACAGCACCGCCACGCCAATATCGTGGTGTGGTACGGGTTTTCGCTTCACGCTAACGGGCAGTTCCCCCTGCAGGTTACGGGCGTAGGCCTGGCACGTCTTCTGCCATGGGCAGCGGCTGCAATCGGGGTTTTTCAGGGTGCAGCAGGTGGCACCCAGCTCCATTAGGGCCTGGTTAAACTGCCATGCCGCCTCGGGATCGTCCGGCAACAGCCGGGCCGACAACGGCCACATGATCTTGGCGGTCGTCGCCTCCTGAATGGGGGCATCGATGGCCATCAGGCGAGCCAATACCCGTTTGACATTGCCGTCCAAAATCGGCCGGGGCTGCATCAAGGCAAAGGTGGCAATGGCACCGGCCGTACTTTGGCCAATACCGGGCAGGGCCACAATGTCGTCAAACTGGGTGGGAAACACCCCGTGGTGCCGGTCGCGGATCAGCTGGGCCGCCTTGTGCAGATTACGGGCTCGCGAGTAATACCCCAACCCCTCCCACTGCTTGAGCACGTCGGCCTGCGGGGCATCGGCCAGCGATACAATGCTGGGAAAGCGTGCCAGAAAACGATGGTAGTAATCCACCACCGTATTGACCTGGGTTTGCTGCAACATAATTTCCGACAGCCATACGGCATACGGCTGGCGCGTCTCGCGCCACGGCAGGCTACGGCCATTGGCCTTGAACCAGGCAATAAGCGATTGCCGAAGCGATTGAACCACCTTGGCGCTTAAGGGGGTCAAAGTCTTATTGGGCGGTGACGGCGATTTCATGGGGTCGGTGCCTGCATGGCGACGGCGCCTCCAACATCCCCCGCCTGAATTTCATCAGACGGACAGCATGTGCTTTAAACCATGCCATTGTAGCCAAAACACAACCTGCTCGGGTTACGACGGCGGTGGACCAGGTGGAGACCACTGTTGATAGCCCCCGCCATAACCAGCGGGCGGCGGGCCAGGCGGATAGCCGGACGAAGACCCCCCAGAACCAGGCGGTTGCTTCTGGTTTTTTTGGTTGCCGTAAAACAGCCCCTTGGCCAGGCCGAACAGCCATTCGGAAACCAGGATGCCGAGCAGCGGCACAAAAATACGGGCCACGGCCGGGGCACAAAAATTTTGAGATGGGTACTGCCCCAACCCCGGCAGCCGGCCAAATCCCACCGAAGCGGCAGGCTGACGCCGGGCCAGAGACGGCCGGAATACAGCGCCGGGGAGAATGGGAGAAATAGGGGTCATAGAAGAGTAAAGCAACCTTGCAAAACGGGACAAACACGGGTCAATGGGCTAATAAAGTCGGCACAGAAGCAAAAATGTGTGCCACGGGCAAAATTGTTACACGACCCTTGCCCAAAGCCGGACTAGCCCATGTCCAGAATCCCGGTTCGGACTACCGGTTTGGACTGCCGGTTAAGGCCGTGCCACAGGCCACCTGATAATAATCAGATGCATGCCCGCAGCCCTATATTATGATGGGGGTCAAATACAATGGGCAGCGCCCTGCCAACACAGCGGCTGCCGGTTGTCGTCAACCTCGTTGAAAAGAGAAAGAATCACCAAGGTTATGGCCGGTCCGTTTGATCGTTTTGACGTCTACGAATACGATGTCCTGGTTATTGGAGCAGGTGGGGCCGGGTTACGCGCCGCCATTGAAGTCGCCCACCAGGGCAGCCGGGTAGGCGTGGTTTGTAAATCACTGCTGGGCAAGGCCCATACGGTTATGGCCGAAGGGGGTTGTGCGGCGGCCATGGGCAATGTTGACCCACAGGACGGCTGGACCACCCACTTCATGGACACGATGAAGGGGGGCAAATTTTTAAACAACTGGCGCATGGCCCAACTCCATGCCCAGGAGTGCCCCGACCGGGTTCGCGAACTGGAACGCTGGGGCGCCGTGTTTGACCGGACCCCGGACGGCAAGATTAGCCAGCGTGCCTTTGGTGGCCATACCTACCGGCGGCTGTGCCACGTCGGCGACCGCACCGGCCTGGAACTGATTCGCTCGCTGCAGGACAAGGCGGTGCACACCGACGGGTTGACGGTGCACATGGAATGCACCATCACCAAGTTGTTTACCGATGCCGAAGGCCGTATTTGCGGCGCCTTTGGCTACTGGCGCGAAAGCGGCAAGTTCGTCGTCTTTAAAACCCACGCCATTGTGCTGGCCACGGGCGGTATCGGCAAGGCCTTCCGGGTAACCTCCGGCAGCTGGGAATACACCGGCGACGGGCAAATTCTGGCCTATGACGCCGGGGCCGAACTGCTCGACATGGAGTTCATCCAGTTCCATCCCACCGGCATGGTTTGGCCCCCCGGTGTACAGGGCATTTTGGTTACGGAAGCCGTGCGCGGTGAAGGCGGCCTGCTGACCAACAGCGAAGGCGAACGGTTCATGAAAAACGTGGACCCGGAGCGCATGGAACTGAGCACCCGCGACATTGTGGCCAAGGCCATTTACCGCGAAGTGAAAGCCGGCCGGGGCAGCCCCAACGGCGGGGTCTTCCTCGACATCTCGCACCGTGGCGCCGACTACATCAAGATGAAGCTGCCGAGCATGTACCACCAGTTCAAGGAACTGGCCGACGTGGACATCACCAAGGGCCCGATGGAAGTGGGCCCCACCTGCCACTACTTTATGGGTGGGGTGAAGGTGGAAGCCGAAAGCCAGATGACCAACGTGCCGGGACTGTTTGCAGCAGGCGAAGTGGCCAGTGGGCTGCATGGGGCCAACCGTTTGGGCGGCAACTCGCTGGGTGACTTGCTGGTCTTTGGCCGACGGGCAGGCCTGGGTGCGCTCGATTACCTGCAAAACACCCCTGCCCGTTCCGAGCTGACGGAGCAAATGATCAACGATGCCGAAGCCGACATGCTGGGCCCGATGCAACGCAGCGAAGGCGAATGCCCCTATGCCATCCACAAGGACTTAAACAAGACCATGGAAAGCGGCGTGGGTATTGTGAGGGAAGCCGACGGTTTGAAAACCGCCATCGAGGAACTGAAAACCCTCAAGGCACGGGCAGCCAACGTCAAGGTCGAGGGGTCGCGGGTGTTCAACCCGGGATGGCACCTGGCCCGCGATTTGCACAACCTGATTACCGTTTCGGAAGGGGTGGCCCGTTGCGCCCTGCAACGCGAGGAAAGCCGTGGTGGCCATACGCGCCTGGATCACGAAGGCTACGACGACTACTGGTCGACGGTCAACTCCATCGTCAAAAAGGCAAAGGATGGTACGATGGAAGTGGGCACCCAGCCCCTGCCGCAAATGCCCGACGAGCTGAAGCAGTTGTTTGAAGCAGAGAAGAAATAACCCGCTATGACCCAAGCCCATTTCATTGTTCAACGCGGCCAGGCCGAAGGTGAGCAAACCATGGTGGACTACACCGTCGATGTCGGTGCCGGCATGGTGGTGCTTGATGCCATCCACCAGATTCAGGCCACCCAGGCGCCCGATCTGGCCGTTCGGTGGAATTGCAAGGCGGCCAAGTGCGGCAGCTGTTCGGCCGAGGTAAACGGCAAACCGGCCCTGATGTGCAAAACCCGCCTCGATGATCTGGACCTGACCAAACCCGTCGAAGTGCGCCCGATGAAAACCTTCCCACAACTCAAGGATCTGGTCACCGACGTCGGTTGGAACTACGAGATCAACAAGCTCATCAAACCGTTCAAGCCCACCAACGAGAACACCGACGAATGGGTGGTGATGCAGGAAGACATCGAGCGGGCCCGCGAGTTTCGCAAGTGCATTGAGTGCTTTATGTGCCAGAACGCCTGCCACGTATTGCGCAACCATGACAAGAAGGACCTGACTCACCGCGAGGCCCTGTTTGCGGGCCCCCGGTTCATGATTCGTTTGGCCGGGCTGGAAATGCACCCGATGGACGGCGAAGACCGGATGCGCTTCGTTAAGGACGAAGCCAACGTAGGCTACTGCAACATTACCAAATGCTGTACCGAGGTCTGTCCCGAAGAAATCAAGATTACCGACAACGCCATCATTCCCCTCAAGGAACGGGTGATTGACCGTTTTTACGACCCGATTGCCATGCTGTTGGGCACCTTGACCGGGCGCAAATAACCAACGCGCATTCTTGCCCCCATCCACCAAGGTATCTGTGCCGTGGGGTGGTTGACAGCCTGAAACGGTTTATGTGTTATTTATGTAATAATACAACGACTGTTTTGGTGGGTTTTTATCATGCCTGTTTGTCCAACGGCCCGATTTGGCCGGGTGTATGTGTTGGGACCAACCGTTTATAGCCAGCAGCTTCCGCAGGATTTTTTCAAGTGGGGAGACCAGCACCACCGGTTTTCCCGGCGACTGACCCGCGTCCTTGCACAACCCGACCCGGCTCTGGAAAACCGGTCGCTGTACGACTGCTTTCAGCGCAGCGACGAAAACCGGCAACTGGGCTTCAAGGTATCACCCGACGGCCAAGTGGTGACCGTGGTGGACGCCTTCCCCAACAGCCCGGCCGAAAGCCGGAACCGCATCCTGATGTTTACCGGCGACGATGTCGTCCCCATGCGTCGGTTAATCGCCTACATCTTTAGCGGGTTTATGCCGCCACCCCCTCCCGGCTCATCCAAACCCGCCGGTTACGAACCCCCTCGATCCATCCACCAGTTGGGCAGCCGGGCCGACCAGGTTCAGCGGGCTGCCGTCAGCCTGGCCCGCATACTGGGCCGGGGCACGGTTCGGCCACGGATCAGCGATGCCGACTATCGAACCGCACGATACCTGGTGGCCGAAACCGCTGCCGCCTATGTCAGTGCCCTTGACCCCGACACCGTCACCACCATTGACGCCCTGCCCGAACTACCCCGGGGACGGGCCGACCGGCAGCAGTCCCTGTTCCCCGAAACGGATTCACCCACCCAGACCGCTTCTGGCCCCCCGACCGTTTAACCCCAGAGAGCCGCCCACCTTATACACCTTGCACACCTTGTAAGGCGTACGTGTGTCCTGCTGCGCCAAGGCACACCACGGAACCGGGCAACACTATTTAAACGGAAAGCCCCCGCCCTTGCCGCCACCCGGCAACGAGGGAAAGCCTGGCATTCCAGGCATACCGGGCATTCCAGGCATACCGGGGAAGCCTTTCATCTTGTTCTTTTTCCCTTTCTTGCCCTTTTTGCCCATCAACTGGCCCATGGCCGAGTGCATGGTCTTGTTCATGCTCGCCTCGGCCCCGGCCTGGTCACCCGATTTGGCCTGGTCCGAGGCCCGGGTTAGCCCCCCCATCATGGCGCGCATCATCTCGAACATCTGCAAGAACTGGGTTACGTCTTCCGGCTTGGTGCCACTACCCCGGGCAATGCGCTGGGCCCGGCTCTTCTTAATGAGATCCGGTTGGCGCCGCTCTTCGGGCGTCATACTGTTAATCATCGCTTCAATGCGTTTCAACTGGCCTTCGCCGCCATGGGCCACCATTTCGCGCATCTCCTTGGTCAGGCCGGGAATGGGCAGCATCCCCAGGATTTGATCCAGTGACCCCAGCTTCTTGAGCATGCGCTGCATCTTCATGAAGTCTTCCAGGCTGAATTCGTTCTTGCGCATCTTGGCCTCGATGGCCTTGGCTTCATCCTCGTCAATGGCGCTCTGGGCCTTTTCAACCAGCGACACCACATCGCCCATTCCTAAAATACGGCCGGCCAACCGGTCCGGGTGGAAATCCTGCAGACCGTCCATTTTTTCGCTCAGGCCCACCAGCTTAATGGGCTTGCCCGTCACGCTGACCACACTCAGGGCCGCTCCGCCTCGGGCATCGCCATCCAGTTTGGTCAGGACCATGCCCGTTACCGACAACTGCGTATTAAAGGCTTCGGCCACGTGAATGGCTTCCTGGCCGGTCATCGCGTCAATCACCAGCAGTTTTTCGTGGGGCTTGAAACTGCGCTCAAGCAGCAGCAGCTCGGCCATCATGTCGGTGTCTACCTGCAGGCGACCCGCCGTGTCGATAATGACATGGCTGAACCCCTCGGCTTTGGCTTTGTCCAAGCCTTGCCGGGCAATCTGCTGTACATCGGTCGATCCGGCAATGGAAAACGTGTCGATGCCCAACTGCTTGCCCAGGGCCACCAGCTGATCGACAGCCGCCGGCCGGTACACGTCGGCAGCAATCATCAACGGGTTATGCCCGGCCTTGCGCAGGCGACGGGCCAGCTTGCCACTGGTCGTGGTTTTACCCGATCCCTGCAAGCCAAACATCATGATGATATTGGGGGATCCTTCGTCAAGATTCAGCGGGGCGTAGGTTTCGCCGAGCAGATGCACCAGCTCGTCGTGCACCACCTTGACCAGTTGCTGGCCGGGGTTCACGCTTTTCAGCACGGCCTCGCCTTCGGCTTTTTCGCGAACCCGCCCAATAAATTCCTTGACGACCCGCAGGCTCACGTCGGCTTCGAGCAATGCACGGCGCACGTCCTTCAGGGCATCGTCCATGTTTTCCAGCGTCAGGGTCTTGCCGGTCCCAAAACGAAGGGTCTGCTGCAGGCGGTCGGAAAGGGTCTCAAGCATGGCCGGGGTCTACAATGCCTCCTCGTCAAGCAGGCCGTCAATAAAGGCAACGGCATCAAAATCCTTCAGGTCGTCAATCTGTTCGCCCACCCCCACAAGCTTGACGGGCAACTGATGGGCCTTGGCAATATGAAAGGCAATCCCGCCCTTGGCCGATCCGTCCAGTTTGGTCAGGGCCACGCCGGTCAGGTTAACGGCCTGGGCAAACACCTTGGCCTGGCTCAGGGCATTTTGCCCGGTCGTGGCATCCACCACCAGCAGTGCCTCGTACACATGGCGGGCCGGTGCCTCCTTGTCGATAATGCGCTTCATCTTGCCCAGCTCTTCCATCAGATTAAACTTGTTCTGCAGGCGGCCTGCCGTATCGATAATCACCACGCTGCCAGCCACGTCCCCTCCGTCCTGGGCCAGGCGCAACGCGTCATAGACAACAGCCGCCGCATCGTTGGTTTGGGTTTGAACCAGCTCGGCCCCGGCCCGCTGAGCCCACACCCCCAACTGCTCCTCTGCAGCAGCCCGGAACGTGTCACCGGCGGCAATAATCACGCGCTTGCCATGACCCACGAACCGGTGGGCCAGCTTGCCAATCAGCGTGGTTTTACCGGCCCCGTTGACCCCCACCACAAAGTAAATATTGAGCCGGTCATCACCATAGCTCAGTTCGTTAAACCGGCTGCTTTGCGACACGGCCCCGAGCACACGCATCAGCTCCTCGCGCAAAAACGGTTTAAGCTGCCGGGCGCTCAGGCCTTTCTGGCGGGCTTGTTCAGCCAGAGCCACCGCCAAATCCACCCCGAAATCGGCCCGAATCAACGCCTCCTCGAAGGCTTCCAAGGCCTCGGCATCCAAAGGCTTGTCGGATGCATCCGCCGTAAGCGTCTTAAGCTGCCCCAGCAAACCGTTTCGAGTTTGACGCAGGGCGGCCCGAAGGCCAGAAAACGCGCCCTTAACCCCTGAAGAGTCCCCTGCAGAAGGGTCGGCCAGTGTTTCCGAATTGGGTTTCTCACACGCCTGGGCTGGCGTGGCCGAAGGGGCCGAAGAAGGGGAAGGGCTGTCGGAACGGTTAAAGAGTTTAAACATAGCCGATAAACCGAATCCTAATCAGGGGTTGTGGTAACAGGCGGCGGCGGCGGGGTCGCCGAAGCGACAGCAGACTGGGTAGCAGCAGGCTGGGCACCTCCGCCCTCGGCCATCAGTTGCACAATTTGGCCCAGCACCCCATGCACAAATCGAACACTGTCGTCGTCGCAGAAACGCTTGGCCAGCTCCAGGGTTTCATCCACCACCGTGGCCGTATCCACCCGGTGCCGGGTCGCCATCATCTCGGCCGTGGCCAACCGTAACAGGGTAGCGTCGGGCTTGTTGAGCCGTTCCAGCTTCCAGTCCGTACAGGCCGTGTCAATCAATGTATCAATGGTCTGGTGGTTCTGGTTCACGCTTTTAAGCAGCATGCGCGTGTAGTTGTTCACATCTTCGCGCAGCCCCAGGGCCTTGATTTCAGGCAAATCGAGGGCCTCGTACACGTTTTCGACAGCCGCCAGCAACTGGTGCAAGGTGGCCTTGAAGGTTTCGGTGGTGGGAATGGGCACGGGTTTTGTCATCTCGTCGAAGGGCACATCGGCATTATCGGGATGGCCCAGCTCATGATCCTCAAGGGTATTGAGCAAACTGGCCACCAGGGAGCCGGCCGTGTCCATCTGCTCCTTGGCCATGTCGCTCAGGGCACGAACCGTCTCGACAATACGCGTGTCAAGATCCTCGGCAGACCAGGTCGGCACCGTTGTCGACGAATCGGCAGCGGCTTGGTAAAGCATAAAAAACGCCAACTGGCGGGCAACAGATCGGGCTTTCACAGCAGGTCCTTCCAGAGACAGAGAAACGGGGGGACGCTCCGTGTCTGGTTACAGCACAGAAGCGGTGCCCTATGGTAACACAAGCACAGATGAAACGCCCGGCTTGTAAGCACTTTAGCAACTTAAGGGCAGCTTAAAGACGGCTTAACGACGACTATAAAGACGACTGAAAGACAACTGAGCAGCACGTAAAGAAACAAAAAACACGTACAGCCTCTATACCTTATATTAATGGCCGCGCTCAATGGCAGCCGGCCTTGGCGGTGTTACAATACTCCATGCACGCACAAAGCGTACAGAACACACAGGGCTCCCTGCCCCAAAGAAGGATAGACACGCCAAACCTATGATACGTCAGTTAAGAGGGCAAATCGTCGGCCAGCAAATTACCAGCGACACCCTGGCCAGTGTCGTCATTGATGTAATGGGGGTCGGCTACTACGTGCTGACCACGCCCCAAACCGCGCTGACCCTTGAAGAGGCCCTAAATAAAGGGACTGCCGAAACGGTGTTGCACACCTCGCTCATCGTGCGGGAGGACGCCATGCAACTGGTGGGGTTTTTAAACGTGGCCGAACGCGAACTGTTTGACCTGCTGCAGTCGGCCTCGGGGGTGGGCCTAAAAATGGCCGTGGCCATCCTGGCCCAGCTGGGCTGGCGCGAAGTGGTTACCGCCATTGTGGCCGGCAACACCGCACAATTAACCCAGGTCAAAGGCGTGGGGCCCAAGGTGGCCGGTAAAATCACGCTGGAACTGAAGGACAAGCTCAAGGCCTGGCAGGCCGAATCGGCCAGTCGGCTGGCGCTAACCCCATTATCCCAGACAGACGGCACGGGAACACCCG
>JAGQHJ010000180.1 GCA_020431915.1 Cyanobacteria bacterium HKST-UBA04 | reverse complement strand
CGACGAAATGGGGCAGAAACAGACGCTGCAACTGTGCGAACGACTACCATCCATACCGTCGCCCATGTCGTCGTCCGTGGGAGACACGTCCGTCGCTTCACTCATGTCTACCATGTCGTACGACAATAATGACAACGTCAATGGAGGAGGAGGAGGTGGCGGCGGCGGAAACTTGCTGTAATTTTGCAATGAAGCGTTGTTTATGTGTCTAAAAACAGCGATGAAAACATACGATAAAGACAGCGGGGGAGAGGGAGGGATGGGGGGAGAAGAAGATAGAGAGCGAGAGCGAGAGAGAGAGAGAGAGAGAGAGAAAGAAGGAGAGATAACAACGCATCACTCCACTCTACACGGTGATGACGTGCGGGAACGTCTGGGGCTTGAGAATGCCGCCGCAGCGGTCGTCCTTGCATCCCGGATAGACATCACGGCCCCACGCGCCCTGGCCCTCGATCGTGGTCGTAAACGCCATGTTCTCGTTCGGGTTGCGCACGCGCATTG
>JAGQHJ010000179.1 GCA_020431915.1 Cyanobacteria bacterium HKST-UBA04 | reverse complement strand
CCCCTAGCTCCCCTCAACCTCCCCATACCCCCCACGCCAGGGAGCCCCCTGGACCCCTGGCAGCACTAGGGTTCGCCTAGGTGAGGGGCTCACGAAGACTGCCAACGGGGGGCCTCAAACTCGCTCGGTTCGTTGCCACAAGGGCAACACCTCGCTCAAACAGTTCGGCTTGCCGCCGGCTCACCCTGTGCTGCTGACGCGCGATCGTTTAGGTCGGTTTGCTCACGCAAACCTAGGGTGGTGTATGTCTGTTGGTGGTGGTCGTTGTTCGCTAGTCTCCCCCGGTGATCGCAGCACCGAACAGCCCCCTTGGGGGAGGGGGTGCCGAGGGGGAGGGGGGATCGAGTCGGCCAAGCTTGGCCGACACTAGGGTGAGCCGCCGCAAGCGAGCCGCGGAGCCTACCTAATCCAACAACGACAGTAACCAGATACGCTTTATGGCGAGCAGGCGTTGGCGAAGAAACGAGCTTCGGCGAACACCCCCCTCCCCTCAGCGGGGGTCGGAAGGGGGCTGGCGCCCGAC
>JAGQHJ010000016.1 GCA_020431915.1 Cyanobacteria bacterium HKST-UBA04 | reverse complement strand
GTTCCAGCATGCCGTCGACGAACGCTCGGAAGTGCGACAGCAGCGGGGCCACCGGTCGCGGGTAGACTTTGGCAGCGACTGGGTCAAGGATTCCATTGTCGAACTGTACAAGGAAGATTTAGCCGAGTACCGGGTACTGCTTACCAAGCCCCTGACCGAAAACTCGCTTGAACTGGCCCAAGCCGGGCAGGTCCCGGAACTGTCGGCCATGCGTTTGCACAGCGGCACCATTTGGCGCTGGAACCGGGCATGCTACGGCGTCAAGGACGGCCGGGCCCACCTGCGTATCGAGGCACGGTTTCTGCCGGCCGGGCCCACCCTGACGGACGAGGTGGCCAACGCGGCCTTCTTTATGGGGCTGATGCATGCCGTCCCCGAGGCGTATGGCGACATACGGCAGCACCTGAGTTTTGACGACGCCCGGGCCAATTTTTTCAACGCGGCCCAGGTGGGTTTGAAAGCACAGTTCAACTGGCTCGACGGCCAGACCATTCCCGCCACCCAACTGATACTGACCGAGCTGTTGCCACTGGCCTACAAGGGCCTGGAAAAACTCGGCGTGGACGAAGCCGACCGCCGGCACTACCTCGGCATTATTGAAGCCCGGACCCGTACCGGCCTGACCGGTGCCCAATGGTTGCTCGGATCCCTCGACGAGCTAAACCAAGCCAACAGCGCCACACCGGATCAAAAAAGCCGTACCCTGGTCAAGGCCATGATTGCCCGGCAGCAGACGGGCAAGCCGGTCCATGAATGGACCTTTGCCGAACCCTGCGGCCCCAGCGCATGGCGCCACAGCTACCAGACCGTCGGGCAGTTCATGAAAACCAAGTTGTTTACAGTACAGCCCGACGACCTGATAGACCTGGCCACGAACATGATGGACTGGAAACACATCAGCCACATCCCGGTCGAAGACGACGCCGGCCAACTGCACGGGATTGTGACCCACACCGATCTGCTGCACCTTAGTGCACGACAAAACCACGACCCCTTGCCCGTCAAAGAGATTATGAAAACCGAACCCATCACGGTCACCTCCACCACCTCAACCCGGCAAGCCATTGAACTGATGCGGCACTACAACATCAGCTGCCTGCCGGTGGTAGACAACAACCGGCTGGTGGGCATGATTACAGCGCATGACATCCTGGATTTTGCGGCCCACGTGTTTGATGAACTCGTTGAGAAAGAGACCGTATAACCCGATGAATGCCGCCAGTGTCCTTGCACCAACTGCACTCCATGCCATTGCCGAGCATCCCCATTGCCTGGGCCTGTACAGCCAGGGAAACCCTGGGCCGGTTATCGTGGCCATCGGGTCAATGCATGGCAACGAGCCGGGGGGTGTGTTGGCCGCCGAACGGGTTTTATCGCGACTGGCCAACGATACCCCGCCTTTCAACGGCACCCTGATTGCCCTGA
The DNA here is from genome assembly GCA_020431915.1 of Cyanobacteria bacterium HKST-UBA04. Lineage (GTDB taxonomy): Bacteria > Cyanobacteriota > Vampirovibrionia > Vampirovibrionales > JAGQHJ01 > JAGQHJ01. The sequence continues at coordinate 37,734 of JAGQHJ010000016.1, read as the reverse complement.
AAGGCAACGTTACGGCCTACGAAGCCAACCAGCGCTTTATTACCCGAGACCTGAACCGGCTGTGGTACGAGCCGGAACTGGCCAGCCTGCGCACCATCGACCCGAAAGACATGTCGGCCGAAGACAGGCAGCAAAAAGCGCTCTTCCAACTGTTCGAGCACCTGCACAACCTGTCAAGCGAACCGGTTATTTTTATTGACCTGCACAGCACCTCCAGCCACAGCCACCCGTTTTGCATGGCAGCCGACACCCTGCGCAACCGGCGCATCGCTTTCCAACTGCCCTTGCCCCTGGTGCTGGGCCTGGAGGAATCGATAAACGGTACCATGCTTGGCCTGCTCAGTGATTGGGGCCACATTACCATGGCCGTGGAAGGGGGACAGCACGTACACCCCAACACCTCGTTCAACCTCGAGTCGGTGGTCTGGCTGGCACTGGTTTTGGCCGGCAACCTGGACAAGACGGATCTGGCCGATTACGACAAGCATGAAAACCGCCTCAAGAAACTGGCCAAGGGTTTCCCGTCCGTCAGCGAGGTGCGCTACCGGCACAAGGTCGAACCCGGCGACCGGTTTATTATGGAGCCGGGGTTTTCAAACTTCCAGCCGGTTAAGCAAGACACCTTGCTGGCACAGGATTGCGAAGGCCCCATTCTGGCTGCCGAATCGGGGCTGGTTTTAATGCCGCTGTACCAAAGCCAGGGCGAAGACGGTTTTTTCCTGGTTCGCGAAGTGATGCCCGCATGGCTTCATTTGTCAGCCCTGCTGCGCCGCCTGCATGTCGACAAGCTGCTGCCCTTGATGCCGGGTATCCGAAAACACCCGCACCTGCCGGATCATTTCATCACGCGCCACCAGTCCGACCACACATGGCTGCTTGATCTGCTGCACATGCTCGGATACCGAAAACGGCGGATAATAGACGGACAACTTATTTTCTCCCGGCGACGCCCGGATCATGTCAACCAGGAGGCCAGACAAACCCCCCAATGATTATGACCAGCTTTTTATGTTTCCTGTTCTGCTTCGTGCTTATCGGGCTGTCCTCGTCCTTCAAGAAACAGGCCACCAAGGAAGATTATTTATTGGCCACCCACAACATTAAGCCCTGGCAGGTGGCCCTGGCCTCGGTGGCCACCAACTCCAGCGGCTATATGTTCATTGGCCTGATTGGCTTCACCTACCTCACCGGCCTGTCATCGGCCTGGGTGATGATAGGCTGGGTCTTCGGCGACCTCATTGCGTCACTGTTTATCCACGAACAGTTGCGCCGCCACAGCGAGCAATCCAAGGCCCTCAGTTTCGCCTCGGCCCTGAGCCGCTGGCATGGCACCGACTACAAACTGCTGCGCCTGATCGGCGGCATCATTACGGTTATCTTTCTGGGGGTGTATGCCGCCGCCCAGCTCAAGGCCGGCAGCAAGGCCATGGAAGCCCTTTTTGGCTGGCCGCATTTTTACGGCGCCGTAATGGGCGGGGCCATGGTACTGGTGTACTGCTTTGCCGGCGGTATCCGGGCCTCCATCTGGACCAACGTAGCCCAGAGCTTTGTGATGATTGTGGCCATGGGCCTGCTGTTTTTCGTTTCCATCCACAGCATTGGCGGCTTCGGCGCCTACTGGTCAAAACTGGCATTGGTGCAACCGGGCTATCTAAGCCTGTTTCCAGACAACCTGCAGTTGGTTGCCTTGCCGGCCGGATGGCTCATAGCCCCTTTCCTGTTTGTAATGGGCTGGATGTTTGCCGGGTTCGGCGTGGTGGGGCAGCCCCACATCATGGTGCACTTTATGACCATGGACCAGCCAAACCAAATGACACGCACCCGCCTGTACTATTACAGCTGGTACACCTTCTTCTCGGCTGCCGCCATCGGTACCGGCTTGGCGGCGCGGCTGCTGCTGCCCGACGTGGCGCATTTCGACGCCGAGCTGGCCCTGCCCGTCCTGGCCGGACAATTGCTGCCCGACGTGTTGGTTGGGCTCATTTTGGCCGGCCTGTTTGCTGCCACCATGTCCACGGCCGACAGCCAGATACTTTGCTGCACAGCTGCCATCAGCAACGACTTAACCCCGGACGACCAAACCGTCAGCTACATGGCCACCAAGTTCATTACGGTTGGCGTTACGCTGATGGCGCTGCTTATTGCCATGTGGGGACCAGACAGTGTCTTTAGCCTGGTTCTGATTGCATGGTCGGCACTGGCATGTGCCTTTGCGCCCTTGTTAACGGTATACGCCCTGAACCAGCGCGTCAGCCAGGTAGTAGCCCTGACGATGATGCTGGTGGGGTTTGCCACCATGATGGCCTGGCGGCTGGCCGGCCTGACCGGGGTAACCTACGAGATACTGCCGGGTATCATGGCCGGCTTCAGCGTGTTCAGTATTGCCAAGCTGCTGGGCCTGTCACAACCCGCCCCTCGTCAAAACAGCGACAACTGCTGACCACCGGCAGGGTCTCTAAAATGGGCCGTGCTGAGCACGGGCATGGAGGCATCCAAGCCTACGCGTTTACGGGTCAGGGCAAACCACTGGCGAATATAGTCGGCATAATGCCCTGCCCCGCGCATCCGCCGACCAAAGGTGTTGTTGTTTAACCGGCCGCCGTGCATGCCACGCACATGGTTGAGCACCCGTTCCTTGCGCATGGGGGCATGGGCTTCGAGCCACTGGGCAAAAAGATCGCCTAGCCCATGGGCCAAACGCAGCAGGGTATAGTTGGCCGTGATGGCCCCGGCATCGGCGGCTGCCTGCAGCACCGGCGCCATTTCATGATCCGTCAGGCCCGGAATAATGGGGCCCATCATGACCCCTACCGGTATGCCAGCATCGCTCAGAGCCCGAATGGCCGCCAGACGACGATGCGGCCGCGACGTACGCGGTTCGAGCTTTTCAACCAAAGCCTCATCAAGGGTGGTCACCGACACCATCACGCAAACGGCATGGTAACGGGCCAGGTCTTGCAGCACGTCAATATCGCGGGTAATCAGGGCATTCTTGGTAATCATGGCAACCGGGTTACGAAAGTCGGCCAGTACCTCTAGGCAGCCACGGGTCAGTTTAAACCGGCGTTCGGCAGGCTGGTAGCAGTCCGTCACCCCACTGATGGCAATCGGCTTGGGCACCCAGCTTTTGGCCGACAAGGCCGCCCGAAGCAACCGAGGCGCCTCCGGTTTAACGATGATGTTGCGTTCAAAATCCAGGCCGGCAGAAAACCCCAAATACTCGTGGTAAGGCCGGGCATAACAGTAGCTGCACCCATGCTCGCAGCCCCTGTACGGATTCACCGAGGCTTCAAACGCGATGTCGGGGCTGTCGTTGGTTGTGATAATGCGTTTGCTGTGATCGGTCCAGAAGCGGGTTTGCGGCAAGGGTTGAAACTCACTGTCTGAAAACCCCTCGGCCCAATCGGAATCGGTAAACTCGCTAATGGCAATCGCTTCAAATCGCCCCGTCGGATTACCCACTGCACCACGCCCCTTTAACGGCACCGAGCCGTAAGGGCGTTGCACTTCCTGCCCCATGTCGTATCCGTCGTATCCGTCGTATCCCATGACCGAACCTCCGTCTTCAATACCGGTTCGGTTTCGGTTTAATCACGATTGAATCGCGATTTCATCCCAAGCACTTTGTATTGTACCACCCTCGCCCAGCCCCTCGAATCAGGGTACCAAATCAGATCGCCCGGCAATTATAAAGTATTTATTAAGGCGATACTTTCGCCTGTCACAAATCCTTATATATTTGTTTTTATAACTATATAAGATATCCTGCCCGACGATGACCCGAATTGTCATAAGAGAAGAGAAACAAGAGAGAGCCCGAGACCCATGAGTTTGAATCGCCCCGTTGCCCGCAACACCGCCATCGCCCATGGCTATGACGGCAACCAGTCCGTCTCCCGCGGGTGGAACCCAAACCACAGACAAGAACCGTTTAATGGCATCAACAGCCCCCTTAACCGTTCCGGCGCTTTCCACATGAAAGACTTCAGCGAAGACATCGACGTGGCCGAGCTGATTATTGGCTTTGCCGATTTCGACAACAACGGCACCACGTCCAAAGACGAACTGAGGCACGTGATGAAGCTGATTAAAGACTTCAGCGACAGCACCGAATTGACGGCCGAGGAAAAGCCCCTGCTTGATCGCATTGCCGGGGTTATCCGTGGTGCCCTGCGCGGCTTCAAAACCCTCGATGCCAACAACGACGGCAAGCTCACCTATGCCTCGTCAACCGCTGGTGACGCGTCGGAAGTAGCCAAAGCCGCTGCCACTGCCGGTGACAAAACCAAGTTTGACACCGCCGACGTCAAGCGTCCCCAGCCGTTTCCTCCAATTAACTGGCCCGGTATTAACACCCGCCACAACCGCGAAGACACCCCCGAAGGGGCCGTCGACCTGTTGGACAACAACGGCGTCACGGGTTTCCTCGACAGTGGCGAGACGACCGTGCTGCGGTGGAACACCTCGAAGATAGATGCCGATGGCAACCGGGTCATGACCGAGGTCAAGGTCAACAAACCTTCGGACAAGAAAGTCACCAGTGGCGACGACGACCTGATTGACGATATCAACATCGACGACAAAATCAAGGTTACCGTCGACGACAGTGGCAAGCTCGTCGTGAAGGTGGACGGCGAGGAGGTGAACCTGGCCGACTATGCTGCAAACCGCCAAGGTTCCTGGATTCCCCCACGGCTTGGCGGCTACCAGGTCACGGTCTCCGACGACGGCAAAACCTTCTCGCTGAGCACCGGTGGTGGCAAGGCCTACACCATTTCCTCCGAAATGGTGAAAACCGAAGACAACAGCGATACGCCGGTACCCACGCTGCGTATTCGCGAAAGCTTTGCCTTCAGTTTCGCCGAATAACCCCCACCCCCGCCCACCATCCACCACAACCGTTATCCTACCCACACCCCCCTTTACACCCCAGCCGTGCACGCCCCTTCAGTGCGACCGGCTTGGGGTGTTGGTTTAGGGCATAAACCTACCCAACGCATCGACAATCCAAGTATGGCCGGGTTGCTAAAGTCATAGCCCTTAATTTTAACCTGGGGTTTGAAATCAACCGGCATCTGGGGTATACGTGAATACACGTATCTGTTGCCTGGTTTTGGCAACATGATGTTATGGTGTTGATGACATGATTGTTGGTGATATGGCACGAGGTTTGGCATGATGAAGGCTTGGTTCTCTCCCCTGTTTAGTTGGGTACTGGTAATCTTAATGGTGGTGGGTACCCCCCTGTCGCCCTTGCTGCCCACGCACGTGGATGGCTCGGGGCTGCACAGCGCCATGCCGGCCAGCCATGCCAAAGACCCCAAAAAGAAATCTGACAAGAAAACACCTGACAAAAAGACACCAGCCAAGAAACCCAAGCCGTACAAGTTCGATAAAACCGATGATCTGTCCAAAATGGACATCACCGACCCGACCATGCTCGGCCGTATCCACAACAACGTCATTGCACTGTGTCCTGGTAAAAGCCAAACTTTGACCCAGTCCGTTAAGTACAGCCTGCTCAACGTCACTGCCAAATCCGCCGACGAGTCCATTGCCACAGCAGCAGCCAGAATTCCCACCACGGCCGGTACCGGTTCCTACCAGCTCAACATTACGGCTGGCCCCAACGAAACCGATTCCGACAAGACCACCACCGTCACGGTAACGGCCACCTTTGCCAAGCGCAACCTGGGTATGGACAACGAAAAACTGCTGGATGAAGCCACCTCCACCGGCACCATCACGGTACGGGTGCTGGGCAAAAAGAAATGCACCGAACTGGAAAAAACCGACAGCGAAGATCCGCCCAAGGTCAAGGTGGGTGACGACGCCAAACCGGTCCGCCCCAGATACCCACAGGTCTCCAAAAAACTGTGCGAGGGCCAGAGCGGTAGCCTGAACCTGGACGGCGTCATTGTCAGCAGTACGGCCTACAAGTTTCGCTGGATTCAGAAAAACGGGGCTCCGACGGAAAACGTCAACGAGATTATGAAACCCACCGGCTACCAACTGACAGGCGAACCCAACCCCAAGGTGGCCACCGTTAAGCTTGAATCAGCAGCCGGGGCAAACCGGCTGACCATCACGGCCGTCAAGGAAGGTGTCACCTTTGCCTCGCTTGAAGAAAAAGATCGCCCGTGGGTGGTCACCCAAAACAACGCCATGCGTATTATCGTCAGAATCATCGTCGTTCAGTGCGACACGGACGGCCGACCCTACAAAACCAGCTACATGATGCCCGGCGCCTTTGGAGGAACCAAAACCGCCGTCGGGGATCACGGCGCGGTTGAGTCGGACGATGATCTGGATAAGATTTTCGATGACGATTTGGAAGACAAACCGGACGACGCAAGCACGTCGGAAGACGAAAACATCCGGTTTGATGACGAATCGGCCATGAACACCACAGGCGATCAGACTGACGGTGTCGGTACCGCAACGACCGTTATCACCGCCAACCTGACCAGCGTGGCCGTGTTCAGCGACGAGCCGGACGAATCGGATCCGCAGACCAGCATCCCCGATTACCTGGTTCATTGCCCGTCCAACGTGGTCCCTGGCGACTTGATCCGCTGCTCTGTCGTGTCGCAAGACCCCGACGAGCAGTATACCGTCGAGTCGGGCAACACCGAACTGGCCCAGCAACCCGGCCCCGATTGCACCAAGCTGGCCATGATGGTACCCAGTGCCGCCCGGATGCTGTTGACGATCAAGGACAAGCTGGGTCATACCGTTGGCGAAGCGGCTGTTCCGGTTAATACCGCTGCCGATGCCGCAAGCACGGCCCAAGACGCCATGGCGGCAGCAGCCAACAGAATGCAGCTGCCCACCGATGCCCTGGTAGGCCAACCGATGACGATGACCGGCAACGCCATCTCGCCGCAAACCATGGCCATGGTCGAGCAGGGTAACACCACCGGTGCCCTGAACCAGATGCTTAACGAGACCACCGTGTCGGTGAATGGCCAGCAAGCCAACATACTGGCCCAATCACCACGGCAACTGGTGGTCGACAACCCCACCCCCCAGGGGCAAGCCATGGTGGAAGTGGCCAGCAACGGTCAAACCCTGGCCAAGGGCCCGGTAAACGTAACCCGGATTGGACAAGCCTTTGCCAGCAACAACACGGCGGTTCAGGCCAACACCCCCCAGACGGAAACCGACGACCCATCCAACAGCGAGGCGTGCCAAACAGAAGTGGCCGCCTACAAGGCTCGGCTGCAAACCCAGGGCAGCCAGACGTGGAGCCCCCCGAAACCTTCCCATAAGGGTCAGTTCGACACGGTATTGAACTACCAGGTGAACCGCAACCTGACGGTCAGCAACGTGACCACCGTCAAAAGCAGCGGCGAAACCCAAATCGATGCCGCCGCCCGCCAGCACGTGCAAGGCATGACCGGTCAGTTCGAATCCTTCCCGGCCTGCTACTCCGGCAATACGGTCGACATTACCCATACCTTCCGGGTGATTTACCAATAACCCCCCCTTTAAAGCACGAAAACCCACAAGCACGGCAAATGTAACAGTTTGCCGTCTTGGGGTTTGTATTGCTAGCGTATACACCCGGATTAATCGTTTAATAGAAACACCTGTGGTTTAAGCGAGCACAAGCCAATACTGGTTCTGGGACAACCCCCTCTGAGTGAGCGCGGCCCATTTGAGGCCTAGGTAACGGTATCTGATGTATATTACCGCCCTCCAACAACACCCGCCCCAACAGCCGCCCCAACAGCCGTTGGTGTCCAAAAAGGCGCGACGGTCGGCCGCCTTGCCCGATCGGGCAACCCTCCGCCCCACCGTTCTGGGGGCCGGGCCCCGGTTTGCCTCGATAAACCCACTCAGCCATAACCTTATCCTCCAGCTCAGCAAAGCCCAAAACCTGGCCTTGCCCGAATCGGCCCAACTGGCGCTGAACAACCAGCACCCGCTAATGGAACGCGTGGCCCATTCAACTGACGGAAGCCATAGTGCCGCCGCCGCCGCCATGCTGCGCACGCTCTATGGGGCCCACTATGACACCATGAACGAGCAGCGCGGCAAATGGCCTTTTTTAAAGCGACCCGAAAGCCGCCAACAACAAGCGTATACCAGCTTCTTGCTTGGCGAAGCCCTGCCCCCGATTTTTCGGGCCGATTTAAACCTGTCGTCCCTGCCGCTTATCAAGGAATTACTCCAGCAGATAAACCACCCGACCCACGGCACCCCAGCCGACGTGCGCCAGGCCAGAATCGAGATGATGCGCGACGCCCGGTTCTGGAACAACGTGGCCCACCTGTACAATCTGGCTGCGCCCAATGACGTCGGCACGGCCACCCCAAACAACGGGGATCCCAACGACAAAATGGTCGGTACCATTATCAAACACTGGATTAGTAACCCCCAGCAAACCCTCAACCGCCTTGAGGCCACACAAACCTTGTTGTCCCAACTCGACACGCCCTCCAAGGCAAGACGCCGCTGGCGAACCATAGAATTCAACTCGCTGCACATTGCCCTGTCAGCCCCGCTGAGCGACGCCGCCGCCAACGACACCCTGCTTCACTATGCCCGCCATGTTGCCGGGGCCAACAACACCCTGAACCTGTTTCACCTGGCCACGGCCATGCTCGTCAGCAACAGCCATGCCCTGCTAGAGGCCCCCGGATGGTCGCGCGAGTATTACAATGCCGTGCTCGGCCCCGACGCGGGCTCGCGCGTCAGGCAGTTCCATGCCCAGAATGACGTAGCCGAAACTCAAGTCGCCGCCCCCCTGCCCTTGGGCTGGGTTCGAATCTATGCCAACCGGCATCGCAACCCTCTGGGCAACCCCGACGACCAACGGGCCATTGTTAACGTCACCCCGTTTATGCACCACATGGATTTTGCGTTGCTGCAGCCCTACGCGGCCCACGTGGACAGCCAAGCCCTGAGCCAGAACAACTGGGGGGTAGAAACCGAGATGATGTACCTGCTCGGACACCCCAAAATCATGCAGCAGCATGACGAAGCGGCCCTGCGCATAACCATGTATGCCATTACTGCCCCCGCCGCCTTTGCTGAAAACCAGGTGCCCAAAATAAAGGAACCCATGTGGCATGCCTGGTACCATATTGCCCGCCTTTCCCACAGCTTCAGGGCCCTTAAATTTGATGCCGCCGGCGGCAACAACAGTGTGTTGGCCCAGTACGGCTTCAGGCTGTTTACCCCCCGAGCCACCGATGCACAGTTTGGCCCCGGCTTTTACACCACCCCCAAACAAAGCCCCCATGCCGACCTGCCAGCAAACAGCCTCATCGAGTTCCGGCGCGGCTACCTTTTATGCAGTGTACCGGGAAGCGGCACGCTGGTGGTGCGCAACGCCTCGACCAACCCCCACTTTAACGTGCGCAGCATACTGACGGCCCCGGCCTATTATTCTCCCCGAGTGTTGACCTTCCGCGATCTGTTGTCGCTAAACCCGGCCACCGACAATCGGTTTAAAAGTATTCTGACCCCTGGCCTGTACGGCGGAGCCGAAGGCAGCAACCCGGCGATCATCAAGCTGACCCAAATCCTGGGTGATTTCTTCAAGGACTACTCCCAGTGGAAAGCCGATTTTGCCGACCCCGAACTGCACCACCCCGCCGGCCCCCAGATCTTTGGCCGCGGTGGGTTCGAGGCCATTACCCGGCGCCTGCAGGCACAACTGCAAGAAAGCCCGGACAGGCGATATTGGCTGGCCCTCTATTCGCCGCATAAGGCCCCGTTTAGCGCCTACCCCTACAACGACCCGATTACCGGCGAAGAGGAACGCATGCTGCCGGTTGACGAAAAGGTTCTGCACGAAATGACCCTGGCCCTGGAAGGCCAGTTTGTCGACGTGGCCGATGGCGAGCCCCCGACCGCCTTCCAGCGCCTCATTCAAACCGGGCTTAACAACCGTGCCTATCTGGTCGTTGAAGACGGCCATCTGTACTAGTATTGACTATAATTCCCAGCGGAGGTTTCTCTTGCCATGACCCTACCCGTCACCTTACCCGTCACCTTACCCATCACGTTCACCGGCCCGCCCCGTGTTCCCTTTGGCCTGAGCCGCCCCCCTCGCCACCACCACCCACTGTCCAATGACCCCGAACGGTCGGCAGGGCCCACTGTCGCATCACCTCATTCGCCCCATTCGCCCTACCGATCACCCCAACCCACACGACGCCCTGAAACAGACACGCCCCAGGCCCCTCGCCTGATGCCGGACGCCCCCCCCCTCGCGGCCCCCCCCATCGGCACCCCCCCCCCCTAACGTGCCGTTCACCGATCCGGGGCCCGCCCCCGATCCCAATACATGCCCCGCCCCGGACCCCGACCGGGATGCCCCGACATGCTCGACCGGCATGACGGGTTGGACGATCCTTGCCTGAGATAGATAGATAGATAGATAGATAGATAGATAGATAGATAGATAGATAGATAGATAGATAGAGACCCTTTATCCGACGCAGCGCTATAATGGGGGTAGACGCACCCGTCTTCTCATCCTAAGCCCCCCACCCGTCTCATGCAGTTTGGGTACAGCGCCATGGCCTTCTTCCGTCCATTCAAAACCAGCGACCTGACCCTCGGGCTGGTACTGGTCTTGGCCCTGTTTTCAGGCGCTTACTGGTGGCGGGCCGCCAACCGCCCGGCCGACACCAAACCGGCCAGTCAACGCTTTGACCACATGCTGGCCCAGCTGAACCCGCTTTTTATGCAAGCAGTAACCGCGACAGCAACCAACCCCGCTGATTCCGACGCCTTCCACAACCACCTGCGGGCCCAGCCACCGGTAGCCATGGTCGCCTCGGCAGCCGACCCGTGGTTATGGCCCGACATCAACCACCCCGACAAGCACGCCGCCTATAAGCTGGGAGGCTGCCGCCTGGACGCCGATAAATGGGCCATGCTACTCGTGGACGGCGCAGCCCTTAGCCAGTTGCCCAAGCGCTGGCCCAGCAAACCCGTTCGGGTCTGCCTCGACCGAAACGGATCAGCCGGGCCCAACCAGTTGGGTATCGACGTGGCCTGGGCCATGCTCAACCCCACCGCCCCCGACGGGCAACAGCTGACCCTGATTAAAAAAGCCCCCAAACCCTTGCCGGGCTCAGGGGCTTAATCCTCTAAAGTGGTTCTTCGGTCTTAAACCGTAGCAGCCGGTTGCTGGGGTTTTTCGTAAACCCAGCCTTCCGTGGAGCGGGGCCAGCTACTGACCAGTTCGTCCGATGAGAAGAACAGCCCGATTTCGCGCTTGGCACTGTCCACCCCGTCAGACCCATGGATGATGTTACGACCCAAGTCCACGGCAAAATCGCCGCGAATCGTACCGGGTGCCGAATCCTTGGGGTTAGTGGCGCCCATCATGGTCCGCACCGTCGCCACCACGTTCTGGCCTTCCCAGACCATGGCCACGACCGGCCCACTGGTAATAAAGTCCACTAGGCCCTTGAAGAAGGGTTTGTCGGCATGCTCGCCGTAGTGTTGTTCAGCCAGGCTGGCAGGGATCTGCATCAGCTTGAGGCCAACCAGCTTGAAGCCCTTCTGCTCGAAGCGGCTAATGATGGTCCCAATCAGGCCGCGTTGGACGGCATCGGGCTTGAGCGCCACAAACGTTTGTTCCATAGCACACACATAGTCCTATCTTGACGGTTCAATACTTGCACAGAGCGAGTGTAACACAGACACACCGGCCGCCTATTGCGTGCCGAGCAACTGCACCTCGAACCGCAGTGCCGCGTTGGGCGGAATATCGGGCGGCGCACCCCGTTTACCATAAGCCAGGCCAGCCGGTACATACAGCACCCGCTTGCCGCCAATGCGCATGCCGGCCACCCCTTCATCCCAGCCTTGAATCACTTCGCCCGCCCCCAGGTTAAAAGAGAAGGGTTCGTGGCGCTTGAGGGAACTGTCAAATTCCGAACCGTCGGACAGCAGCGTCCCACGGTAATGCACCGACACCCGTTGGCCGGGCCGGGCTTCTTCCCCCTGCCCAACGGCCACGTCCTGTATGCCAAGGCCGCTGGGGGTTTTTCGAATGGGCGGTACCTGTGGCACCTGAGATACTGGCGGCGCAGCGCCGGGAGCATCAAAACGGCGGGGAAAGAGGGCCGGATTGTACGGCTGATTCGAAAGGGCAGCCGGTAAGCCGGCAGCCGTGGCATAAGGTGAGCCGCCGTAAGGAAAGGGCATGGGGGCCGTTGGGGGCGGATACGCCGCCGGAAAAACACCTGGCCCCTTCGCTGGCCCATTAGCGGCTCCATAACCTGGTCCTTTGTAATAGCCATACCCGGTTGCCGTGGCCGGGCCAAACTGATCCATGGTGGGCATGGGCGGAGCCGCTTGCCACTGGGCCGTCTGTTGGGTCTGGGCCCGCTCGGCTTCAGCCATCAGAATGTGGTCGATATAGGCGGGGGTCTGGCTCACGTAATCCGTCAGCTTGGCCGACGATCGCCAGGGCCGCTTGTTGTCGGCTGCGCCGAAAATGCTACCCCCCCCACCGGTATACGAGGACAAACCAAATTGTACGGCAGGCGAGGTCATCAAAGGCTCCTGAATCTTGGCGGCAGTGTGGTCCGAAAGCTCCCCTCAACACGATGCAGAGGGCGGTAGCGCGGCGTGCGTGCACATGACGGACCACTATAAAAACAGCCCTCAACCCGTGCACGTGATCCATGATCCGCCTAATCCCCGCCAATTTTTACAATCTGTAAAGCAAACCATATATCTAAACAATAGCTGCGGGGTATCGACGCGCACAAAGCCCCCTTAAGATTGTTTTAATAATTAAAGATTCGCTCTTTTCTTCTCTGCCGGCACAACCGCCCCCGGATGTGTCCTCCTCGCCCGCTGCGTGCCATGCTTGGTCATGGGCCGTTTGGATGGGTGACTTGCAAAGGTTTTGTGTGCATTGTCTCGATTACGCATTGTATTGATCAGTCGTCATGGCGTCATGCCCCTGCAACTGTCGTGGGGATGGCTGCCTGCCGCTGCCGCTGCCCTGCTGCTGCTGGCCATTGTATCCGTGTCCTTCGACGTCGTGGGGATGGATCTGCCCGACCTCAAAGACGTGATTGCCGTCGAATTCGGCCCGTAAACCGGGGTGGTAAAGCCTGCCTAATCTGACGACTTTTTGGGAGCACCCGTCAGATCCATGTGGGTTTGCCCGAAAAACCCACCCAGACAGCGAAAAACCGGCTATACTGAAAAAAACGCCAAGCCTAAAGAGAGAAACAAAACGCGTTATACTGGCCGTGTGATATCGGGGGAAACCACCGTATGGTAAACGTCACCGCCTTGCAGCAGCATCTCGAAACGAGATGGTCCGCTCATCCAGTAGCCACCCATTACCGGGCGGTTATGATCGCCAACCGGTCAAACTGCCCCCGCAGCATCGATGCAGGGTCGCCCAACTGCAGCGGGGTTTCAACCACCCCCACCACCCCATGGGTGTGGCGTTTGCTGACCGTGTAAAGGGTGGGGTCCACCTTGCCCTGGTCGGTTAACACCAAACAGCCCTGCCCCTGCCATGGCTGGCTGACACTGCCCTTGCGCATGGTAAAAATCTGGTAAAACCCCTGGTGGGGCGAGTAGCGCATGTACAATACATCCGGCCGATCCCAAATGCCGCACTCCTGCTCGGCCTTGTGCCCCCACAGGTACCGAAAAGCCGAGTCTTCGGCCTTGCGCTGTTTTTCGGCGTCTGGCGTGTCGGCATCAAACACCAGGTTGCGGTGGGCATGGCAAACCAGGTCCACCCAGTCCTGGGCATGGGTTGGGTCGCTGCGCCATTTTTCGGCCCAAACCAAGGCTTCGTCCAGGCAGAAATAGTGGGCATGGTTGTCATACAGCTGCTTGAACGACACCACCTCGACAATCAGCTGGTCAAGCCCGGTGGCGGCCAGCAGCCGGTTGATGCTCTGGCGGTAGGCGTCCATTACGTCAAAGGGAATGTCGTTGGCAAAGTGGCTGCGGGCATCGTCAATATACAAGGACACGGTAATGCCGGGCTCATGCAAGGCCTTGACGTCGTTGGCCAAACGGCTGAGCTGGATATAACTCAACAGCTCGGCCCAGTCCACGTGAGCCACCGGGCTGTTGTTGCGATTCTTGATGGGCCCATGGCCGAGAATGAAGGGAATGGGTTGCCCGGCCTCGATGCACCGGCCAATGAACTTGAGGAATTGCTCGGGCACCTTGGGTCGGACCCGGCAGTACTTGGTGGCACTAAGCTTGTCTAGAATCAGCTGGGCCCGCTCAGCAACGGTCGCCGCCTTGGGTGCCTTAATATGGGGTGACGGCTGCTGGACACATGCCAGTTGCGCCATGGCCCGGTCAAAAAACGGGGCCAGATCAGGCAAAGGCACAGAAGCCTCGATGAACCGGGCAGGGGGCGTGTCAATCAACAGGGGCAGGGCGGTATGGGCCGGTGCCACCGAAACGGGGGCCATCGGGTCCGCAACGCGCATGGGAACAGAAACGGCCGTCATTGCTTGATCCCCCCCTTATTCGAATCCGGGCATTGGGAAGCTGAACAGACCGTGCCCGTAGAAAGCATCGCCTTTGCCCATGCCAGAACCCCCTGGCGCTCGCGCCAAACAAACACCAGCCAACCGGCCAGAACCACCAGGCTGGTCAATCCCAGGGCCTCGCTATAGCCCACCTGGGCACCGACCGCGCCCATGGCATACATGCCAAGGGCAATGCCGGTATCGTTGCACATGGTAAAGGTGGCCATGGCACTGCCTCGTTCATCCTCCCGACTGCGGTCCACAGCCATGGCAATCAACGATGGCTGAACCGTACCGGCCCCAAAGCCATACAGGGCACTAAACCCCAAAAACCACACCGGGTGGTTGGCAGCGGCCAGCCCCCACAGCGACACAATAACCAACGTCATGCCAGGCACAATGACCGACACCCGACCGTACCTATCGGACAACGGCCCGGTGGCCCCCCGGCTCAGCATCAGGCTCAAGGCATACACGGGGTAGAACAGGAAAATGGCAGACAACTGCTTTTCGCCAGCAATCAACGGCATAAACGGCATCAAGACCCCGAACACCATGCTGTTCGTGGCCATAATCAGGCCCGGATAAAAGGCGGGCCGGTTAAACAAGCGTCCCTTGTTTCGGGCAGCAGGCAAAGCGGAATCTGACGACGGCAACGGTGGCTGGACGGGCCGAAGCTGCAACACCAACAGCAGGGCCACGAAAGCCATGGCGCTGGCGAGCCAAAAAACCGGCTGCATCCAGTGCCCGTTAAGCAGCAATACCCCCAAGGCCGGGCTGATGGCCGTGGCCAGTTTCATGGCATTGCTGAAATAACTAATGCCCTCGCCCCGGTGGGCCTGAGGGACCAAGTCGGCCAGGTAACTGCTGGCCGCCACATAGAACATGGCAAACCCGATGCCGTGTACCAGCCGAATGGGCAGCATGACGGCCGGGTGGGCGCTGACGGTATACAGCACCGGACACAGCATGACCAAGAGGGCCCCGCCAATCAACAAACGACGCTTGTCCCATTCGTCGGCCTGCTTGCCTACAAATGGCCTCGTTACCAACGAAGCCACCATCAGGGCGGCCAGCATGGCCCCCAACACTTGGCCATGCCAATGGTGCTGCTCAAGATAGGCCGTAAACACCGGTGTCAGCAGGTGGTGGCAGAAAAAGAAGCAGAACGTGGCCGCACAAACCAGTACAAAGTCCCGTGTAAACAGGCTTCGGGTAGGCAGGGCATAAGCAAAAGGGAGTCGGTCTAGCTGAATGGTCATAAGCGAAAAAGAAACCGCCGAAACATGGCGAGGGATGAACTCAAGGCTATAAAGACGAGACATCGGGCCACGTCAATCCAATAAAAACACCACGGCCCAGAGAATGTTCTACCCACGGACACCCCGCCTCGACAGGGTCGCAGGGATGACGAAGGAGCGCTGCTAGTATAGCATGGACCATTGCAAATGAGAATCATTTTCAATAAGCGCGCAATTAAAAGCGCCGGACTTTTTTGGGGCCAATCCGGCGCGTGATTAAGGTTATGGGAAGTAGAACAACACAAACGAAATGGACAACACGTTATAAATAATCGTACTCAATGTAGTCGGGGGTGTGGAGAAACGTCAATCGATGTCTGTTAGAGGCTATCTGTTAAACCTAAATAAGCCGGCCTTGCTCGGCAGCCTTCATGCGGCGGTCGAAGTCTTTCTTGACCTGCTCGTTGTAATAGGCTTCCTGGGCTGTGTAAAAAGCCTGGTTAAACCCAAAGCGGGCATTGTTAATGGCAAACTGCTTGTCCTGGGCAGCCAGGGCATTGAGCTGGGCAAAATTCTCGTTACCGGTCACGTTGTTGGCCAAGTCCAGCATGCTCTGCCGGTTGTTAAACAGGTTTTGGTTGGCCGTAATGCGGCCAATCGTTCCTTGCAAGGCACCAATGTAGTTTGTAATAGACATGGGGGGTAACCAGCCTTCCTTTTCCTCGTGTCGGTATTCTCCAAACGCTAACCGAAGCGGTCCTGCCTCAACGGCAGCACCCATTGAACTTGAACCACCACCGCGCCAACCCATCAGGACCGGCCACGGGGCGTCTAATTTGACATCACATTTAGCTATCGTTCATTCAGTGGCTATTTAATGAATAGTCTCTGTCTTTGGTATAGCCACAACCTTATTATACGGAAATTTGCCTGTGACCCGTCCGGCCTTAAGTGTATTTTAAGAATCTCCCCCGCCCCCCGCCTCCCATCCCAGGCAAAACAAGGGCAGCCGGCAAAGCCTGCTACAATAGAGAACAGTCAGGAAAAACCCCACATCCGCGCACGCGCGCATCTCTCTCTACTCTCTCTCTCTAAGAGGTGTTTGTGTCTGTCCGAGTGAGCCTTGCCCCCGCCCCTATGAATACCGACCTTCAAACCATGTCCGACGACGTCAAGCAGTGGGTCTGCACGTGCCTGCTCAATGAAGTGCCGCCGCAGGAAATCGCCCGGCTGGTGCAAACCAGTTACGGTATTGAGCCCGGCACGACCATGGCCTTTATTCAGGGCACCCAGGCATCGCCCATGTTTGCGGCTGCCCAGCAGGTACAAACCGAAATGAACAAGCGCGACTGGCTGCTGGCCAACTTGCGCAAGGCCCATGCCCTGCACCGCAGTTACCACAAAATTGAGCGGGTGGGTGACATAAGCCCGGACGATTTTTTTACCGATTTTTATTCGGCCAACCGCCCCTGCGTTTTAACCAACGTCACTAAACAGTGGCCCGCCATGCAAAAGTGGTCGCTGGACTACCTGAAGTACACCTACGGCCACCTGGAGCTGGAGGTGCAAACCAACCGCGAGAAAAACCCGCGCTACGATCAACAACACACCAGCCACGCCAAGGCCATGCCGTTTGCCCTGTATGTGGACATGGTGGCCTCGGCCGAACATACCAACGACTTCTACATGACGTCGCGCAACATGATGCGCCACGGTGAACTGCTCAAGGGGATTGTCCAAGACGTCAGCCCCCTGCCCGACATCCTGAACGAAAACTACTCGGGCACCATTGCCTTTTTATGGGTGGGGCCCAAAGGGGCTCGAACCCAGTTGCACCATGACATGAGCAACAACCTGCATGTCATCATTACCGGACAAAAGCGCCTGCTGATGGCCGACCCCTATCAGCTGCCCTTTATGTACCACCACAACAACTACTGGGGGGGCGTTCCCTACCCCGATACCCCCGACCTGGACGAATACCCGCGGTTTGCCGATGCCCAGTTCACCGAGGTTTTTGTAAACCCCGGCGAAGGCATTTTTATACCCGTGCTGTGGTGGCATTACGTGGAAGCCACCCAGGCATGCATTTCCGTGGCCTTCAACAACTTCCGCTTTCCCAACCACTACCAGTCCTTCGAGGAAGGCGTCCCCTTCTCCTATCACCAGAATAAATAAGAAGGAGGGTGCGTCCGGTGCCTGGTTCCGATCGCATCCCTCCAACTAAAGACAGGCGAACAGCGCAGTTGATTAGGCTGCGCCCACACACACCTGCCCATGGTAAGTCTGGTGTGGACATAAAATAACGGGGGTTATGAAATTACACAGGGGGTATTGGCGACACATGCCAACGAAACGGGTTACGCCTGCTTGCGGGCCACATGAAGGTTGGCCACCAGGGCAATGGTATCCGCCTCCTGCTCCAGATACAGGTCCAGCGAATCCCGATCGATTTCGACGTACTTGCTGATCACGTCCACCAGTTCGTCACGCATCGATTCAATGGTTTGTGGGGTCAGCTGCGTCCGGTCATGCATCAGTACAAGCCGTAACCGATTCTTGGCATCGTCCTTGGCACTCATGGCCGCTGCCGTGGGACCCACCGAAGCAAACGGGGACGAGGCAGCCAGATCGGTTGCCCACAGCTTCTTCCACAGATCCATCCACCAATTGGTCATGGGATGATCCGCCTCATCGACCTTCTTGGCAACAGCCGCTTGGCCGGTAATGGCCGAATGGGGCTGGAACAAGGCCGATGATTTTTGAGCCGTCGATACCGATGAAGGCACGGCCGCCGTCGGCACCGGAGCCGATACCGTCGGAGGCTTGGCAGACGCCGCCGGGCCAAACGGTTTTGCTTCCGGCTTGGTCTCGGCAACCGGTGGCCCCGAAACGGGTGTCTCAGGCTTGGGTGCTGGCTTAACCTCGGCCGGGGCTTCCAATTTGGCATCGGGTTTGGCCGGTTCCGTCTTGCCTGCTTCAACCGAACGGGGTTCGACCGAAGCCGGCTTCATATCCAGTTTCTGCTGCTGCGGTGGCAAACTGCCACCACCAGCGGGCTGGCTACTGGAGGGTTGTATGTCTCTGGTCGCATGGTCTGGCCCAGAGGGATGATTGGGTGTCGTCGTCATAAGGCCGAGCGCCTCCTTATCTCTCTCTTCCGGGTTGGGCTACGCTGCGCCAGAGCCTATTTTGAACAGGCCCTTGACTTTGTCCATAAACGTTTCGGGAATATCGAAGTCGAGGAAGGGTACATCCTCGCCAGCCACCCGCGCGGCAATGTTCTGGTAGGCCAGGGTCGCCTTGGGGGTTTTGGGACCTTCCCACAAGGCAATGGGCTCGCCACGGTTGGTGCTGACAATGATGTCCTTGTCCTCGGGGATCAACCCCAGCAGTTTGACCGACAGAATCTCGATAACATCGTCCACATCCATCATGTCATTGCTGCGCATCATATCGGGCCGAACCCGGTTAAGCACCAGCTTGTAATGCTCGATATGATCCTTGGTTTCAAGCAGGCCGATAATCCGGTCGGCGTCACGCACCGACGACATTTCCGGGGTGGCCACCACAATGGCCTCGGAAGCAGCCGCCACGGCATTCTGGAAACCACCTTCGATACCGGCGGGGCTATCGATCAGCACAAAGTCGAAATCCTTCTTCAGCTTCTCGACAACCTTTTTCATGTTCTTCGGATCCAGGGCCGACTTGTCGCGGGTTTGTGCGGCCGGCAACAAGCACAGGTTGGGCAGGCGCTTGTCCTTGACCAGGGCCTGGTTCAGTTTGCACCGATCCTCAATCACGTCAACAATGTTGTACACGATCCGGTTTTCCAGTCCCATCAAAATGTCGAGGTTCCGCAACCCGATATCCGTGTCAATCAGGGCCACTTTGTACCCCATGCGAGCCAGGCCTGCACCAATGTTAGCCGTAGAGGTGGTCTTACCAACCCCACCTTTTCCAGAGGTGACGACAATGACGCGGCATGGTTGCTGTTCTGTCATTGATGCCATAATCAGGTGTGTGTCCTTTCTGTCTGGTTTGTTGAATTACTGATGTAAGTGTGTGTGGGATCTATAAGGGCCGATCCACCGACTCGCGGTAGATCCGAATTTCCTCGTTGACCACCCGGGCCACTTCCGGTCCGCGGGCAGCCGCCGTGGCCGAGGCCTCGTCCGGTTTAAACAACCGGTCGGGACGACGGGCGATAAGGGGGCCAATGCGCAACTGCACCGCTTCGATTCGAAGGGCACGAATTTCGGCCTGCGTATCGGCGCCTTCATTCATGGGGCCTTCGCCTGCACCGGCATGGGCCAGGCCACCGAGCACGCCCCAAACCACGATGTCGCCGCGGGCAATAATTTCGCTGCCGGAGTGGGCATCACCGAGCAGCAACACATGGCCGTCGGCCTCCAGCACCTGCCCTGAGCGCAGGGTTTGCTTAACCAAAGTGGTACCCATGTCCGGGTTCAGGTTCAGGCGGGTAACGGCTGCTTCGTCAACCACAGCCTGTTGGCCGGGGTGGTGCTTCAGCAGGTGTTGCGGCAGTTCATCAACCACGGCCTCGTCTGCGCAAGGCGTGGCCGTGTCGGCCAGCAGCAGGTCAAAGACATCCATGGGCTGGGTCGACTGGGGCGCAGACTGAGCAGCGGCCTGGTTATGGTGGGCCTGCTGATCATCGGCCTGGGCCAACGTTGATGGTTTGGTGGTCAGCGTGGCCTTGGTTTGGGTCGCCTCGCCCTTGGCCCGCGACACCTTGAAGGTGACTTTGGTTTGGGCTTGCGACTTGGCATCCGTCTCAGCGGCTTTTTGGGCAGCGGAAGGAAGAACTTCGGACGGACTGGTTGACTGCATGGGGAGGTTAACCGCGGCCAAGGTGTTAACGCCGGTTTTATGCTCCAGCGGCTGGCGACGAACCAGCAACCCTTCGTCCAAGGCCGTTTGCTGGGTTTGCGGCACCAGCGAATACAACGTATGAATACGGTTAGCAGAGCGCCGAACCACGTCCTTAACCCGGCTCAGAACACCGGGGGTCAGCAACAGCGATCCCGTATCCAGCTCAACATACTGGTGGCGAATGCCCGTGGTTTCCAACACAAACTCAAGGTGACGGATGGCGTCTGCCGAAGATTCGGTATCCGACAAATCAATCAGTATCGGATCGCCGTCAAAGGCGGCCCCCATCGACGGGGTTGAATTTAACTCTCTATCCGGTGTTGCCTGCATAATGGCCCAGGCGCCTCCATCCCTTCGAGATACGGTAAGCTACTAGAAAAAGAACTCTCTCTTTTTATTTGAGGGTGTGTGTGATGGTGTTGTAGCGAACCAGACCACAGCCCCAGGCAAATACCCGGCCACCGTGCCCTTTGGAAGCATCAACAAACTGTTTTATACAACAATTTGTTTAGTCAACACAACACATTAGTAATTATACGAATGCCCCCCCACGCTATCCAGCGTGCCATGGCAAGTTGTTACAAACCATGGCCAACGAGGGGGCATCACGGTTTAGCTGCTGGCTTATGGCCGGTTAACAATTGTTTTATATGGGCTTGAAAATAAGGCCCACTCGCCCACCGTTAAACGTCCAGCCGGTTCAGCAATCCGCCAAATGCCCTGCCTGTGCATTGTTACCGAACCGTAACATGGGGATGGCCGGACGATTCTCAAAGCCTCCATGATCGGTTAAACTGAGGCTAGCTAGGTTGTTCGGACGTTTTACTGGTTATCTGAGGAGTATCGCTGCAACTAGGTTGGTCAATTTAGCTCAGTTTCGATCGTGAAAACTGTGAAAACAGAGTCTCTATAGTATTCCGTTTACCTGTGATGAGGTGCTTCTGGCTCAACTGCACAGGACGCGCCCACACCGAAACCGTTTGGACACGACATCTATCATTGCTGCGTTGTGTCGGCACGCATGGCCAAAACCGGGAGACCCATGAGGAAATACACCCCGTTGGTAAGCCGCTGTATGCGACACAAAGTGGTTTATCCGGGAAACCCGTAACGGCAACCCATCGCATCACGTGTGCCAGACCCACACTGACACCTTTAACAGACTTTCTTGAGGAGCCACTGCATATGAAGCAATCCACACCCACCCCGATGCCCATGCCCGATACGGCCACGGCATCCGCCAGCACCCGAAAACCCCATGCCAGTGTCGACGACATGGCATGCTCGATGCTGAGCGACCCCAAGCCCGATTTCGACAAGAACCGCCGCCATTTCCGCATGATGCACTTAAAAAGCATGCCCAAACGCCAGGCAGCCGCCCCCCACCCCATGCCGGCAACGGATCCGGGGCCAGAAACCGTACCAGGGTTGACCGCTTATTTTACCCGCCTCTTCGAGCAGCAATTTGCCTCGGCCAATGCCCAAACGGCCGATCAACTGGTTTTACCCCCAATTTCTTCGATGGCGCCTTTTTTAGGAACCACCACCGACGAAATTCTGCGCTGCCTGCGGGCCTTGAAAAAGCAGGGCTATGATTTCTGCGCCAGCGGCAAGTTTGGCCTGGTCACCATTTGGCCCACATAGAAATTACAGCGGAAATCAGCCCTCTTTAACGGCGATCACTGGTATGCCGTCATAAACTGGGCCAGTGTTTCGAGATGATTCGCTTCATGCATGGCACTTAGGGCCACACGACACCCGGCCCCGTCGTCGGGCACCGTCGGCGGCCGAATAGCCACCACCAGCAGTCCATAGGTTTCAACCGCGGCCTTGGCTGCCGCCAAAGCAGACGCCTCATCGCCCAGGTTTAAATAAACGATGGGCCCAGCCAGATCAAGGCCACACCGCTGATTGAGCGTCTCAATATTGTCCCAAAGCCGGGTTTGCCGCACCGCAGGGTCGGCTGCCACCAGCGCTACGGCTGCCCGACAAGCCGCCACCACCGAGGCCGGCAGGGCCGTGGTATAAATCAGGCTCCGGCAGGTGTTGATCAGGTAACGATCAAACCCGGCAGGCCCCAATACAAAAGCCCCGCTGCTGCCCAGCGCCTTGCTAAAGGTACCCATCACCACCAGGTTATTACTGGGCACCAGACCTTGGGCCGCCCATAACCCCCGGCCCTTCGGGCCATACACCCCAACACTGTGGGCCTCGTCAAGCAGCAACCAGGCATCGTACGCTTCGGCCAGGGTCTGCAAGGCCGGCAGATCGGCACAATGACCGCTCATGCTAAACAGGCTGTCGGTACAAAGCACCCATTTCTGCCCAGGTTGACGCGTACGCTGGGCGGCATCGAGCATGGCCGAGAGTTGATCCAGGTTACCGTGCCCGTAGCGTTTTAACGTACACCCGCTCATCCGGGCCCCATCCACCAGGCTGGCATGGCACTGCTTGTCCATGAACAGTACGTCATGCCGGCCCAGCAAAGCGCTGAGCACACCCAAATTGGCATCGTAGCCCGAATTGAACACGGTAGCCGAAGGAAAACCGCTCCAACTTACCAGTTCCTGCTCAAGCCGGTAATGGGGTTCGAGGGTTCCGCAAATTAGCCGCGATGCCCGGCTTGAGGTACCATAGGCCTCGATGCCAGTGCGGGCCGCCGTAGCTAAAGCCGGGTGGGCACTGAAGCCCAGATAGTCGTTGCTGGCAAAATCCACCAGGCGCATGGCCTGCCCATCGCTGGTACCGGCACTGTCACCACTGTTGCCACTGCCAACCTCGATATATGGCACCTCCAGGGACGTGATGACCCGAAGGGATCGGTCACGGTGGCACCTAGCCAACTGTGCCAGTTGCTCGGCGGCAAAATCGGCCATGGACGGCTGCATGGGGGGGGAGGTGGACGTCTCCGGGACACGGGTCATAGGGGCGAGACCGCCTCTCTCTCTCTGTCGAACTATAGAGTTGTGATTGCGGGGTTGTAACTGCGGAGTTGTAACTGCCTGCTGGCCGGCTTAATGAACCTGAATAACTTCCGTCACCCCGGGTACATGTTGCTTAAGCTGTTCCTCGATACCCATTTTCAAGGTGTAGGTCGAGCTTGGGCATGCCCCGCAGGCCCCTTGCAACCGGAGCATAACCACCCCGGTCGAGGTCACGTCGACCAGTTCGCAGTCGCCGCCGTCGGCTTGCAGGTAGGGTCGAACCATATCGAGCACCTGCTGCACTCTGTCTTTATCGATGGCTTTATCGATGGCGTTGTCAGTGGTTTCTGTGCCGGTTTGGGCCGCTTCGGGTTGCGAATCGGTTACCGGGGTTTCCGGCGAGGGGTCTTGGATGGCCATAAGCATCATCACTCCTGGGTTCTGCTAAATTGGGCTTCCCCCTTATGATACACGGCAGACAAGCCAAATTCCAGACATGAAGCCAGGCAAAAGCGGCTGCTGGTACCCGATGAATGGGAACACAGCAACCGCTTCGCCAAATAATCCTGGTATTAGACCGCTATTAAAGGCCTCTATACCGCCTAGAAGTTAAACCGCATGCGGAAATTGGTGTTGCCCCCATAGCCGCCACCTTGGTTACCCAGAAAACGCATGATCAGGTTCATGATTTGCTGCAGCATGTCCTGGCTACCCCCACACGATTGCTGGCACGGCGGTGGCTCACACGGCGGCGGGCACGGCGGTGGGCAAGATTGCTGGCACGGCGGTGGCTCACACGGTGGTGGGCACGGCGGTGGGCAAGATTGCTGACACGGCGGTGGCTCACACGGTGGTGGGCACGGCGGTGGGCAAGATTGCTGGCACGGCGGTGGTGCACACGGCGGTGGCGAGCACTGCGGTGGCGGGCACTGCGGCGGCGGGCACGGTGGCGGGCACTGTGGCGGGCACTGTGGCGGGCACTGTGGCCGGCACGGATTACCACACCGTGATTGAACCTGGTTGTTGCAGCCGGGCTGGCAATTATACCGCTGCGGCTGGCAGGGGTTGGGCCGGCCCGGCGAGCAAGGCCGCGGCTGGCATTTTGTGGGGCAGAACTGGCGGCCACCACAGTTTAATCGACGGCATCTGCCGTAGGCTTTACGACCACAACGGCCACGACGAACCCCGCAACGGGGTTTAGGGGCGCAAGGCGTCCCGCAGCGAAGTTTGGCTCCGCCAAAACACTTTGGCCGACAAGCCGGTTTACATCCGCCGCCAAGCCGAACGCGGCATCCAAAACGTATTCTAATACCCATTTTTTCCCTGTCCTTAGTTTAGACGTCCCCTGAATACCCAAGATTCAGAAAACCCAAGTTGTACCACACACAAGCTTCAACCATATAAAAACAATTTATAGGCATTTACTGCCTTAAGAAAACATAAGGGTGTCAGAACATCCGTCCCCACCCCAAAACAACCTTCTCGCCGCCCGCCAGTGGGCAAAAACCCCCTAGGCACCATGGCGTACAGAGGGTGCACAGGGGGCGTACAGGGGGTTGATGCAAAACAATCGGCGAGACGATTTAGGCCGGTAGCAGGTTACGCGACTGAAGCTCGGCCACAATGGCCTCGTCAGTCTCGTTGGCCAGCACCACTTGCTGAAACGCCGGGCCGTCAATGCCCAACTGCTCAAGCAGGCGACGGTCCATCGGACACGGGTACACCAAATCAAACTGGGCCAGTTCGCCCTGGGCATCCAGGCGGGCTTTGTCAATCATGCGGGCCATCCAACCAATGCCGGCAACGGTTTCGGTTCCTTCTCTGGGAGATGTGGGACTCATCGGGACAGGGTTCTCCTTTGGATTGTTATCGGGGCAATGGCAGTTGCAACCGCCACCCCTATATTATGCAACCGTTTCAGCCAGTTTTTCCAACTTGGCCCGCTGGTCGGCCTGAATCAGCGCTTCAATCACCGAATCCAGGTCGCCCTCAACAACCGGTGACAGGGCAAAGTTCTGTCCCACCCGGTGGTCCGTCAGGCGATCCTGCGGGAAGTTGTAGGTGCGGATCCGTTCGCTGCGATCCCCCGTCCCCACTTGGCTTCGGCGCAAGTCGGTAATTTCTTTCATTTGCTTTTCAATCTCGATATCGTACAGCTTGGCCTTGAGCAGTTGCATGGCCCGCTCCCGGTTCTGAAGCTGGCTGCGCTCCTCGGTACAGTGCACCTGAATACCACTGGGCTTGTGAAAAAGCCGAACCGCCGTTTCCACCTTGTTGACGTTCTGGCCACCCGCTCCGCCACTTCGGATGGTTTGCACCTCGATGTCGTTGGGGTGGATTTCCACCTCCACGTCGTCGACCTGGGGCATCACCGCCACAGTGGCCGTGGACGTATGTACCCGCCCCTGGCTTTCGGTCGTGGGAACCCGCTGGACCCGGTGCACGCCCGATTCGTACTTCAGCTGGCTGAAGATTTCATGGCCGCTGATGTTGATGGCACATTCGCTAATCCCATGCTCGCCTTCCGACAAGTTGACGACCTCGGTTTTCCAGCCCTTGTTGCCGGCATAGCGCATGTACATGCGCATCAGGTCGGCGGCAAAAATGTTGGCTTCGTCCCCACCGGCCCCGCCACGAATCTCAAGCACAATGTCCTTGTCGTCCCTGGGATCCTTGGGCAACAGCAGGATTTTAAGCTTCTCGGTCAGCGCTTCCATGGTCGTGTCCAGCCGGTTCATTTCGCCCTGCAAAAACTGCTGCATCTCAGAATCCGATTCGGCCTTGAGCATCTCGGCCGAATCCTGGTAATCCTGCTGCGCCTGCTTGTATTCGCTGAACACCTCAATGGTGTTCTCCAGCGACGATCGCTGCTTGCTGAGCTCGCGCAGCTTGTTGCTGTTGGACAACACGGCCGGGTCGCTTAACTGCAGCCCAAGATCGTGATAGGTCTTTTCAATGCCGTGGAGCTTGTCGAGAAATGAATCAATGGCCATAGTCGTTTTCGGGGGTATCGCTTCTTATTTGGGGAAAGGGAGACAATTTCGGTCCATACCTGGCAAACACACGTAATGCCTACAACACCAATGCGTGCCATCGCCCTATCTTACTCAAAACCCCGCTGCCAGGAAACTGGGAAACCACCCTCATGGTTGAAGTAACCGGGCAGCGGGAACAGCCGAACCATAAAAAAAACCGGCCCCTGCCTTATCGAAGGGCAGGTTGGCCGGCGTGATTTGTAATTTGTAGTAGTTAAGGTTGACTTGATGCAATAGGCGTTGGGTTGAAAATCCCGTCTTGAGAAAGGGCCTGAAACAGGCCCCTAGGCTTTTCGGTTAAACCAGTCGTTAATGGTCACCAGCAACTGGTCAAGCTGCTGGGCCAAATCAAAGGGCAATTGATCACGGTTGCGGGCATGGGCCATGGCTTCGGCCAGCGAGCTGTCCTTGCCCGATCCAAACAGGGCATGCTGCAACCGCTGGGCTGGGCCGTCAGACTCGCCAGACTCGGCAAGTACCGGATCATCAGCAAGGGAAGGGGTGGGGGTGGTTGTGGGCAAAGCCGTCGAAGCCAAGCCCAGCTCGGCACCCATACCACCTATACCGGCAACACCATCCATAAGGGGTCTTCATCTCCTTGATCATTCATCGCTTATACGGTTGTATTTTTAGGGGGTGTTTTTTATAGAGCAGCTATAAACAGGGGTTGTACTAAACCCTGTTTTTGCCGTTTGTTGTTACCCCTCGTCCCCCATCGTTACAAAGATTAATAGCAAGAGAGAAAAAAAGAAAAACTATGGTGCCATGTCGTCGTCGCGTGGCCCAACCGCCAGGTTCAATTGCTGGCCCAGTTGCTGGCTGATAGCCTTAACCTGTTGCATCATGTCACTGTCAAGCCCATACAAATGGGCCACGGCTTTCTGCGACACCACCCGACCCCGGGGCGTACGGAGCAACAGACCGCTTTGCAGCAGAAACGGCTCAAACACCTCTTCGAGGGTCTTCGTGTCTTCGCCAAAAGCAGCAGCCAGACTTTCAAGCCCCACGGGTCCACCGCCAAACTGCTCGACGACCAGCCGCAATAAACGCCGATCGGTTACATCCAGCCCCAGCGGATCAATATCGTACTGGTCCAGAGCCTGGCGGGCATGGTCGGCATCAATGGCGGTTTCCACATGGTGCTGCACCTGTACGTAATCGCGAACCCGTTTGAGCAGGCGGTTGGCAATCCGGGGCGTGCCCCGGCTTCGGCAGCCAATGGCTTCGGCACCGGCCTCGGTAATTTGGATGTCGAGCAGCCGGGCCGATCGCATGAGGATGGCATGGAGTTCCTCGGGCTCGTAATAATGCAATCGGTAGCTGATACCAAAGCGATCGCGCAGGGGATTGGCAATCGATCCCGCCTTGGTGGTGGCGCCAATCAGGGTAAACCGGGGCAGGGGTACCCGAATGGTTTTGGCCGTGGGGCCTTTGCCAATACTGCGATCCAGCACGAAATCCTCCATAGCCGAATACAGGATTTCCTCGCTGACCTTGTTCAGGCGGTGAATTTCGTCAATAAACAGCACACTGTTGGCCTTCATCGACATCAGCAGACCCACGATATCGCGCGGACGCTCCAGGGCCGGGGCCGACGTGCTCTGGATGGGGCAGCCCATCTCGTTGGCAATAACCAGGGCCAGGGTGGTCTTGCCCAGGCCGGGCGGGCCGTAAAACAGCACATGGTCCAAGGCCTCGCCGCGTTTCTTGGCCGCCTCGATGGCAATCGACAGGCTGTCCTTGAGACGACATTGCCCCACGTAGTCGGCCAAGGTCTTGGGCCGAATGGTATTGTCCAGGCGCAGATCGGTTTGGGTGGCCTGCTGCGTGGTTAATTGCTGGCGACGACGAATGACTTCAGCGGTCATGGGGCGGTACGATGCTATCCCTATCCTCAAAGCTTCTAGAAGCGGCGGCTGTATAACCAGTGTAGCACAATGCCCGTCCAGCCAACCCCGACCGCTAGACCCGCAACAACCAGGGTAAAGGCAGCTACACCGAAGCCGGCACCTGACATTGGCTAAACTGGTTAGACTGACTGGGCTGGCTCAACCGACTGAGCCGATCCATCTGGGCCAGCACCGCCTCGATCTCGTCGGCCGTTGTCAACCGGCCCAGCGAAAACCGCAGGGCGGACGACGCCAGGGCCGACACGCGTGCATCCGGCTGGCGGCCTTCGTACAAGGCCCGAACCACATGCGACCCGTGCAATTGGCTGCTGTGGCAAGCCGACCCCGCCGACACGGCAATACCGGCCATGTCCAGTTTCAGCAATAAAGCCTCGCTCTGGTAGGGCGGCAGTGAAACGTTGAGGTTCCCCACCACCCGATCCGTCAGAATCGCCGGCCCATTGAGCACCATATCGGCCCCGGTTTGACGGCTTTCAACCAAGCCGTCCCACAACCGGGCCTGCAGCGCCTGTAGGCGGGTGGTGGTTGAAGCCCGATCCGCTTCGGCCAAAGCCAGGGCCTTGGCCATCCCCACGGCCCCGGCCACGTTTTGTGTCCCGGATCGCCGCCCCCCTTCGTGGCCGCCCCCATCGAGCAGGGACACCAGGTCGGGACAAGTCTGCATGTTCACGGCCAAAAACCCCATGCCCTTCGGGCCGTAGAACTTGTGGGCCGAAGCGCTGAGCAAATCGACACCCAGCTCGGCCATATCCACCGCATGCTTGCCGACAGTCTGCACGGCATCGGTGTGAAACAGCACACCGGCCGCCCGGGCCGTGGCAGCCAACGTCGCAATGTCTTGAAGGGTCCCCACCTCGTTGTTGCCATGCATCAGGCTCACCAGTACGGTATCCGGGCGCAGGGCGGCACGCAGCGTAGCCAGCTCAACCCGGCCATCCACCGTCACGGGCAGTTCGGTCACTGTCCAGCCGGCCTTGGCCAAAGCACGCATCGGCTCAAGCACGGCCGCATGCTCGGTGGCGGCCGTAACCAGGTGCCGCCCTTTATGCTGCAAAGCCCCTGCCACCCCCTTGATGGCCAGGTTGTTGCTTTCCGTCCCCCCGCTGGTAAACACCAGCCCCGATTCGTCCAACAAGCCCACCTGCCCGGCCAGGCTCTGGCGAGCCGACTCCAGGGCCGCGTGAGCCGCCAGCCCTACCTGGTGCAGGCTGGAAGGGTTACCCCAGATCTGGGTCAGGTAAGGCGCCATGGCCTCAACCACCTCGGGGTGGGTCGGGGTCGTGGCGGCATAATCCAGGTAAATCACGTCGGGGACTCCTTGTCGTGGTGACAGGCTGTACACGAAACAGACACCAAGCTGGACACCAAGCAGGCATCAAGCGGGACACAGGGTAAACTATAGCAAAAATCAGCCGAATATATAATAGGCGCAGTTTGTAAAGTAACCCAGAATTGGTCACTGTCTCCTCCTGTCTCCTCCGGCCTCACCCCCCCCCTACCCCCCATCGGGCAGAGGATGGTCAGATTCTATCGAGCAGCGCTATGATAGGGATACTTTTTACCCGGGGCGCTTGCCCAGCCTTCCCCTTCAATCACAACCAACCGGTACCCTTTCCCCCTATGAGTCAACCTACCCGCGTCGTCGTGGCCATTGGCGGCAATGCCCTCTTTGAGCCTGAAGGCGGCAACAACATCGATCCCAGCAAACTCGAAGCCATTGCCCGTCAACTGGCCACCCTGGTCAAGATGGGGTTCTTGCCCATCATTACCTTTGGCAACGGCCCGCAGGTCGGCAACCACCTGGACATGGTGGAGTGCTACACCCTGCCCCCCAAATGGCCTATCGGCCTGGATTGCTGCGTGGCCTGGACCCAGGCCGAAATCGGCTATGCCCTGACGAAGGCCATGGTCAACGAACTGAAAAAACTGGGGGTCTCGCCCTTGCCCGGCCTGGTCGAAATCAACACCACCGTTCTGGTTGACCCCGACGACAACGCCTTTTTGCTGCCGACCAAACCCATTGGCAATTTCTACACCCAGGGGGCTGCCGAGGCCCTGGCCGCCGAAAAGGGCTGGATTATAAAAAGCGACAGCAACCGGGGCTGGCGCCGGGTGGTCCCCTCGCCCTATCCGCACCAGGTGCTCGAAATCGAGGCCATTAAAACCCTGGTCGAATCGGGTCAAATTGTGTGCTGTGGCGGCGGCGGCGGCATCCCCGTCATCATGGAAGACGGCGAGCTTCGGGGGGTGGAAGCCGTCATCGACAAGGACTTTACCGCCTGCCTGATTGCCCGGTGCATCGGTGCCGAACAGGTGGTGATTTGCACCGCCGTCGAGCAGCTTTACATCAATTTTGGCACAGCCGACGAAGCCGCCCTCGACACGATTGATGCCGGTCAGGCCCGGCAATACCTGAATGAGGGGCAATTTCCGCCCGGCAGCATGGGGCCAAAGGTTCAGGCCTTAACAGAATTTGTGGAGCACGGGGGCCAGGTGGCCATGATCACGTCGCTGCAAAACCTGGTGCTGGCTGTGCAAGGCAAGGCCGGCACCCGAATTACGGCAGCCGCTAAACCGCCTCGGGCTGATGCTTCTGCACCAGCTCAGACTGGTCAGGAACCGGCTTGCCCGCCCTCAGCAATTCAAAATATTGTCGAGCCATCGGGTGATTCAGGGGCTGCGTAAACACGTCCGGCGGCCCCTCAACGGCAATCTGCCCCTGGTCGAAAAACAGAATACGATCGGCCACGCGCAGGGCAAAATCCACCTCGTGCGTAACAATCAGCAAGGTAATGCCCTCCTGCGAGAGGGTCTGGATGGTGCGCAACACCTCGGCCGTCATCACCGGATCGAGCGCGCTGGTGGGTTCGTCCATCAGCAAGATGTCGCTGCTCATGGCCAGGGCCCGGGCAATAGACACCCGCTGCTTTTCGCCACCGGACAGGGTAATGGGGTAACGATCCGCCTTTTCAACCAGTCCCACCCGTTCCAGTAGGGCCATGGCCTGCTGACGAGCGGCCGCCTTGTCGACGCCCTTGACCTTGACCGGCCCAATGGTGATGTTGTCGAGCACCGTCATATGGGGGAACAGATTGAACTGCTGGAAGACCATGCCGATGTTGGCCCGGTACTGGTTCCAGTTGGTACGGCGGGGGGCACGGGTAATGTTGAAGCCGCGCACTTCAATATCACCGGCATCAACCGCCTCGAGCTTGTTGAGACACCGCAGCACGGTACTTTTGCCACACCCCGAAGGCCCCATCAGCACCACCGTTTCGCCAGGATAAATCTCAAAATTGAGGTCCTGAAGCACCGACTGATCACCAAACCGTTTGCATACGCCAGTAAACCGAATAATTTCGGCCGGGTCTTGATGCAAAGTCGGTTTCTGAATCGTTACAGGCAATCGCAACCCCCTCCCAGTGCGGCATGGGTCCATGCCCGCGAGGTTGTCAAAACGATAAACGCGTTCTTTGTTCGTATAGCCCTTCGGGCTTGGAAAACAAGGGCCGGGTCTACGCCAGTCAAACCAAGCACCCAAAGAATGCCATGTAACGGGCGATTCCATAAGGCCATCGTTACACATTCCCTATTGTAGTAAATTTAAGTGCACTTGAATAGTCTGCTTTTGTCTAAATGTATTAAACCCAACTATAAACCGCTTGTGTCCTCCAATTCAGCCACCACGGGGCATACCCCACCTATTCACCCGATTTTTGAGCCCCCGGGGCCCCCACCCCACAGCAATCCCACACCAACCCACACAAGGTTTCACGCTGCCTTACCTACACACCCGATCCGAGCGGTATCGAACCGGTACGGTTTATTAAGATCCGTTATACTGGGTATCCATTAACAGCCTAGTTTATACAATACCGTATATATCTGGCCGTTCCAAAACACGCTAGTCGCGGAATTCCCGCCAGTGATCAATGGCCCCCAGCAGATCGCGGTTAGCTGGATTCGAGGTATCAAGCACGTCATATTCCAGCAAAAACTGCCGCCGGGACATGGAGCCCTGGCTGGTCAGCACCCGAAAATCCGTTTGATCCCCGTCGGCATACCCGGTGCCAGTCACTTCAATCAGCCGACCCGGAACAGGTGCTGCGGCAGCCGAAGAGGAGGAAGGCTGCGTTTTGGGCCGGGCCCACAGCTTGGCAAACTGGGGAGACTGAACCGAACGGTTAAAGGGGGAAACAGGCGATACGGTCATCAGGGATACAGTCATGGGCAACACGCTCTCTTTTCTCTCGCTTTATATCGGGCCGCACCGTTCTCAAGCCGGAAGAGGGGGAAGGAAATGAAAACGGGGACGAAACGCCGCACACAAACAATGGTATGAACAACGGTAAGGCCCCACCTTATAGTGAACCGGCCCGTCATTCAAGCCCAACACCTCAAAAATGGCGCCAATGTTACGTTTCTATGGCACCATAACTGTGCAGCGAGCCAAAACCCCACATATTGACGCCCACAAAGGTCATTAACACCAGCAAAAAGCCAATAACTGACACCCATGCCAAGGTTCGGGGCGAATGCTCGCCGTTAAGGCGCATATGCAAATACACGCCATAGCCCAGCAGCGTAACCAGGCTCATGGATTCTTTGGGGTCCCAGCTCCAGTAGTTGCCCCAGGCCTCGTTGGCCCAAAGTGCTCCCAAAATCACGCCAATCATCAGCAACGGAAACCCGGCGGCAATGGCCCGGTAGGTTACCTCGTCATACACGGCGCCATAACCGGTAAAACTTCTGTCAAGCAAGCCCCCGCTGTTGGACTGGTCGGCATTGTAGGCCGAAACCTCACCACCACCAGTTCCGCCAACCGCTCCTATGCCGTCGGCGGGCAGCAGCGACTCGCGCAACATGGCCCGAGACAAGGCCCCTTGCTGCTTGGTGTCGACGACCAGAAACCCCACGGAGCTGAAGAAAGCCACCGTAAAGAACCCGTAGCTAAGTAGCAGCGGCGGCACATGAATAGCACGCCAGTAACTGCGCAAAGCGGCCTGCAAGGGGGTGATGTCGGTCGGGAGCGACCCGCCGTAAAACAGCATGATCAGGGCCAGAAAGCCCACGGCCCACCCCAGGTTGGGCACCGAAAACCAGCGCTCGATAACGACAAAGGCCACCAGCAGGCCAATGGTACAAATCAAAAGCGCCTCGTACATGTTGGACAAGGCAAAGAATTCGGCCTGTATGCTGCGGGCAGCAACGCTCGCCATCAGGCTGACGGCCGCCAGCCCCATGATGATGGTGGCTGTCAAACGCAGCCAGGGCTTGGGCAGCAGCACATGCAGCACGTACATCAACGTACCAAGAGCCACCAGCAACAACCCTGCCGAGGCACCCATTTGTTCCAACTGAAGCCAATTAAAGGTATTCATTGCCGACACCACCTGTTCTCTCTGTCTCTCTCGTCTATCCGCTACGTTCTGACGGGTTGGCGCTGGTAAGCCGGGCCACCAGGGCCGCCTCAATCGCCAGCATTTCCCGCCTAAAACTGAGGCGGGCCTTGTTGGTTTTGGGGTGCAGCATCACGGCATGGCCGGCCGACGGGTCACCGTCGACGGGAGCCAGCGTCAACCACACCTGCCGCTGACTGAAAAAGCACATTACCGTGCCGATGCTGATAATCACAAAGCTCAGGTACATCCATGGCACCTCGGGGGCGCGCTTGATTTGCAGCCCCGTCTGCATTTCCGGCTCCACATAGGTAATGTGCGTGCCTTTAAGCGTGCCCGACGCGCCAGGCAACAGCTTCAAGGTTTCGGGCATGGTGCCCTGCGGCAAATCGCCTTCCCCTTTTTTCAGCACGAAAAACACCGCATGATCCTGCGTCACACCAGGATCTTGATTGGCGAAAAAGGGAAACATAATCAGCGTTCGTCCGTCAGACAGCCGGTTTACACTGATACTGCGCTGGTTAAAGGCCTGGTTCAGCTCAAGCAGCCGGGGTTGACCGTCAACCGTCACCTTAAAGCGACCTGACGGAGCAAAGCTGGCCTGGTAAATGGAAATATGATCGTAGCTCAGTGGGTGGTTAACGGAAATGGTTTGGCGCTTGAGCAGATGCCCCTGCCCGTCAACGATATCGAGGCCGGAGTAGTAGTTTTTTACCACGTCGGGGTGGTTTTCGTAGTGCTCCATCCGAAAATCGCGTACGGCAATGGTCCACGTGGGAATCTGGCCAAACCACCACGGCTGGGGGGTATTGGTGGCAAACATGGCCGACGACGGTATCTGGAATTGCCCGCCGGGGGCCACCATATGAATGGCCTTGAAACCGGTAAACGACCCGTACACCCCTGCCAGCAAGCATATCAAAATACCCAGGTGGGCAGCACAGGGCCCCAGCCGGGACCATTGGCCCTTGGTGGCATACAGCTGGCCGTCAGCCGTGTTAACGTGCACATGATAGCCGTGCCGCTTGAACACGGCCTGGGCTTGGGCCAAAGCGGCCTGGACATCGGCACCCGCCTTTACCCGAAGGCTGTGGGCCGCCGGCTTAAGCGCCATAACGGCAGCCGGCACGTAGGCCACCTGGGTTGCGGCCAGCCAGGCCGGCTTAAGCCACTTGAAGCTGCCAATCAGCAGGTTAAAGAAAAACAGCACTTCCAGGGTGATAAACCAGAAGCTGGAAAACACGCCAAACATGCCCAACTGCTTCATGAAGGCGTAGTTGGGGCCAAACTGTTTCTGGATTTGCGCCACATCGACATTGCCTTCCTGGGGCAGTACCACACCGGCAATGGTGGCTGCCGCCAGCAGGGCCAGCAAAACCACGGCCAGCTGCACCGACCGAAATGTGCCCAAAACCGGTTGCAGCACAACCATCAGCCGCTCGGGCAGCTTGAGGTTGGCGACGGGCCATAGAGAGGACGTTGAGGGAAGGGGGCTGGACATGTTTGGCAGGGGCATTCGCGGGTTACACCAGTAAAAAGCAAGCGTAAAAAGCAAGCGGTTCAAGACGCACGGTGTCTGATAGTATCTGACGATCTCTCTTCTATAGGGTCGTTCAAGCCGGGCTTAATTTCAATGGGGCAGCTCAAGTCTTGTAGCAGCTGTAACATAAGACCGGCCTCCCTCTCTGTGATTACCCGTCGATCGGGGGTGTTTGCCCATGCTATGCTACGGAGGTCCACACCCTGTGGTAAACTTCCCCTCGTTTCCCCGTTTCGGCCCCGTAACCGACAGGACGTCTTTTACTTTGACCCGTACCACGTCACCCTCCGCCCCCAATACCCGCCAGGACAAACGGTCGGCCCTGGCCCTGATGATGGCCCACCCCGAGCTGGCGCCTATCGTCCCCGTGGTCAGCGAGCAGTTGGATGCCGTCAAGACCAGTATCCAGGGCATCATCATGCCCGACATCGAGGTGTTGGCCCACACCATTGCCCAAACCCTGAACAACACCGGCAAGCTGCTACGGCCTCTGGTCGGGCTGTTGTTGTCGGCCGCCTCCAGCACCAGCACCTCCAGTCACGAAAAACCGGTCGGGTTCCGCCACATCGAGACGGCCGCCGTGGCCGAACTCATCCACGTGGCCACCCTGCTGCATGACGACGTGATTGACGACAGCGACCTGCGCCGCGGCCTACCCACCATTCGGGCCGACTACGGCAACCGCCTGAGCATCCTCAGCGGCGACTACCTGCTGGCCCAGGCCAGCCTGAAGCTGAGCCAGCTGAACAACTGCCGCCTGGTTTCGATTTTTGCCATGGTGCTGGCCAACCTGTGCGAGGGCGAGGTTAAACAGCTAAAGACCGGCTACACCCTGGACATGGACTGGCCCACCTACCTACGCAAGAACGTCTGCAAGACCGCCTCGCTGTTTGCCGCCTGTGGTGAGTCGGCCGGGGTAAACAACCACCTGCCCGAAAGTGACATTGCCCGGCTGCAGCAGTTTGGCGAGCAGTTTGGCATCGCCTTCCAGATTGTCGACGACCTGCTGGACTACACCGCCGATGCCCAAACCCTGGGCAAACCCGTCCTCGACGACCTGAAAAACGGCCTAATCAACGCCCCGGTACTGATCGCCTTTGACAAGCTCAACGGACAGCCGGACCGGCTCAAGCAGTTCAAGAACCTCTGTCTGCAACTGTTTAACGACCAAAACGAAGCCGTGATTCCCGACATCCAGGCCGTTATTGACGACACCAATGCCTTGGCCGCCACCAAGGACCTGGCCCGGCATTACGCCAAAGCCGCCACGGACGCCATTGCCCACCTCCGCCCGTCGCCCTATAAAACCGCACTGGACCTGCTTGTCGACTACTCGATTCACCGCCAAATGTAAGCCTGTAGGGGTGCCAGGGTTATAAAGGCTGATGAAAAGGCGTTAGACGGCCAGCTCGGCCAGACAGGCGTATCGCTCGCCTTGCCAAGTATTACCAGCCGATTCACTCTGCTGACGACGAATCTCTCGGGCCCGTTGCTGGATTTGCCCGACTTCGGTGGCGTGGTTGCCCAAATGGTCGTCGACGGTGTAATAGTTTGTCCTGTTGTGAATAAAGCCCCGGGTATTCTTGTCCGTGTTATCGGGTTGGCGGCGATAAACCCCGGCAAACGGGGCCGTCGAGACATGGGTAAGTGGAAACACCATCAGGAAAAGCGCCTTTAAACGCAATTTAAAACACGATTAAAACCGTGTAATAGCCTACATGCAAAGGAAAGGCCTCTATCATATTCGCTCAAGGCCAATTTTACAGCACCATGGCACTATCGAATGCCGATGTCAAAGGAACCATGGGGTAATGGGGTAATGTCCGTTCAACGAGAGGCGGATCTATAACAGCGGTTTGTTCCACAGGCTACAGGCATCGGGGAGGGACACGCACACGAATGGTGCATGAAGCCCCCTGAATCCAGGCCCGTGCGCCTGCCCCCGGCGTTTGTAACAATCCCGTCAATTTTTGAAGCCCTTGGACAATCGCGGCTTAATAGTTGTTTTTATTAGGGTATAAAAAGGGAAGGATTTATCACACCATCACGATACACCGACGGTACACCGACCGGGCGTGTTATTGGGGCAAGCCGGTGGTGGTGATTAAAGGAAGGATGGATAACACGGTATGAGTATGGATGGGTCATCCGCATTTTCAGGCTACAGGCCAGCCTTGACGGTGCCGCAACCGCAAGTCGGCACAACGGCACAGGCCAACGGTACTCCATGGGTTCCCCAATCCGTGCAACATGGCGACGGCAACCATGCCCACGGCCTGTTCGGCTTATTTGGC